>CAZVGY010000104.1:0-12094 GCA_964627015.1 uncultured Desulfobacteraceae bacterium
GCACATCATAAATAACTGCATTCCATACATCAGCCGTCACCCCTATATTGTAAAGTGAAGTAGTAATATCCAGATATGTCGCCCGCATCACCTGGAGACTCATCTCCGATCCGTTCTTAGACACAAAAGCGACCTTTGATCCCATGTCGTTCACTTTAGTCATCTGGCGGCAATCAGAAATCAGTTTTTCTTTTTTTTCCTTTATGGTGTCCTTTATGATGTTGAATGAATTTCCCAGTAACTCATTAGATGCTTTTCGGTTTTGCCGGTTAATTATAACGGACACTGCCAAGGTAGACATCAGCATGACCACAATCAGCATAACCGAGGCGCTGAGCATAATTTTATTTTTAAGTTTTATCTTCATTTAAAACCCTCCTCCTTCCCCTTTTTTCCCGTAATCTGCTTTCCAACCCAGAACGTTTCGTTCTACGATCACGCAAACATATCGGTTATAAATCTTGGTTTAACCAAAAGGTCATCCTCGCTAGACTCGGTCAGGGCAACCTCGCTTTAACGCTCTCTATTAGCTTTTCCCTATCGAGTTTGATCTGATAATCATCAACTCCAACTTCAATTCCCTTATTTATATCTTCTTCCCCTGCCAGAGTGGTAAGGGCAATAACCGGTAAACTGGAATGTCTATTATCCCCTTTGACCTTTTTCGCCAGACCTATTCCATCAAGGTTGGGCATTTCAATATCAGTTAGCAATAGTGATATTTCTTCAGCATGCTTCTGAAGTAGATCCCAGGCAGCCATACCATCTTCAGCCTCAATGACTTTGTAGCCCTCGTCCTCCATAAACCCTTTAACCTGGCTGCGGAAAAAATTTGAATCTTCAGCGATAAGTATCGTGGGTACTTCTTTCTTAGAACTCCTAACTTTTTCTTTCTCTAAAAACCAGGTTGGATTAAGAATCTTGACGATGTCGAACATATCCACCAAAAGGGTGGCTTTTCCACTTATGACCGCAGAACCCATTATGCCTGGCTGTTTTAGGGTGCTGCTGTCGATGTCGATCAATATCTCAACAGCATCCACCGGCCCTATAGCAAGAAGGCCCACTTCCTTGCCCTTAAGGATGGAGACAATAACAAGGAGATCCTCCTTTTCCGCCAGGGTTTCCACTTTAGCAACCTCGTCAATGGAAAACAGTGGGAGGCTGCCGCCACGGTACTGAATAACTCTTTTCCCGCCGACATATTCTATTTCTGAAGCTTTGATTTTTTCTATTCTTTCAACCTGCTTCAAAAAAACCGCGAACTGCTCTTCCTCAGAACTCCTGAAAACCAGCAATGAATGCTTATCCTTATCCATCCTAGAGGAATCTGCTGCCTCCCGGGCAACCTCACCGGCCCTGTCCGTGCCTTCCACTGAAGTCAAATCAGCCATCCGTGCCAGATTGCCCAGGTCAAGGATAAGAGCCACCCTGCCATCACCCATAATAGTTGCCCCCGCATATCCCTTGCAGTGTTTGAGATGACGTCCTAACGGTTTTACTACTATCTCCTCGGAATCATGAAGTTCGTCTACTACTAATCCATAGCTAAGGGCGCCTGTGGACACTACTACTATATTCAATGCACTCTTCGCATGATAACGCCTGTCAGGAACTTCACGGCGTTCGTGTTTGAGATGATTTTCCGGCTCAGCGCCCGAAAAACTGAGTATTTCCTTGCGCGAACAATCACTGAACGCTGGGCTGTCAGGAGACCTCCTGTCGGAAATCCTCTCCCGCCTGTCCTTTTTTAGAATCTTTTCTTCAGAATCAAGGTATGTTCTCTCAAGACCTATTACATCAGCTAACCTTATAAGTGGGAGAAGGTTGCCTCTCAACCTGACGACCTCGGCATCACCTACTCTCTCTATCCGGTTTTTTACCTGATCTGCCGGGATTCTGAGGAGTTCCTCGAGATTAATCTGCGGTATGGCGTACCTCTCGCCACCTGTAAAAATTATCTGGCATGGTATTATCGCCAGGGTAAGCGGAAGTTTTATTCGAAAGGTTGTCCCCATTCCAGGCTGCGAATCAATATCAATCTGCCCGCCCAGCCTATCGAGGTTTGTCTTGACTACATCCATCCCCACCCCTCGGCCGGATACATCTGTGATCCTTTCGGCGGTGGAAAAGCCTGGCAGTAAGATAAGGTTGACCTTTTCCTTGTCTGACATCATCCTCACCTGGTCCTCTGTCACCAGGCCTTTGGCTACAGCAGAACCTGCAAGAACCTTTCCATCCAGGCCTTTACCGTCATCAAATATCTCGATATTGACTTGCCCGGCTTCATGGTATGCTTTTAGAAAAAGCTTTCCCACAGCACTTTTACCCGCCTTTCGGCGTACGGCTGGAAATTCAATCCCGTGGTCAACAGCGTTTCGGACAAGATGGGTAAGAGGATCGCTTATCGCTTCTATAATTGTCTTGTCCAGCTCCACATCCTTGCCCTCCAGTACAAGGTCTACTTTTTTTTCCAGGCTTATCGCCAAGTCACGAACAACCCTTGGAAACTTGTTAAACACATTTCCTATCGGCTGCATCCGGGTAAGCATAATAGCCTCCTGAAGCTCCGACGTAATAAGATCGAGGCGCTGACCAGCAGCCTGTATAGTATGGAGATCGTTCAGGGCAGTAGCCTGCATTAGCTGGTTCCTGCCCAGGACCAATTCTCCAGCAAGGTTCATAAGTGAATCGAGAAGGCTCACATTCACTCGAAGACTTGTTTCTCCTGCAACAGATTTCATCAATTGCCGGCTTTCTTTAACATCTGTGTTCTGTGTGGCTGCTGCAATTGGTGTGGCTTCCGTTTCCTCCTGTTTTTCATGGGGCCTGGCTTCTTCATCATTTACTTGAAGATTATCTGATTCATACACAACCGCTTCGGAACTCTCATAACTCTTCGGTGTCTGCCCGCCAAGGCACCTGGTGGTCAGGTTTTCATCGAGCTCAAAAATGTGCTCCTCTTCAATGTCAAACAGGACATTTATGTCCTCTGGTTTTAATATGGAGGCGAAAAATACCAAGAAAGGGAGACTTTCGATGATATCTTCATCCTGGAGCAACCCGGCAGCTGCGAGGTCTATCTTACTGTCCAGAACCACCCCGCAGTCCTGTATTTCATCAAACAGGTCCTGGAGCATCCTGCCCTTCATCAGTAAATCATGCATAAGATCGATTTGCACCAAATATACGTATTTTCCTTCCTTCTTAACCCTTGTGACAGTGTCTCCAGGAATTTTAAAAGCAAACCCGCCCTCAATGAATGAGGCGTCAACACAATTATAACCTGAGAATTTTTCTTCCTGCTTTCTCTCGGATTGGGTAAGCGAATTCAAAGCGTCGATATGATCCGATACGTCTATATCATTGCTGTTGTCTACGTCATTTATAAGATTTCTGAGAGAGTCCGCCGCCAGAAGCAAAATATTGATGATCTCGGCATTTGGGGTCATTTCCCTGCTTCTGATTTTTCCGAGGACGTTTTCCATTCTGTGAGTGAGATTTTTTATGTTGGAAAGCCCCATAAATCCAGCGCCGCCTTTAATAGAATGAGCGGCACGGTACACCTTGTTGACAAGATCTTCATCTATGTCTGCTCCTCTTTCCTCTATTCTAAGAAGATCGCTTTCGATATCAGCCAAATGCTCTATAGATTCATCAATATAAACCTGGAGAGTTTCATCGTTATTAATGCTCATCATGATACCCCTTTTAAAGGCTTCATACTTTACCCAGAGGATTTTAAATTCTAAACCCTACCCATATAATCAGCTCGGACTGATTAATTTTTTTTCCATTTTTGTAAAAAGCTATTCAATGCATGAACACTAAACGCTTCATCACTGATGCCCCTGGAATCACTGGGTTCTATAAAGAACGCTAATCTTATGGTTAAGAAACCAGGAACGTCCGCTTGATTATTCAACCGAAATTACTTCAAACTGCTGATCAAGACGCGTCGCCAGAAAAAGACCATATATTTCTTTGGAGACATTTGTGAGGGTCAATGTCCTCCCATAGTTTGCCAGTGTATTATGAGCGGCTATTATTAAACCCAAGCCGGCTGAATCGACTGCTTCAACCCTGGTAAAGTCGAGGATCACCCCTCCTTCTGATTGCGCTACAGCTTTGATTAGCCTTTTTCTAAAGTTTTCCGTCTTTGTTGCGGTAAGGTGTTTTCCCGGGGTAAGAACCTTTGTCCCCTTTTCTTTCTCGGGTCCTGTCATATTAATCTCCTGTATTCCGGAATGCGCGCCTCAATATCTTTATATCCTTCGTTTTTATGAACTCGACTTTCACTTTCGGTTCACCTCTCCTGCGAGCCTGGCCTGGGTCTTTCCTTTAGGGCATGTAAGTCTGCCTGTCTTTTACTTCTGTTCATAGGTCTTATCGGCAAGAACCTGACAAACTTAAACTGATTAAAATAAGACCGGCTCCAGAGCGGACCCTTTTCAAATCCTCGATGCAAAATCCAAATCAGTTGTTATATTATAAATATTTGTCGAAGGGTGTCAGAGCGACCTTACCATTCATCAAAGACCGGTCAGGTTTTTGACAAAAAATGTCATAATTTTGACTGTATAAACGATAAAATTTATATTGCTGTGTCCTCTGTTAACGGCAGCGGATTTTTAAAAGGATAAGGGTCGCATAGGATTCCACTTCTTCTTTTAGAATAGTGATCAGGCTTTCCCTTAACGATAGAGATTTCGCACTCAGGAAACAGGGCACTGAGTTCTGCAATCAAAAATTCTGAAGGCCTCTCTTGGTTGGAAAGGATAACTATCTTTTTCATACGCTACTGCTCCTTTACCCAGAACATAATGGGCGCATATAAGGCTTGTTTCCCAAAACGAATATTCAATCACGTGGAAAAAAAGAATGAAAATCAGGCATAATCAATCCCGAGTTTCTTATTTGAATAATACGTGAAGCAAAGAGTATGCCAGTTGGGTTTCACTTCAAAGAGGATCTTGACATTCTTTTAAGGTGTAGAGAAAAATGGAATCTGAGGAAGTACAGACAGACATAGTTACGGAAAGAACAATAAAGCTTTAGAAACAAAGGGCCTTTAAATGAAGACAAACTATCAAAATATCATCAATGAGAATCTTTACAAACTCTTTACAAAACCTGTTTCCGATCTCGAAGGCAGGCTCAAGGCTGAAAAGAAGGGTGAGCGTTACTATCTGAATGCATTTGGAGAGGAATGTGTTATAACCCCTGACATGATAATCTTTTCAGGGAAGCCGGAAGTCGGCCCTAGAGGGCTTCTTGTCTCCCTGTATGCTATCTGCGCAGGAACTGAAGATCCCAGGTCTGAACCCTTTAAGGCATTCAGGGAACTGCCTGATAGCATGCCGTTTCAGGCTGCATTCAGTGCCAACAGCGAGAAGGTCCTTGTTCCTTACGTAAACTTAATAAAAGAGAAGCAGGAAATAATACGAGAGGCCCTTGCCGCTGGTCAAAGTAAGCCTAACATGGTTGGAGATTTTTCTTTAATTCTTAGACCCCTGCCAAAAATTGAGCTTCTTTATATTTTCTATGAGCAGGATGAAGAATTTCCATCAACCGCCACATGTCTCTTTTCAGCAAACGCACCATCGTTTATGCCGGTAGATGGACTTGCTGACACCGCAGAATACACCTCAAAAGCTGTAATAAGCCTCATAAGGGGAGAAATTTTTTAGTGTCTATTATTCCAGGAGTAAATGTAAATGGCAGAAAAACTCTATAAGACAATACCCCTTAAAAACAAACTCCTGCTCGAAATATGGGATCAGTCCCGGCATCTAGCCGGAGACAGGTGGCTTGTAAGAGCTGAAGCCCGAATAGAAATTCCCTTTGCGCCTAAATATCTAAAATTTATCAAAGAAAAAGGGGAAATGGTCACCATAATAAAAGAAGTTTTTGGAGAAAGCCTTCCATACAGACACGCCGTCGAAAGAAACTTTATTGACCAGGCCCGAAAGCAGGAAGTCTTTAGGCAATGTGTCGACACCCTTGAAAAAAATACCGTCGCCTACCTGTCTCACCCTGAATTCGCTAAAAGGCTGACTCTATCCAAATGCTTGGAACTAAAAGTTAAAAGACCACAAATTTTTCAGGATCAAATGCAAATCACTTAATATGATCGTCTCCACTTACCAGCCCTATTTCTCCCCATTTTCGGGTTTTTTTGAAAAAGCCCTGGGGTCGGATTATTTTGTGCTGCTGGACACGGTCCAGTTTCCCAGAGGGACTACCTGGCTGACCAGAAACAGGTTTAAAAATGATTATGGAACGCTCTGGATGACGATTCCTGTATGGAAAAAAGGTTTAGGCCTTCAGAAAATCAACCAGGTCAAAATATGCCACGAGGGACGCTGGGCAAAAAAGCACATTGCAAGTTTTAAGGCGGCATATGCTAGAGCTCCCTTTTTTGAGGACCACCTGGACTTCCTGGAAGAATTGTTTTCAGTGGGCTATGAAAGATTGCTTGATATGAATCTCAAGATCATTTTGCATATTATGAAAAGCCTGGGCATAGGTGCAAGGATACTTCTCCTTTCTGAACTTGATATAGATGCAAAAGAACCTGACCTTTCAGTAGAGATCTGTAAAAAATTAGCGGCGACCAGTTTCCTGGCACACAGCTCAATGCAAAAATATCTCTCCGAACGGTTTTTTAAGGAACACGGAGTATTTTTGGATTTCTTTAAAACCCGGCCGTTTATATACCCCCAGCTCTGGGGTGACTTTATTCCTAACCTTTCTGCCTGGGATCTCCTATTCAATTGTGGTCCCAAATCGCCTGCCATTCTTCGTTCGGCTTTCAGGCTTTTTGACTGAATAAAATTAACCGGTCTCTGGGTAAAAAAATCGAGCTGAAAATTTATCCCCGAAAAAAACTTGAACAACTTGCAAATCACGGTCCCGTGTCCTATCCTTGGCAGCATAGAAAAACCTTAAGGGCCTGAGTCAAAATATCCGCATTGAGGCTGCTTATAATCCCACAAAGGAGAGCAATAACTAATCTGTTTGCAGAAGCAAAGATGTCAAAAGAAACTCAGCTATGGAAAAGGCTCCTTTCTGAAAGCATTACTGAAGCTACCGACCTTCAAGGACATTTTGAAATAGACAAAGTTGAAATTGAAAAGGTGATTGCCCGATATCCTATGCGCATCAATCCTTATTACCTTGGTCTTATAAGCAGTAAGGATGATCCCATATATAGACAATGCATACCTGATCCTGTTGAAATCCTTGATCAGAAGGGTTTCGACGACCCATTAAACGAAGAGGGACTATCTCCGGTGCCGGGGATAACCCACAGGTACCCTGACCGCGTTCTTTTCCTGGTCTCAAGCCAATGTGCGGTCTACTGCAGGTTTTGTAACCGCAAAAGAAAGGTCGGCAATGCCTCTATGGTTACAGATGAATCCATCAATGAAGGGATTGCGTATATAGAAAGGAACCGGGAAATCACAGACGTACTTCTGTCAGGTGGAGATCCTCTCTTACTTGAAGATGAAGACCTTCGGCAGATCCTCACTCGACTGCGTAAAATTCCACATGTGGACATCATAAGGATCGGTACAAGAGTGCCTTGTACCCTTCCACACCGTATAACAGTCCGCCTTTCCCAAATGCTGAAAAAATTCCACCCACTGTATATCAATTGTCATTTTAATCATCCCAGAGAAATTACCGCCCATGCATCCCTGGCATGTAAGCGGCTTGCCAACGCTGGAATCCCTCTTGGCTGCCAAACCGTGATACTGAAAGGTGTGAACGATAATATCGAAGTTATGCGAAAACTTATGAAAAAACTTCTGACCGTAAGGGTGCGTCCCTATTATCTGTTCCAGACGGATCTCGTAAAGGGCACGTCACACTTCTGGACCCCACTTGCCAAGGGGAAAAAAATTATCGCCAACCTGCAGGGACATTCTTCTGGACTGTGCGTACCTCATTTTGCTATTGATCTTCCCGGAGGGGGAGGTAAGGTCCCAATCCAGCCGGACTATATTATTGGAACGGATGGTGAGGCGCTCCTTATAAAAAATTATAAAGGTAACGAATACCGCTATCCACCACTTAACTGTTGGGAAGCCGACAAATAAAAAATGTAAAGGAGCAATAAATGATTCGAGTACACTGTCTAGGAGCTGCAGGATCAGTCACTGGATCCAGTTTTCTGGTTGAAAGTCCCGGGGGCAAGAACATCCTGGTAGATTGCGGTCTCTTCCAGGGAGGCAAGCAAATAGAATCCCGCAACTGGGAGGAATGGAGTTTTGACCCGGCCTCTATTGAGACCTTATTTCTGACTCATGCCCATATAGACCACAGCGGAAAAATTCCCAAACTTGTTAAAGATGGGTTTCGGGGGAGAATCATCACCTCCCCACCTACTGCTGAACTTTGCAGTATCATGCTGCTGGATTCAGCGCATATCCAGGAGATGGATGCTGAATGGCAGACCAGAAAAAACAAGAGACAGGCAAAAAGGGTGGTTGAGCCCCTTTACACTACAGAAGATGCTGAAGCCAGCCTCAAACTCCTGTCCCCGGTGGAAAGGGACCAAATAATCCAAATAGAGCCGGGCGTAAAGGCTCGACTGAGAAACGCTGGACACATTCTGGGATCTTCAATACTTGAATTGTGGATCGAGCAGGCCGAAAAGACCATAAAAATCGTTTTTTCCGGGGATATCGGGAAACAACAACAATTGATCGTAAAGGATCCACATGAAATCTTTGATGCAGACTATCTCTTCATAGAATCCACCTACGGCAATCGTGAACACCGATCCTTTGCTGAAAGTAAAGAAGAGCTTCTGGAGGCAATTCGATACAGCGTATCCCACGATGAAAAGATTATTATACCAGCATTTGCCGTGGAAAGGGCCCAGGAACTGCTTTATATACTTGGAGAATTTCATAGACAAGGACTACTGCCTAACATACCGGTATACCTGGACAGCCCCTTGGCGATCAAAGCCACCCAAATCTTTAGCAGAAACAAAGAATATTATGATGAAGAGGCTCAGGCAATAGTGGACCAGGGTTATGACCCCTTCAGTATGCCTAACCTGTTTTTTACTGAGAGTACAAGGGAATCCATCGCCATAAACGAGAGGCAAGGTTCTGCTATTGTTATTGCTGGAAGCGGTATGTGCACTGCTGGCCGAATCAAACATCACCTCAAGCATAATCTCTGGCGGGAAGGTGCGAGTATTGTTATCGTTGGCTTCCAGGCAAAGGGGACCACTGGAAGAAAAATAGTGGACGGAGCGAAACAGGTAAAAATTTTCAGGGAAAATGTGGCTGTAAGGGCGAAAGTATTCACTATAGGAGGCTTTTCCGCCCATGCCGACCGGAAGGAGCTCTTGGAATGGGTGAGTCACTTTGAAAGCAGACCGCGTATCTTTGTAGTTCATGGTGAACCCTCCGCAAGTGAGGCACTGGCTGCTGCAATTAAGGAAAAATTTCATCTTGAAGTCCGCGTTCCAAGGTGGAAGGAAAAGCTCACGCTCAAGCCAAGAGAAGTAGCGGTGAAGAGTCCCCCTGAGGAAAAAACCTCAGATGCAGAACTTATTATGCTCAATTCCATCATTGACCTGGAGAATGAACTAAAACAGATAAAAAAGATGGTGAAGTCAAAACATATGAAAGGTAAAATTGAACAGGAGGATGTAGAGGCACTTAAATATATTCAGGAAGAAATTCGACAACTTCTATCGAAATAGAGGATATAATGCCCTTATTTTCAGGTCATCCGGCGCGCAGCTTTAGAGAGTCGGATTACAGCCACCGGGTTCTAACAGGTAAGCGTTGTAACCTGTTCACTCGATAAAAAGCAGGACCAACCCCGTAAAGGCGAAAAAAATATCAAGCCTGAAACGTGGCCTGAAACGCAGCTTGTCTCAAAAAAATCATGGGGGATCAGTCGGGCAAGAGATCGTAATAATATCTCATAGCGTCGGACCGCGTTATTATTCCTATTAACTCCCCATCCTGAATTACTGGAAGTCTGCCGATATCATTTTTAACCATTAACCGGACTGCCTCAACAACGCTTTTCTCGGGAGTGATGTCAAACACTCTTGTTGACATAAAAGCGCTTACCGGCGAGGTCATTAGTTCGGAATTCCTTACTTTTTTGAAATCGCTTCGAGAAATGATACCCGTAACCCTATTATTTTTTACTACCGGAAAGCCTGTTGAACCTTTTTCTCTCAACAACAGAGCTACTTCTTTCATGGGAGTTTCAATAGAGACGGTGGTAACGGGAAAGCTCATGAGATCACCGATTTGAGCTGAATTTACCCTGTTTCCCTTTATTAATTCTGTAATCTTTTCTTTCAGTGCATCAGGATTCACTGATTTAACCATGGCAGATCCTGCATTCATATGCCCTCCACCTCCAAATACTCGCATTATGTGCCCAATATTCAGGTGTTCTCCAATGCTTCTGCCTATCACAAGACAGCTGTCACGTTTTACTTCCCTGAAAATGCCAAAGGCCGCATCTACATTCAGGATATCACGGTACATGTCGACTACCAGAGACAGCCCTGGGGTGTAACCTGTTATATCCAATTTTCCAAGACTGACCGTATGGCCATTGACCTTCATCCTGTGAGGATTGCGCAGAATTTGGAAGAGAATTTCTTTCTGTTTGGGGCCATATGCAGGCCTGAGAAAGGTTTTTATTATTTTCAGATCAGCCTTCAGCTCAAGAAGAAAACCGGCTGCCCGGGCATCAGCCGCAGTTGTGGATGGAAAAGTCAAATTTCCCGTGTCTTCATAAATGCCAGCGAGAAATAGCGTGGCCTGCATAGGGGAAATTCTGTTCTTTTCTTTTTCAAGGCGACTGACGATGAGGGTGGTTGTAGACCCCACCAACTCCTTACAAGACCATCCGGCTTCTATGTCACCCACATCAGGATGATGGTCCCACAAATGTATATCCAGATCTGGCCTGGCCGCCAGGCATTCAAAACCCTCCAATCGGCTCCATCTATTTGTATCTACCACAATAAGGAGAGTGCTTTCCTCCAAAGGCAATTCTTTGGGGGTATGAAATATAAAAACATCCTTATGCAAAGACAAAAAAGCCCTGACATTCGGGTTAAGAATAGTTGGGAGTACCGGGACAGCTGAGGGATAAAGAGCCTGGGCTGCAAATACAGATGCCAGGGCGTCAAAGTCCGTGTTCTTGTGTGTGGTAATAATTTTCATAAATGGCTCACTTATCCCGTTTTAACCTTTAGGCCCTAAAAGTGTTACCAGTATTCTATTCCAATAAAATGCAAATTATATATCGGCAAGCCTTGATTATAACTTGAGAAACTCTGCGGTTAGATGACTATGGCCAGGACTTCTGCATAAAAACGGTATTGTTTCCTGTAGGTGTACACCGCCTGATAATCCTCTTGATGAAATGAAGTATAGTTTTATAAACAAGCATGCTAACTAAAACTGGAATGTGAATACAGGTGCAGATTCGGCCAGAATAAAAGCCGGCCATTACTAATTTTTATCAGTTTTTAATTCCTTACGGATCTTTTCATCTTTTCTTTTGGTGCTTCGTCTCCTCTTCTTTGGCTTTTCCTCTTTACTAACATCTCCGGTCTGTTTCTCCGGGGCCAGGCCGAATATGCTTCCCCGAATCGCTCCTGTCTTTGCCTTTCTTGACGACCTCTTCCCGGGTGTAGTCTTTGTTTTACTGCTCTTACCCGCGCTCCGCTCTCTAGCCTTCCGCGGAGAAAACACCGGGCCAGACTTGTCCTTCACCAGCCAGTCGTCTTCGTGCCAGATAACAGGAATTTTATATCCGAGCATCTCCTCTAAAGGTTCGAGATGGAGCACATAATTCTCACAGGCGAGAGAAATAGCCCGGCCTGTCTTTCCAGCCCTTGCTGTCCTGCCGATTCTGTGAATATAATTCTCAGAATACTGGGGGAGATCGTAATTTATGACATGGCTTATATCCTCTACATGAATTCCGCGTGAGGCCACATCAGTAGCCACCAGTATCTTGATCTCCCCTTTCTTAAATATCCGACCCCAAAGGGGCCGGAATTGCAATAACCCCTTGAAGGGGATAA
>CAZVGY010000105.1:0-12028 GCA_964627015.1 uncultured Desulfobacteraceae bacterium
TCATGACGAGAACTTAGACTAAAATTTAAGTCCTGTTCTAGTCAAGACCCTTTTTAAATTATGTCCGGTCCTTTAAGTTTACGAAGCGGATTAATGTAGAAACGGGCAAGAAAGAGATTGGTCAATTTTTTAAAAGGAGAATAATATTATGGACAAAATGAGAGTGCGGGATCTCATGGTTCCGATAGAGGAATTTCCAAAAATATCCTGCCAGGCAACCTTTTATGAGGCTCTTGCTGCCCTGGAAACTACCCATAAAAAATATCTGTCCGGAGAATTGGATCAGAGGGTTCTCCTGGTTGAGGATGAAGACGGAAAGGTAATAGGAAAACTTTCTCCCGTTGATCTGATCCGGGGCCTGGAAACAAATTATAGCAGGCTGGATACCGAGGACATGCTTACCCGCTTTGGGCTGAAATATATGTGGAAATCCATGCAGGAAGACTATGACCTGTGGGGAAATCCATTTAAAGACCTGTGTCGCAAAGCAGGTGAAGTCCACATAAAAGATTTTATCAAGGCTCCATATGAAGGACAATCCGTCGGCGCTGACGATTTACTGGTTAAGTGTTTTCATCTCTTTGTTATGAACCGGCATGATGTGCTTTTCGTTCTTGAGGGTGATGAGATAATAGGTCTGTTAAGGTTTTCGGACGTGTATAAAAAGGTTTCTGAAGTTATGAAAGAATGTGAGATGGAGGCCAAACAGAAGTGAAGGGGAATATTTCATTGCAGTAATATACTGTCGCTTCCTCCTATATCGACAGGTGTAATCGCGAACCACTTTGATCGTAGCGGTTGATATATGTCTATATCAAACCAGTGGTATCATCATAATGTTTTGGAGTTGCTCAATTTACAAAAGCTGTGTTGAGTGCCTACAAAATTTCCCCAAAAACCTTGTTACTAGCGGCCAACCCAATACTAATTCTAACGTAATCCAATCCTAAAACTATTATACCAAATTTGAAAATCAATCATCGCTTGGAAAAGGAGATATGATAGTTGGGAAAAACTTGTCTTGTCAGGAGTTATGGACCCCAGTTGGTATTCAGAAAGTTTTTGTATTACATAATCAACGTTCTGGTTGCTTTTATCATCCTTGTTTTATCTATCGGCCTCATTAGAACCCTCCTCGGCATAAAAATATTTTTTATAAATCAGCCGGTCGGAGAGTCATTTCACACTGTTGTTACAGATATACTGACATTTTTGGTTATAATTGAGCTGTTCAGAAGTTTCATAGATTATTTCGAATCACACCGATTCCGGCTTAACACTATGATAGACCCTGCCATTGTATTTGTCATAAGGGAACTCATTGTAAAATTATATGAAAACCAGGGCCTCGATTTTGAGGCATTATCGGGTTTTGGCGTGCTGATACTTTGCTTAGGGCTTGTACGCACGCTGGCAGTGAGGTTCAGCCCGGGGGAAGAAGGGAGTGTTCCCAAAAGGTAATACAACAGGTAATTATAAAAAAGTTCACAATAATCTAATCATCCTTTAATAAGTTTTTAACTTTGTAACGGTTTAATAGTACCGAATAAGCTGTAGTATCCTTTTGTATATGTAAACTATATTTTCATGGAGGGAAAATGAGTAAAAAAAGAACCACACACAAACTTTTGTCAATTTTTGATTTGTCGAACATCCCCAGCAAGCTGGCTGGGAAATCGTCAATTAGAATAATGTATGAATATGACAGCCTCGGTGGTAATGTGGGCGAATTCACAGTCTTGAATAATGATATTCCTCGAGAAACTGCGAACGCCATAATTTCATGGCTTGAGGATAACGTTCCTTTGAGATTTTTATACGATATGAATTTGCAGGATCTTGACTTTGGAATAGTGGAGAATGAAAAAAAAGCAGCCTGAGCCAGCTAATTCCATTCTTTTCTCAGCGTATTAACTCATAATTATTTTAAGAAATTATAACTATTTTTTATTATTTAAGCCCGCTAGCACGCGGGTATTTTTATGGTCAAAACTTTTTTCAGTTAGGTCACTTTCTGCCGTTTTTTTCTGAATGCCTCTGCCTCAGCCGCGAGTTCCTTGAGTAATTCGCCTAGGGTCCAGTTTACTGATACAGGCGTCAGTGTTGCCCAGAGCTGCTTTGGAAAACCCTTTTCCCTGTAAGTTTTCATGAGGATATGAAGTTCTTTTTCCATGAGACCGGACATTATTATGGCTCTTTTAAGGTCAGAAGATGAACCTTTCCCCTTTCCAGGTTTTGAATGCACTATCTCACCCAGTTTTGTTCCCTCATCCTCTCTGGTAGCGAATATTAGCGGGGTTTCCGCAGTGAGGCATGAGCCTATAAGCGACTGAATTTCTGTCTGATCTGAAGAGGCATATCCGCATAAGAGAAGGCAGGTAGGCCCGAACATCCTGTTATTCGAATCTCCTACTTTCTTAAAAGTGCCTTCAGTCATTTTTATTCTCTTTGTTTTTGAGGTAGTAATCATATAGGTGTTTTAATGCCCTGGCAGCTCTTTCCATTGTAGGGAAAGCCGGAATTCTTTCCTGGCAGAAACGGGCTCTCATGCTCGCGCCCATTTGGGCCAGGTCCGGGTCTCCTCCTGCGGAGTCCACTGTAAATACCGCGGGTTTTTGAGGGTTCATTTTATGAATGGTCCTTATCACCTCGGCTGTCGAATCGATATCATGGAAGGTGTGAAAGGCTTTTCTGGGAATCAATCGGTCCACTGCCACCATTGATACACAGGGGTCCTTGTAAGCCAGATCCAATATCCTTCCCAGATAGGTCGGATCAGCAAATACCTGCCAGTCATCAAGCGGATTTCCAGCAATTGAACCGACTGTCGGTACTGTTTCGCGGAGGGACTCCAAGGTGTCTTCGGATAACTGAGGGACGTCCAGCCCTTCGTGGATACAGCAATCACTGTTGGTCACACTGTTCCCGCCTCCACCGCCGATGATAAAGACGCCCTTCCCTTTAGGAGCGGGAAGGAATGAAAGCGCCAGAAGCGCATCAACCCATTCATCCATGGATCGAACATGCGTAACGCCGGTCTGACTGAAAAATGCGTCCCAGAGCTTTGTTTCCCCCGCAATAGCTCCTGTGTGAGAACAGGCCGTGGCCGCACCAACACCAGATTCACCACCTCTCCACAAAACAATGGGTTTGGACCGGCATATCTTTTTCGCAAGGTCCAGGAACTCCCTTCCGTCGTCAATGCCCTCAAGGTACATGGCGATAATATCTATCTTCTCATCCCGCCCCATGTACTCCAGATAATCGAGGCTATTTAATACTGTAGCGTTTCCAATGCTTACCGCTTTTTCAACCCCCACACCCAGAAAGTAGAGGTATTCAGTCAATCTCTGCGTGTTTCCACCGCTCTGGCTTATTATGCCGATTGAACCCTGTAAACCGGGTATGGCACCCCAGGCGGTTAGGCCTGCAGATGGACAATATGGCCCCATGCAGTTGGGACCCATGACAAACAGGTTATGCTTCCTTGAAATATCATAGACAAGAGATTCAAGACGACGCCCCTCTGACGTGTTTACTTCTTTGAACCCGGAAGAAAGTATGTAAATATGTTTTGTCCCGATTCGCGCGCACTCTTTAAGAAGCTCGGGAATGTCCTGGGCACGCAGGCAGGCCATGACCATATCCGGGGCTTCGGGTAGAGAGGCCAGGTCCTTATAGGCCTTGAGCCCGAATACTTCTTCGGCCTTTGGATTTATGGGGTAGAGTCTGCCGGAAAACCTGCTGTCCTTTAATTTAAAAAGGAAGCTTGAGCCACCAAAGTTCAAGTTTTTGCTTGAAACGCCTACAATGGCAATATGTTCGGGGTAAAAAAATTTGTCTAAATTCATTTGGAACCATTGAATACTAGAAGCTTTTATCTCAGGGTGCACAAAGCACAAAAGCTGATAGGAGTGCTTTCAGGGCTGCTTGTGCATGGGGGTGAGTAACGAAAAATTATGCCACTATTAATAACAATAGTACCTAAAAGAAACTTAATATTAAAGGCCCATACACCATACTAACCCTAATGTCAATCAAGCAGTCTTTAAAATCAACGCTTTGAGGTGTAGAGTTTTCTAAAAGAAGCCTACGTCCCAGCAGTTTATAGACTTCGCTTTTTTATTTGAATTTGTTGTTAATAGGTGTATATACTCCTAAACTCGAAAAGGATGCATTTTTTATGGTCGAAAAACAGTCTAAAGCTGTGGGCATAGACATTTGTTTGGAAATGGACAGGAAATGTGCCTGCGCCAACCTCCGCAGGGCCGCTCGCGCGGTTACACAATTGTACGACCGAAGCCTTAAGCCTTCAGGCCTGAGGAGCACCCAATTTGCTTTGTTGACGGCCGTGAGGGTTCTAGGTCCTGTGGCTGTTACGACACTTGCAAGAAGGGCGCAAATAGACCGAACTACACTGGGGAGAAACCTGAAGCTTCTCGAAAACAGGGGTTTGATAAAAATTAAACAGGGCGATGATCAGCGGATCAGAGAGGTATCCCTGACAGAAAGCGGAGATAAGGCAATCAGTGAGGCTATGCCTTATTGGAGAGAGGCCCAGGTACGAATTGAGAGTGGACTCGGTGCCCAGGACTTTGAGAATCTGCTGAGAGATTTCTCAGCTGTGATCTCTCTGGTTAATAAAGTGTGATTTTTTATATTAAAGGTTTTGGAAATATACCCACTCTAAAGCGGCAAAGGAGTTTCAATAATGAGCTGGAAAAAAACAACCTGTGTATTGTGAGAAAACCTGTGCGGTCTTGAGGTTCAAGTCGAGAACAATCGTATAGTCAAGGTCAGAGGAGATAAGGATAATCCCAGGAGCGAGGGCTATGCTTGTCGCAAGGGATTGAATATCATGTATTATCAGCACCATGCCGACCGTCTTATGCATCCACTCAAAAGGGTCGGAGGCACTTTTAAAAAAATATCCTGGGAGCAGGCCATTGAAGAGATTGCTGAAAAGGTCTCCAGCCTAGTTGATAGGCACGGACCGCGTTCTCTTGCCCTGATGGGAGGAATTACAATAGGCTGCACAATGCAAGGCCGTTTTGCCGCTAACCTGCTCCAGGGATTAGGCTCACAGTACCATTATACCGCCCTTGCCCAAGAACTGACCGGCAGGTTCTGGGTGGATGGAAAGACCTATGGCAACCAGTATCTCCATACCCAGCCTCAAATAGCTAAGACGGACATGCTCATGATAGTTGGCAAGAATCCTATGATGAGTCATCACAGCCCTCAGGCGCGCCGCGTGTTGACAAAATTTAGCAAGGATCCTGATAAACTTCTCGTGGTCGTTGATCCCCGTGTGTCGGAAACTGCCAGGATCGCTGATATCCATCTGCCTATAAGGCCCGGTACGGACGCGCTTTTTTATCGGGCCATGATTTCTATAATCCTAAAAGAAGGTTGGCATGACCGGGAGTATGTTGCCGATCACGTTAACGGATTTGAAAAGATCCGCCTATGGTTTACGGAATTTGACCCGAAAGCTGCCATAGATGCTTGTGAACTGGACTATGACACGGTGAAAGAGGTATGTCATCTATTTGCTACGTGCAAATCAAGCCATCAGAGTGACCTTGGGGTTCTAATGAACAGGCACAGTACCCTGGTTTCCTATCTCGAAAATGTTTTTCTGGCCGTGTGCGGACGAACTGGGAGAGAGGGCGGAAACATATTTCCGGTTAGCCTGCGCTTTGCCGGGGGTAAGAGTAAGGAAACACCGGAAGAAAAAGAGGCACGCTCCTGGCGGACTGTGGCCACCAATTACCCGGTTATAAGCGGTTTCTACCCACCGAATGTTATGCCGGAGGAGATTATGAACGATCATCCGGACAGACTGCGTGCCGTGATAGTAAGTGCCACAAATCCTTTGAGATCGTTCGCGGACACTTCAGCTTATGAAGAGGCATTTAGAAAACTTGACCTCCTGGTAACTGTTGAACTGGCAATGACTGAGACAGCGGCTCTTTCTCATTATGTGCTCCCAGCTCTTTCAGGCTATGAGTCCTGGGATGCGGGTCTCAATCTCTGGGCAGGAGGCTTTCCCAAGATTTTTATGCAATTTCGTCAACCTGTAGTGTCTCCTGAGGGGGAACAGCTTGAAGCCGGTGAGATATTTGCACGACTCGCTGACCAGCTGGGAATAATTCCCGAAATCCCTCAGAAACTCTATGAGGCTGCTTATGAAGAAGACAGGTTGAAATTCGGCGCCGCCCTGATCGAATTCATAAAGTCAAATCCCAAGGCGGGCAGGGATATGCCTTATGTCCTCGCCAAAACCCTGGGGAAGAAATTGGGTTCAAGCCAGCTTGCCTGGCTCTGGGGAATGCTGCAAAGCCTTCCGCCCAAGGCCCACGAACTGGCTTCGCGAGCGGGGTTCACTCCGGGCCCCGGTCTTGGGGAAAAAATTTTTCAGGCACTTATGAAACATCCGGAAGGTATCTGTGTTGGTGAAGCAGATGCGGATACATGGGATCATTTAGAGGCCCTGTCTACTGAAAGTTGTCGAATTAACCTGGACGTGCCAGAGATGGGGGATTGGATCGAGGAGATTAATCCGATACAAGAGTTGGAAAAACTTAAAGAGGGTCGGGAGACCTATCCATTCATAATGTCTGCAGGGAGGCACATGGATTATAATGCCAATACAACGATGCGAGATCCCGAGTGGAACAGAGGTAAACGTGCATGCACTTTAATTATGCATTCCAGGGATGCAGAAAAAAATGGTTTCAGTGACGGGCAGTGGGTAAAGGTCATCACAGAGGCGGGGGAGGAAGGCGTGGAGCTTGAAGTAACAAAAAAAACCAGGCCGGGATACGTTATGCTACCCCACGGGTTCGGCCTGGTACATCAAGGGAAAACTTATGGCGCCAATGCCAATAGACTGGCTAAAAATACGCATAGAGATAAAATCGCGGGAACACCATTACACAGGTATATCAGATGCAGGGTTGAGGCGATATAGATGAAAGTTAAAAAGGAGACACAACAGAAATCAGGAATATGCGGCTACAGCTATGAAGAATATCTGCAGCTGGTCAGATCATTTCATGGTCATATAGCTCCGGGGATGATTCTCGGCGGTTTTATGATTGATTTGGCATATAGACATCTACCTGGTGGTAAATTTTTTGATGCAATTTGTGAGACAAGCGCCTGTCTGCCTGATGCTATACAGATTTTGACCCCTTGCACTGTCGGGAACGGCTGGTTGAAAATAATTGATGTTGGGCGTTTTGCTCTGACCTTCTATGAAAAATATGAGGGCGCCGGCGTTCGAGTCTACATAGACCCTCCCAAACTAGAGTCATATGCAGAGATAAAAAGCTGGTTTTTCAAACTGAAGTCTAAGGTTGAGCAGGATAGTGATCTGCTGCTGAATGAGATACATAAAGCTGGTTTCGCTGTGTGCAGCCTTGAAGAAGTAAAACTTGATCTCGCAAGTATCAAAACAGGAGGAAGAAAAGGGTTTGTGCTGTGTCCTTTGTGCAATGAAGCTTATCCATTAGAGCACGGCCCCATATGCCTGGGTTGTCAGGGACAACTTCCTTACATTGAATACCCCAGAGTAAGAGAAGATCCGGCCTTGAAAGGTCCCAGCTTGAGGGCGATACCGGTTCAGGAGGCATCCGGCTATCGTGCCCTCCATGACATGACGCAGGTTATTCCGGGGAAGGAAAAAGGACCTGCGATTAAACATGATCAGGCTATATCCGCCGGAGATATATGCCGACTGCAGAAAATGGGCCGGCAGTCAATCTATGTGTCTGAACTGAAGCCTGAGGATACGGAATGGGTTCATGAAGATGAGGCCGCCAAGGCCTTTGCCCAGGCCATGGCCGGGGAGGGAGTGACTTATGCTCGCACACCGAGTGAAGGAAAAGTAGAGCTGATCGCTGAGCGGGACGGTTTGTTTCAGGTTGATGAAGCGCGACTGGAAATGCTTAACCTCATGCCCGATGTTAAATGCGCTTCACGTCACAACCTGACTGTTGCATTAAAAGGTAATAAACTGGCGGGCACCAGAGCAATTCCCTTGTATATACACAGGGAGCAGTTTGAAAAAGCAATGACAATTTTAAGGGAAGAACCGCTGTTTCGCGTATTAACTATGCGTCAAGCTAAGGTTGGTATCCTTGTAACCGGGACTGAAATATTCCTCGGTCTGGTGGAAGACCGATTTATCCCTATTATCAAAAATAAGGTGGAAGCGTATGGCTGTGAGGTCTTATCGGGAGTAATCGTACGTGACGATCGTAATGCGATCAGTGAAAATATCAGGGACCTTCTGAAACAGGGCATAGACCTGCTGGTCACCACGGCAGGCCTGTCAGTGGACCCGGACGATGTCACTTACCAGGGCCTGATGGACGCCGGAGCCGCTGATATTAAATACGGCACGCCGATCTTACCCGGCAATATGACATTGCTGGCACATATTAATCATGTTCAGGTGGTGGGTGTCCCTGCTTGTGGTCTCTATCATAAGACCACTAGCTTTGATATTTTATTGCCTCGGCTGCTGGCTGATATGAAAATTACAAATAAGGATTTGGCCAAGATGGGCCATGGCGGGTTATGCTTGGAGTGTAAATCCTGTACTTTCCCCCTTTGCCCGTTTGGAAAATAAGAAAAAACTTAACTAAATTCACTGAGGAAATTCAGGCAATCATAAAAAGACTCTGGTATCAGGGTTATAGGCTTATTTCATTTAAAAAATTAAGAACCCACAAAGCCCAAAGAGAAGGAATCCCTCTGTCCTTTGTGAGCCCTGAACAATAGAATCAAGCCAGAAAGGCGGGGTTGACAGTTTGAAGGATCCTGATTCCTGCCATCACTCGACCTATTCCTCATTATTATAGCCGCTGGCAGACAGCTCTTCAGAGGTAGGTTCTCTCACTTCAACTATATCGACATCAAAATGGAGTTTTTTGCCTGCTAGAGGATGATTAAGATCAATTACCACTGTATCTTCATCTTTAACTTCTTTTATGTTGATTATAATTGGACCTTGAGGACCTTGTGCCTGAAATGTCATTCCGGGTTGTAGCTCTACATCGCTTGGAAACTGGTTTTTAGGAATTTCCTGGAACAGTTCCGGATTCACCAAACCGTAAGCGTCTTCAGGTTCAACGCTTATTTTTACGTTGTCACCAGTCGTCATTCCCATCATAGCCTTTTCAAGACCGGGGATGATTTGGCCAGCGCCTGTGATGAAACTGAGCGGCTGACCGTCTGCAGAGCTATCGACTTCTTCTCCAGAGTCGAGGGTAAGTTTATAATCGAAAGCTACATATGCTTTTTCTGCGATATCCATGATTTTCCTCCTAATCTTAAGTTAAAAAAAATCCCGGTGGCGCGAGCTTTCAGAAGCCATCGGGTTGAATTTCCTTCAGCATAAAGCCTGTGTCACAAAAGTCAAGGGTAATTCCTCGATATCCAGATTAACAAGAAAACTGGCTTTTACAGACTGGCACAGAAGTATTTTGAGGTGGTGTTTTATTTAAATATAAAGGATTTGTCTCATCTTTACAAATGGGTCTGATTTTAGTAAAGAATTTTCTGTCCCAACGTGTGTCCTCGGAAGAGACCTCGATTGACATCAGGCATTTTGTTTCCCTTGGGAAAACCCTGTTATTTTTGGTTATTGATATCCGCTGGCGTTTTCAGGCACAAACGGATAGGCCAATTCAAAACGTATAAGACGACCTGCCTGACTTCTTTCGTTTTTATTGCGGTTTATTTATAAGGAGAAAACCATGAAAAAGGCATTGCTCGAAATGCTTATATGCCCCCTCTGTCTGCCAGAGGAAAACAGGTTCAATGCAACAATCCTAGAGGTGTCTATAGATGATATTGTAGAGGGAGTTTTGAGATGTGAAAAATGCGGCAAGGGATATCCCATCCATAGAGGTACAGCTTTCCTTGACCCTAATCGTACAACCCCGGTAAAATCCGAAAACCGCTATGAAACCCTGCCGATTCTGTCTTCTTACTTATGGAGCCATTTTGGGGATTTGCTCAAAGATGAATTCTTTTCTGACGCTTACAACGAATGGGCTGGTTTGATGAAGGGGGGCTCCGGCGTCTGCCTGGACATTGGCTCGGCAGTGGGCCGGTTTTCTTTTGAAATGGCCAAAAAATGTGATTTTGTGGTGGGCATCGACAGCTCGGTTTCCTTTATACAGGCGTCCAGGGATTTGATGACTCATCGAATGACCAGGGTTGAGCTGCTGCAAGAAGGAGTTTTGACTGAGGAGCAGATATTGTATATCCCTAAAGATTGGAGCACTGAAAATATGGAGTTTATTGTGGGAGATGCTCTGGCCTTGCCTTTCAGGTCTGATTTGTTTCCTTCTGTTGCTTCCCTGAATGTAATTGATAAAATCTCCAAGCCTCTGACCCACCTTACTGAAATTAATCGTGTGGCCAAAAAGACCAATGCACAGTTTCTTTTTTCAGACCCTTTTTCCTGGTCAAAGGAAGTAGCCGGGGAGGAAGACTGGCTGGGAGGCAAAAACAACGGGCACTTTTCTGGAAGGGGAAAGGATAATATCAAGGCCCTTTTGCAAGGAAAAACTGGAGCAGTGCTCCCGGAATGGAAAATCGAGAGTAATGGTGATATCTGGTGGAAAATTCGTACCCACAGCAATCATTTTGAATTGATCAGAAGCTGCTTTTTAAAAGCAACCCGGTAATATAAGGGTAATGTTTAAATTTCCAAAATTAGCCCCGGTTCGCTTATGAAACAAGACACTGTCTGCCGTCTCTGTTCCTCCTGCTGTCCAGTGACGGTGGAGATAATCAATGAAAAACTCGTTAAGGCGGAGAGGAAATCATTTTTATCCGATAAGAAAAAACTCTTATGTCCCAAGCTTGCGGCTGCACCGGAAATTATTTATTCTCCGGACCGAATATTGACACCCCTGATAAAAGAAAAAAGCTCTTCAGGGGGGAGGTTTCGAAAGGCCTCATGGGATGAAGCGCTTGACCTGGTTGCTGAAAAATTTGACTATTTTAAGAAGACATACGGTGCAGAAACAGTATGCTGGCTACGCGGTATGGCGGCTGATTGGGGGGCCCCATGGGATTATGCCAACCGCCTTATGAATTTGTTCGGTTCGCCTAATACTATAGGTAATGGCTCTGTATGCCATGTGGCACGAGACATGGCCCATGTTTATACTTACGGAGCGATGACATTGCCCCAGCCAAAGTTATCTCGGTGCATCGTGGTGTGGGGTAAAAATGACAGGAATACTTCTCCTGGGGCATATGAAGCGATCTTGCAAGCCAAGCAGCAAGGCGCCAAGCTGATTGTCATTGATCCGATTAAAACCTCCTTTGCTGAGGCAGCAGACCTTTGGTTACAAATAAAACCTGGCCACGATGGTTTTCTGGCCATGTCAATGATTAACGAAATTATTACAGATAAACTATATGATGTCGATTTTGTTCAAAAATACAGCCTTGGTTTTGAGGAACTCAAAACTGCCGCAAACGCTTACCCCGCAGAAAGGGTTGCTCCGCATATATGGCTTGACGTGGGATTGGTAAAAGAGGCTGCCCGTCTATATGCGACAACCAGACCGGCGTGTATTATCGACGGCAATGGTCTTGACATGCAGTTACAGGTTTTTCAGACTACCCGGGCTGTAAGTATTCTTCGTGCATTGACAGGAAATCTTGACAAAGAGGGTGGCGATTTCATCCCCCAGCAAGTTCCTCTCCTCAATATACAGCTTAAAGAGAGACTGCCCAAGGATGTTTTGCCGATAACACAGGGCTATCCTCTCTTTAACAAATTCCACGAAACATGGGGCCTCCATGTACAATCCTGCCTGGTGGATTCCTTACTGGATGAATCTCCCTACCCTATCCGTATGCTTGTGGTTCAGCCAGGTAATCCAGTGGTGACTATGACAGATGCCAATAGAGTTCAAAGGGCCTTTGAAAAGCTTGAATTTTTAGTCCAGCATAGAAACCCTGGTCCTTTGGACCAGGTCAGAGTTCAGTG
>CAZVGY010000106.1:0-11403 GCA_964627015.1 uncultured Desulfobacteraceae bacterium
CATGACGAGAACTTAGACTAAAATTTAAGTCCTGTTCTAGTCAAGACCCTAATAAATTTTTGAGTCCAATAAAAAGTGTCAGAGCTTTTACTAAAGGCGCGCTCGCAAATAGACTTATTTAAAACCAGGAAACACTCAGGGGAGACTCACTATATAAACAATGGAAAAAACGATTTCTAAAGCTGAAAGGATAGAACATGTAATCCCTGGCCGGCTTTATGTGGGAATTGATGCAGGAGCTGTCAGCGTCAATTGTATTGTGCTGAGTGAGGACAGGGATATTATTTATGAATCCCCATATCAGCGTCACTTCGGCAGAGTAGAGGAGGTGGTGTTATCCCTTCTTAGAGACCTGTACGAGAGATTCGGGAATAATAATATAAGATCTGTCTCATTTACAGGAAATCACGGAAGGAAACTCAGCAGGGAGTTAAAAACCTTTTTTGAATTCGAGACTATAAGCCAGGTCCTCGGAGCGATTTTTGTAAAGCCGGACGTCAGGACAATCATTAGTATGGGAGGGCAGGATACAGCCCTGTTGCAGCTTGCTCACTTCGAAAATTCAGACCCTGTTGAAGGGCAGGGCTGGGAACTGGACTATTTCAACACTAACGGCCCGTGTGCGTCGGGGACAGGGTCATTCATTGATCAGCAGGCCCAGAGATTGGCTACCGCTATGTATTCAAAGGGTACCGGAATATCCCGAGAACAGATTGACAAGATATTGGACGATTTTATTGAATTGGGGCTTAAGAGTGAAAAACCAGCTAATGTAGCGTGCCGTTGCACTGTATTTACTAAATCAGACATGATTCACCTGCAGAACAAGGGTGAGAAGCTTGAGGATATTATATATGGTCTCCATACGGGAAACGCCAGAAATTATATGAGCACTATTGTTTCAAACCGTTTCATAGAACAACCGGTTATTTTTATCGGAGGGCTTTCTCTCAATAAGCTACAGGTAAAGGCTTTTAAACAGTATTTTCCAAAATTAATTGTTCCGCCATCCAGCACTTCAATCGGCGCTTTGGGAGTTGCCCTTCAGGCTCTTCATTTAGGAAAAGAAGGCCAGGTAGATATTAATGCATTAAAAAACTCCGCATATGCAGATGAAATTAGAGTTCCTGGTGCACCTGTGCTGGAACTCAAGCAGACCGCTTTCGTGGAACCTGAGAAGGTCTTGCCCAGGTCTTTTTCTAAAGAGCCGGAAAAGTGTTATCTGGGTATCGATATAGGTTCTACTACTTCCAAATACGCATTGATGAACGAAGAGCGGGAAATCATACATAAGAGCTATGTTCCTACCCAGGGAAAGCCGATCGAAGTCTGCCAGAGCCTTCTTAAAAATTTGAGAAATGATCTGGGAAATAGAATCGAGATTGTAGGAACCGCAACCACTGGATCTGGCAGGAATGTAGTTGGAGATTTTTTAAATGTTGATCTTGTGATAGATGAAATAACCGCACATGCAAGAGGTGCTGTTGAGATAGATCAGAGTATTGATACGATTTTCGAGATAGGCGGTCAGGATTCAAAATATATCTCTATTTCAAACACTTATCCTCTTGACTTTGATATGAATAAGGTCTGTGCGGCCGGCACGGGGAGCTTTTTGCATGAACTGGCTAACAAATACGGAATAAATATAGTGGGGGAGTTTCAGGAAATAGCCCTTTCATCGCGGAAACCAGTGAAACTTGCTGAGAGATGTACGGTTTTTATGGAATCGGATCTTGTTTCTTATCATCAAAAAGGGGTTGAACTGCAGGACCTTATGGCAGGTCTTTGTTATGCGATCGTTTATAATTACTTAAACCGCGTGGTCGGGAAAAGGAAGATAGGCGAGAAAATCATGTTTCTGGGAGGACCTTCTCTTAATAAGGGTGTGGTAGCTGCTTTTGAGAATGTTCTGGGCCGCGGGCTTCTGGTCCCCGGCAACAGGGAGGTTTTAGGGGCCTATGGCGCCGCGCTAAGTGTCCAAGAAAAGATGTGCCTTGAAAACATTGAAAAGAGTAATTTCAGGGGGCTGGAGAGTGCCATAAACGATCGTATGGAATATACAGAAAAGGTCTGTCATGCGGATCCGAACTGCCACAATCAGTGTAAACTTAAGATTTATGACTTTGACGGCCGAAAAAGCGTGTGGGGAGGAGAGTGTGGTCGCTATGAATTGACGAGGATTAAGGGACCCGTAAAAGAGAATTTTTTCGAATTAAGGCAAAAGATATGGCGTACGCATATGAAAGGTGTATATGAACAGCTAGGGCAGGAGCCGTTGATGGAGGCAGACAGCCGCCTGACAATAGGGATGCAGAGTTCCCTCTACGGACAGCAGACTAGCGTATTGTGGGCCCATTTTTTCGACAGGCTCGGATTCAGGCTTGTCTTGACTCCTCCTACCAATCCGCGTATCTCAGAGATGGGGATAGAGGCTATGGTGGCGGAAACTTGTTATCCGGTCAAGGTTTCTCACGGGCATGTCAGAGAGTTAATAGGCAAAACAAAATATCTGTTTCTACCGAGCATCATAAACATGTCCACTCCTGAGCAATCAGAGACAGGTTTTTTTTGTCCTATGGTTCAGGGTAATTCCTATATGGTTCGCACGGCCTTGACAATGGATCGTGCATCAGTTTTGAATCCCATTGTCCACCTGAAGTATGATCCTGACACCCTGGCCATGGAGATTGCCGACCAGATGGGGTCAATGCTAGAAGTGAGCAGAAGGGAGGTAAAGGACGCCCTTTATTATGCGCTGGAGAAAGAGAACAGTTTCACACGTGAACTTCAGCAGAAGGGAAAGGAAATTTTTGAAAATATGCATTCTGACGAAGTTCTCGTTATTGTTACTGGCAGGCCCTATAACCTTTACGATGAAAGGCTGAACCTGCGGCTTGGTCATCAATTAGCCAGAATTGGCGTATCCGCTCTTCCCATGGATTTTGTCGATGTATCTTCAGTGGATCTTTCCGATTTTCCTTCCATGTACTGGGGACTGGGTGCTCAGATCTTGAGGACTGCTAAATTTATTAAGGGGCGCCCGGACTGTTTCGGACTTCATCTGACCAATTTCAGCTGCGGGGCTGATTCTTTTATAGAACACTTCTACAAATATATCATGGGAGATAGGGCTTATTTAATCCTTGAACTCGATGAGCACAGTGGAGTAGCAGGGATAATGACCAGACTGGAGGCCTATAAAAATGTTATGGAAAATACCATGAGAAAATTAAAGGCAAAAGGTAAGAGCGAACTGAAGATAGCTAATTAGAGAATATCGAGGTAGATCTGATACAATGGAATCGGCAAAAGTAATTAATTTCCGATCATTAAAAGAAAATGTGGGCCGGTTTAATCTCAAAGACAAGGTGTTTCTGATCCCTGAGATGAACAGGATAGGCAGTCATCTTCTGGCGGCCACCTTTAGAGGGTTCGGTGTCCGTGCAAAAGTCATGGACACGTTTAAGGGACTTGATTTAGGAAACGAATATACTTCAGGAAAGGAATGCTACCCCTGCCAGATTACCACGGGAGATATACTATATTTTATGGAGGAGGAAATAAAACGTCTTGGTGGGGCGTTTAAAGCTGATGACTATGTTTATTTTATGCCCGAAGCCGACGGGCCTTGTCGTTTCGGCATGTATAACAAATATCAGCGTATAGTCCTTGATTCATTGCCCGGGTTAAGCAGGCTAAAAATAGGCTCACTCTCCACAAATGACGGTTACTCTCTGGAAGGAATTATCGAGGAGGAGCGTGTCAGGAATCTAAAAAAGACCTCCTATTTTTCTGTAGTTGTGGCTGATATCCTGGACAGGTTGCTATGGAGAATCAGACCGTATGAAAGGGAGCGGGGGATGGCCGATGCCTTTATTGAAAAAAGCATGAAGGCCATGGAAAATGTATTCGAGGCTTACGGGGGGAAAAAGAAACCTGATAAAATATTGGACAAGTTGGATGAGATTGTTTTGGAGGGTATGGATATAATTGATCCGTCTATACCTAGAAAGCCACGGGTGGGTGTGGTAGGCGAGATATACCTGAGGACCCACGTAAAGGCAAACCAGGATGTGATAAGGTCTTTGGAGCAGCATGGCGCTGAGGTTACGAATGCCTCTATTGCGGAATGGATAAATTATACAACTTACGATAAGGTGAGAGATGCCACAACAGGTGTCAGACAAAGCCTAAGACAACTCCGCTTTGGTGCTGCAATGAATTTTCTAAAAGCATTTTTAGGGTTTAGAATGGAATTATTTTATCAGGAGCTCAAACAGAAGCAGATTTATGAAAGAGTAAGATCCCTTTTTGATCTACCGGAGGATCACAAGATTTCACATCTGGAAAGTATCCTCAGGGAAGATGACCTGTTTTCTTTTGAGGTAGGCACGGAAGCCTGCCTCAGCATACCAGGTATATTGGCATATGCTAGAGAGGGATATAACGGCATAGTGAATGTGTATCCTTTCACCTGTATGCCCAGCACAATTACTTCTGCCATTATCAGGCCTATAATGAATAGGCTCAGGGTCCCTTACCTGGATACACCCTATGACTCGAGCTTTCAGCCTGGCAGGGAATCGGCCATAAGGACATTCATGTACCAGGTTCATCAGCATTTCAAGCGAAGCAAAGAAAAAAATATGAACTGAGGAGCCTTTCTTAAATATGAAGACAAAAATGCTCATAAATGCTGTAGAGTCTGAAGAATACAGGGTTGCCCTCGTCAAGGATGGTCTGCTTGACGGCTTTCATATAGAGACGGCTGCAGCCGAACAGAAAATCGGAAATATATACAAAGGTATTGTAGAGAGGATTGAACCAAGCCTGCAGGCATGCTTTGTAAATTTCGGAAGTGGGAAAAACGGTTTTTTACAAGCCAGTGAGATTCATCCGGAATATTATCTGGATGAGAAACTGGCGGAAAAAGACACTTTGCCGCCGATCGAAAAGATCGTGAAAAAGGGCCAGGTCTTACTTGTCCAGGTAACCAGGGAGATGCCAGGGCACAAAGGAGCCCGCTTGACAACTTACCTCTCCCTGGCGGGCCGCTATCTTGTTCTGATGCCTGGTAGCTCAGGAGGTATATCAAAAAAGATAGAGGATGAAAAAGAAAGGCTGAGGCTAAAGTCGGTTATGAGCGAGTTTAATCTGCCGGACGGGGTAGGGTATATCGTCAGGACGGCCGCCCTGAAGAAAAACAAGAGAGATATATCCAAAGACTTGAATCGTCTTCTCAGGATATGGAAAGATATAAAAGAAAAGGCCGCTAGTGCACCTGATTTGAGTCTGGTGCACAAGGAGCAGGATGTCTGCCTTCGTACCTTGCGTGATTATTTTACGAGCGAAATTGACGAGGTACTTGTGGATGACAAGGAGACATTCAATAAAGTGAAGGCCTATATGAAAATCATCGCCCCGAGACATCAGCGAAAAATCAAACTCCATAGAGAAAAGCACCCTATTTTCTCTCATTACGAAATCGAGAAGCAGATAGAGACAATTTACAGCCGCAAAGTCCCTTTGAAATCTGGAGGTTCTATCATAATAGACCCTACCGAGGCCTTAATATCTATTGACGTAAATTCTGGGAGAGGGAGGACAGGCAAGGATGTTGAGAGCACAGCCTTTAAGACCAATTTAGAGGCTACCTCGGAGATTGCCAGACAGTTAAGGCTCAGGGATATGGGTGGTCTTGTAGTTATAGATTTTATTGATATGAGGGACAAAAATCATGTGAGGGACATAGAAAGGGTGATACGTGAGGAGACAAAAGAAGACCGTGCCAAGATAGATATTTCCCATATCTCCAAATTTGGTCTCATGGAGCTATCACGTCAGAGGTTAAGACCGTCCATAGAGTCCAGAAGCTATCAGACCTGCCATTATTGTCAGGGTAGAGGGCTTGTCCTTTCTGTGGAGTCCGCTTCAGTCTCACTTTTGCGCCAGATCTGGATGGGGGCTTCGAGAAAGGGGGTTTCGCAAGTGAAAGGGATTTTTCCAGTAGAGGTGACGAACTATCTTCAGAATAAAAAACGTAAAGAGATTGCCGAGTTGGAGGCCCGTTATGGGATTGATATTATCCTGGAGAGTGATCCCTTGCTTGCTCCGGGAGGAGGGGAGTTGCAGTTTGTAAAGGAGGATGATGAACCCGGCAAGTAATAATTTTTATTACAGGAACATTATTTTTTTCAGGTAATTTTTTCTAAAAAACATGTCTCCGTTTAGAATCTACGGATCGATCTATCTCCTAGCCCTAGAACCTCTTGATTAGTATTCTTTTTTAAAACACAGGATATTGAGACAACTGGCCTGATGTTCAATAATATAATTTATTTTATTCTTGCTCTTCTTGTATTTAACTTGAACTATCCGGGCAGTGCTCCAGGAAATTCATTCATAATATCCCTTACTATGTTTTTATTTTCCTGGATTATTTTTGCCGGATACTGCAGGTGGGGTTTCCGTGGCCTAGAGAATAAATGTAACAGGCTGGAGATTCTTGGTAGAATCGATGGTCCTCTGACCGGCCAGTATCAAGGGCTCATTGACAGGTTATCTCTCCTAGCGCTGTTCTCCTTCTTTTTAGCGGTCTATGTTTTTAATTTAAAATTCTGGCTCCAGGCCGTCCCGGTTGTTAGAGAGCTTTCCTCTTTGCAGGGCGCCTGCGCCATGTGTTTTTTTCTTTTTTACCTGAGTACGATTTGGTATTTTGCCTATCCTGTCTATAAAGTCATTTTTCATCTTGAAATATCAAGAAAGTCTTATATCAGGTCCAACCTGAGATTCAACCTCCCTTTATTATTTCCCTGGTTCGCCCTTACCCTGTCATATGACATTCTTTCCCTGATTTCCCGGGAAGCTGCTGATTTTCTGGAAAGTTTTCAAGGGCAGATAATTTTTATTTCGTTTTTTTTGGCCCTTTTGGTAGTTTTTCTGCCATGGATTATTCAGTTTTGGTGGGGTTGCACACCGCTGGACAGCTCAGAAAAAGGCAGGGTTCTCAAGGCCTTTCTCAATGAAAAAAAATTTAAATATCGGTATCTAATGGACTGGCCTGTTTTTGAGGGAAGAATGATGACTGCAGGTATCATGGGCGTAATTCCCAGGTACAGATACATACTCGTGACCGAATCGCTCATGGAGCTGCTTTCTACAGAGGAACTCAAAGGAGTTTTGGCTCACGAGATGGGTCATGCCCGATATCGCCACATGCTTCTCTATATTCTCTTCTTATTGGGTTTTATGGCTGTTTTCTTCGGCCTGTCAGACATTTTTTTTTATCTGTTCTATTCTCATCCTTATTTGGCCGAGATGCTTTCAGAAAAAGACCCTCAAGGTGTAAATCTTTTTTACCTGATTCTGGCAGTACCCATGATGGTTATTCTGTTTGTATATTTTCGTTATGTCATCGGTTTTTTTATGCGTAATTTTGAACGTCAGGCGGATCTTTATTCCTCCGTGATAATGGGAACGCCTGTACCGACCATCACCTCCCTTGAAAAGATTGCCTATTACAGTGGAAAAAGCAGGGATCTTCCCAGCTGGCACCACTTCAGCATACGTGAAAGAGTGGAATGCCTCATGAAAGCCTTAAGGGACCCTGGTATTGTGAAGAGGCACAACCGGTTTGTAATGCTCTCTCTTCTAACATACATCGTCTGTATGGTGGCGGGCTGCTATATCATAAACTTTAGTCCGATGAAACAGAAACTTGTTTATTCATTCGCAGAAAATACGCTCAGCCAGCAGCTCATTAAAGACCCGAAGAACACGGAATTGTATCACCATCTTGCTACGGTTTATCAGCAGGCAGGCAGATTTGAGGATGCCATCCATGTCTATGAAAAGATACTGTCCATAAATACTGAAGAAGTTGTAGCCTTAAATAACCTGGCCTGGCTACTGGTGACAGTGCCGGACAGGAAACTTAGAAACAAAAATAGGGCTCTCGAACTGGCTAGGATGGCGGTTGCCCGGGAGCGGTCACCAGTGTTTCTTGACACCCTGGCTGAGGCCCTTTTTGTCAATGGGTTCAGAAATGAAGCAGTAAAGGTTATTAAAGAGGCTATTGAAGCCACTGAGCAGGAAAAGAGGCAGTATTATGAGGGACAGTTAAAGAAATTTTTGACTTATGGGAGTGAGTAAGCATGTGGAAATAGATTTTAAGGTTTCATTATGTGTCGTCTGAAACAGGCTTGCGCATCTGTTTCGTCTTTCCGCGCATACGTTTTGATTCCAGGCGGCGTTTCTTTGAATGGAGAGTCGGGTGGGTTGTTCTCCTTTGTTTTGGACTTATAGCTGCCTTTTGAATAAGTTTTACAAGTCTCTCCAAGGCATCACGCCGGTTTCGTTCACGTGTACGAAACCGCCTTGCATCTATTATAAGGACTCCATCATCGGTTACTTTTTTCCCCGCTAGGCGATAAAGACGATTACGTATTTCTATTGGGAGGGAAGGTGAATTCCGAACATCAAAACGGAGCTGAACCGCTGTGGCGACCTTGTTTACGTTCTGCCCTCCTGGGCCCGAGGCATGGATGAAATTTTCCTGAATATTATCTTCATCTATAACAATGGTGTCGTTGATCTGTATCATTAGTTTTGATAATTTGATAAACGGAATAGATTTTATAGTGTTTTAGACTGTTAGTTCTGATTCTCATAGCTATCTGCAAACAGTATGAGTAGTGTTCTCATTTTCTGGAAAGCGATTCTGACCAGTATATAGAGGGGGATAAATATAAATGCATATCCCACACTGCTACCCAGCAACGGCAGGTCAAATGGCAGGGGAAATTGAACAGCGGAAAACCTGGTCTCCAGCCATGCCAGTGCGAGGGGTACCGGCCATAGTGATGCTGCAGCCATAGCTATTTGTATGAAAAAGGCCCTGCCAAAGGCTTCGTTAGCCAGCCCATTTATTGATTTATAGGCCTCTTTATTTCCCGCCTTCAAGGCATTTATTGACTGTTTATGATGGTCTCCCATCTTCCTGAAGATACGTCTTATCAAGGATTTGTTGGCTTGGAAAGCGATAGCGAAGGTGATTTCGCCCAGTAAGGTAGACCACATCGCCAGGATGAATGTGCCTGCCCACCAGCCGGCCAAAGGATTTCCGGGCCACCTGTATGGGCTGACCAAGATGAGATCTACCAGTGCCGCTGATTGTCCAATAACATCCATTTACGCGAACCTGTTTATAAAGGGGTACCCATGTATATCCGACACGAACCAGTGTGTGACATCTGGAAAATTAGAAGGGTGGTAAAATACTATAACCCAAAAAACCCTTTGTGATGTAACGTATGCCCACGTAGAAGGCAAGTACCACGAAAATTCTTTTGAGCCAGACATCAGGAATGTATTTAGAGGTCCGGGGTCCTATCATAGAGCCAACAAAAATACCCAATAGCTCTATACCTATAAAATCCCACTGCACGACCACGCCTTTTCCCACCATGTAACTGAATATGGATACGATCATGCCTACCAGGACCACAAGGGCGCTTGTTCCGGCCACCAGGAACATTGGCAGTCCAGCTACCGAAGTGAGAAAGGGTACAAATAAAAAGCCTCCTCCTACACCTAGAAAAGATGCCAGGGCCGCTATAAGAATACCGCCCAGCATCGGGATAAACGCCCTGAATTGAAAAGTCACACCAAAAAAAGTGAAGCGAATCGTTCCAATGAAGAAGGTCATTATCCAGCCGGAAATAGCTAGCAGGTAAGCCAGCCATTTTGCTGTGCTGCCAAGATTAGCCCAGAGTGCACTTGCCACTACGACAGCGAGAGCTGTCAACATCAGTGCCCAGCTCCCCTCAAGGATCTTAACGCCTTCCATCTCGATATTTTTGTCGCTGGATTGCTTTTCAAAAGCCTCAGCGGCTTCTCTGGCCTTTTTCCGTCTTGCCTGACCAGCAGCAGTGGTTTCCCTAAAAAGTATAACACCCAATAATAGAACAGCCAGGCCAAAATATCCCACATAAGCCTTGAGGCTGATTTTTCCTGCGGTAAGGTCGGGAATAAACCAGGATCCGCCTACTCCGCCTATAGCCAGGCATATACCAAGAGGGGCCACAAGGCGGCCCATACGATAGTAATTCGTACTGGAAATCAGAGCGCTCAGGCCAACCAGCCACTGGTTTGAAACGCGGATAGAATCAGTGATCAATTTATTTAGTGGATGGTCTTTACCAAAGCTTTTGGCATAGTCCCCCAACCCGAAAATCGTTATATGTCCTACTCCTGCCATGATACCGCCGAAAGCCCCGACAGTAGAGAAAATCCAGCCGACCCAGATGGCCCAGAGAAATCCTATGATATAGCTTGTAGAAGGGGCGCCCTGTATGCCCAGGAAACCCGGCTCGGCTTTTGGATCAATTTTCCCTTCTCCTATTGCTCTGGAGATAGCTTCGGAGAGCTCGTCGGCAGAGGCGGGTGCTATTATTAGAAAGAGGGATACTATTATGCTGAAGATGACAGCTGAACAGATAATCCGCTTTGTACACGCTTTCATCTAATACCTCCGTTCAAAGGGTTATTAGCTATGCGCCTGGATTAATACGCACGACGATAAGCCAGGATCACCTTAGCACCCTGGATAGCAGGGAACAGTCACAGAAATGTTGATGATCAACTACATTAGAATATTGTGCATCTCCCTTCAAGTAAAAATAATTGATTCATCTGCGGGCAGCGAATCACTAGCCATATACCGAAGGTTGGCTGCCATTATCATCTTACGGTAGGCCCTAAAATAATATAAAAAGTTCTTTATTCAGTTGAATATTCCAGAACGATCGGAAAAATGTCAATTTTTTGTCATGACCTGAATTGATAAAGATGTAATAGCGTAAGCCCCGTGCAGTAACGTGTTGAAAATAATGAGCTATATTGTATTCAGTATATCCGGTATGTTTTTTGCAAGGCTTATCTTACTGATTGATAAATTGTCAACAGAGCCGGGAAAGAGGTTTCGAGTTTTAAATTGGCTACGTGTGAAACCTCAGAGCAAAAGGAGGTCTGCTATGAAATTCAGGCTGAAAAACAAGATTATGTTAGGTGCGTCAGGAATGCTGATTGTGGTGATGCTGATTTCCACAATTGCAGTATCCGTAATCATTGACAAGCAAAATCGCCGGGCATCTAACCAATTGCTAAAAAATTCATTTAATATAATTCATGACAGCATATCTGAAAGAGAGGAGAGGCTTCTCACCAATACACGCCAGATGGCTGTAATAAATGATATGGGCGGGAATCTCCAATTCATTATTAAAGAAAAGAACACCGTCGGTTTTGAAATTATGAGGGATACTTATGAAACTATAGTTCAAAGCCTTTACAATATAGGGGTGACGGCTGATGTATGGAATGCAGTTATTTATGATGTGC
>CAZVGY010000107.1:0-11393 GCA_964627015.1 uncultured Desulfobacteraceae bacterium
AGGAATTCTGCAGATTGAACCGGCAGAGCAATAGTCTGCTTAACAGTGCCATAGACCGACTCGGCCTGTCCGCCCGGGCCTATCACCGCATCCTCAAAATTGCCCGCACCATTGCCGACCTTGCAGAGTCGGATGGAATTACTTCCTCACATATGGCCGAGGCAATCCAGTATCGGCGTATGCAGTACGAAGTGATTTGAATCTTAGAAAGAAAGAGTTTTTGTGAAGCAGTGCCCCAGTTAATTTCCTGATATCTGCAAATAGAAAAGCAGCAGAGTATAACTGATAGCTGAAAGTCCGGTGGCCATCATCACAATCGTTCCAGCCAGGTCGGAGTCTCCGCCCATTCGGTTGGCCATGATATAGGTGACAGTTGCTGTCGGCGCTCCCGCCATGAGCAGGCCGATGGCAAAGTCCAGACCGGTAATGTCCAACATCAGCATAAGCACGACAGTCATCACCGGCAGCAGGACCAGTTTCACTGCCGTTGCAAGTGCAGCTTTCCAGAGATCACCTTTCAGCTTTGCCAGCGAAAAACTGCCACCGATGGAGAGCAGGGCAAGGGGCAGGGTCATGCCGCTTGCAATACTTAGCGATCGGTCAAGGATAGTGGGCATGGGCAGATGAAAAAAGCTCCAGAGAATTCCTGCCAGAGAGGTGATGATCAGTGGGTTGATGATAATCTGCTTTGTGATTTCCCGGAAACTGATCTGTTGCTGCTGGTGGGGCAGGGTAAGGGCCAGGATGGCGAAAAAGTTCAGGACCGGCACCAGAAATCCAAGCAGAATGCCGGCTCTGGTCAGGCCAGAGTCACCGTAGCCGTTATAGACAATTGCCAGCCCGATATAGGCCAGGTTTCCTCTGAATGAGCCCTGACAGAAGGCACCATGAATCGGGGCGGAGAATCCTCTCCATTTTCCGAACAGATAGGCGATCAGAAAACAGCAGCCGACCGCACTGCTTGTGGCAACTACCAGACTGATATTGAAATTAGTGGAGAAATCTGCTGTACTTATCTTGTAAAAGAGCAGGATAGGCAGGCAGACGTAAAATACGAGGCCATTGACCTGTTCGAAAAAATGATCATTTACAAGTTTTGATCGTCGTATACCGTAGCCAAGCGCGATAATAAGAAATACCGGCAGAACGATTTCAATAACACTCAACATGATTATGTTTCTACCTGAAAATCTCAGCCCATACCACCTTAACTCACATCTGCAACAAGAATTTTCACGAAAAACCGATAAGTGCCATAGATATAAGTTCGGCTCAATGTATTCTTGGATAGTTTTGGGAAGACTGCAATTTAAAGCGGTGATGCCTTTTACTGGTAGTATGAGAATGAACGATGCAGAAAAATTATCTAATATTAATCAGATAACTCTAATTTTTATGTGATAAGGTAATGTGGATTTATCTGGGATTTATAGTGAAGGTCACCTTGCAAAATTGCCATTTTGTCCGATTTCTGTGTCACAGCAAAAAATATAATGCTCACATATGCCTAATATGCTGCGCTTTTATTTTTCGCTGTTCCTTGAACTCGAACAAAATATCTAATTTTTCAAGGTACCCTGAAGCTAAAGTCGTATTGTCGGGCAGAAGAAGGTAGCAGAATCTCTATCTAAATTCAATTAACTCAGAGGTATGGTTTCTAACGTCGGCTAGGAAAAGTTTGTTTTGAAGATCGGGAGATTTCCTGAGCAGTATGGTCACCGCTTCGGCACACTCAACTGCGGCCATATAGACAGCCGTAAAGGGGAGAGCACCAATGCATGCTTCAATACTTTTAGCTGGGGCTTTCTGCAGTGGGCCATAGACCTTTTTAAGGCCGGGGTCACCTGGAAAAATGACGGTCGCCTGTCCACAGGTTCCACAAATGGCGGCAGATATCATAGGAATAGAGAGTTTTTGGCAGACCGCTTCGGCTACAAAACGATCCGAGATCGTATCCAGACAGTCCACAACAAGATGGACATCTTGTAAGAGTTCCTTGCCGTTTTTGCTGCTGAAAAATGCGTCAACCGGAAACGTCTCCACGGCTGGATTAATATCATTTACCCTTTGGGTTGCAATATGTGCTTTTGGGCTGCCAAGGTTAGCCGGACTGCTCAGAATTTGTCTGTTGAAGTTACTCTCGTCAAAGCAATCTCCATCAATAAGTGTGAGTCTGCCGACACCGATTCTCGCCAGGATTTCTGTAACTGTGCCACCAATGCCGCCAAGACCGATTACTGCAACATGAGACGTCAGCAGTTTTTTCTGATCTTGATTTGAGAGGAATGTCTGGTTTCGACTATATCGCTCAGGGACAATGTCATGTTCCAAGGCCTGTAATTCTATTTCCTTCAGGGTATATTTTGTCTGTTCTGCAATTTGACATGCAGCTAATAAACTGAGGGAAACATAGACACGACCATCAGGTTGTGCTCTGTTATGAGAAAGTGATTTCAGCAGGTCAGGCAATTTGTCCGGGAGCATCAAGACCTCTTGGAGTTGAGTTCATTGCTCACTTACCTATCCCCATAAGCGTTTCGGGGAGAAACATGGTCAGCTCCGGTATATATGTCACCATTAACAGCACTACTACGAGAATCGCAAGGAATGGCAAAGTGACAAATGCAATTCGATCCACTTTTAACTCCGTAATAGCTGCAGCAATGTACAAATTAAGGCCTAAAGGAGGTGTTAGCAATCCCAACGTGAGATTGATCGAAATAATTACCCCAAATTGAATCGGATCCATCCCAAGTTGAATTACAATGGGTAGAAATATCGGCGCTGTTATAATGATAGAAGCGAGAGTTTCCATGATGCAGCCTAAAGCTAGTAATCCAATGTTGATCATTAAAAGCAGGAGCATTTCATTTTCAGTAATCGAAGTCAAAAAACCTGCCAGTTTGATCGGAGCTTGTTCTATCGAAAAAATCCACGACAGAACATTGGATACCGATAAAATCGATAACGAAGCGGCTGTGATAATGGCACTTTCAAGCAATATTTCAGGAACATCTCGCCATTTGATTTCACGATAGATAAACTTACCCAGAATAAACGCATACAACGCTGCTGTGGCCGCAGCTTCGGTTGGTGTGAAAAAACCGGTGTAAATGCCGATGAGTATTATTAATGGTAAACCCAATGGACCTAGTGCATTAACAAAAGCATTCCAGAAAGCACTCGCTGATGCTCGAGGTGTTGTTTTTACAGAAAATTTGAAGGTCATAAAATAAATAAGGATCATCAAAGCGAGTCCCATGATCAGCCCTGGAAGAATTCCAGCTAAAAATAAGCCACCGATTGATGTTGATGCCACCACGCCATATACAACGAGGGGAACACTGGGAGGTATGATGGGGCCGATAACCGATGAAGAAATAGTCACCGCAGTAGCAAAATCTTTAGGATAGCCACCCTTTTCCATCATTTCGATTTCTAAAGGGCCTAAAGCAGACACATCAGCAGTAGCTGCACCTGTAATACCAGCAAAAAACATACTGGCCATCACGTTGACCTGAGCCAGTCCACCACGTAAGTGACCAACCAGTACTTGAGCAAAACGGATTAGTCTATGTAGAGCTCCGCCTGTTGCCATCAGTTTACCGGCTAGAATGAACATAGGAACAGCCATTATTACAAATTCATCCAGACCCACGAACATACGTTGTAGAATCATTAGCGGGTCCATGTTAATACTTGTAAAGTAAAAGAAACAGACGGCCGCAAGAACGAAAAGGATCGGCATGCCGACAAATAATAATAAGAAAAACAAAGAACAGGCGATCAAACCAGTCATAAGGATTTCTCCGATTGAGGCTGATTGGGCATGATAGGCTCTTCCATTAACTTGTCAACAGCTAAAAAGGTCTTGTCCAGTTGATCTTTTTTGCCATGCCAGTTGGAAAACAATGACGATAACAAGAAAATCATAGATAAAATGAAACCGCTGTAAATACCCATATAGATATAAACAATAGGAATGCGCATGTTTGGAGATTCCTGTCCTGTTTTAATCAGATGCTCGAGCAGGTGGGAACCTGATGTAAGAAATAGTACACATATTACGAGCATGCTGATTTTGCAGAAGAGAATGGTCCATTTTCTTAAGGTTTCCGGTAACATTTTCAAAACCATCTCGCTTCCGGCAAGAAGACCTTTTCGTAGTGCAAGGGCAAAACCAATTCCCACAAACCAGATTTGCATATAGCGAGCAAGTTCTTCCAACCACGTTACCGGGAAATTTATGTTGCGTGTAAATACACTTATCAAGACAGCTATCACCATGATGCCAAAAGTGATTATTACTATTTTTTCAGCAAGCCATTCTATCCAACTAACAACACGTTCAACAATAAGGAGCATATATACACCATTCCTGCGTAAAGTTACTGGGGCTTCCTTCAGTAAAATAAAATCTGTACCCCCAGGACAAATGAGGGTACAGATTCTGGGTTCAGACAATGCAGGTAGTTATTTATTCGATAACGCCATAATGTCTTCCCGAACTTTTGATACCCATGGCTCCATTTTTTTCAGGTATTTTTTGGAAACTGGTTCGGTCAGTTCGATAAAAGGGGTAAAATCTTCGATAAAAACCATCTCTATACCACTATCTTTCATAGCTTTGAGAGCTTTATCTTCCTCTTCTAATGCGATACTGTTAGCATGCTTTGCGCCAACTTTAGCTCCCTCTAATGCAATTTTTTGGTATTCAGCTGGTAATTTATCAAAAGCTATTTTGCTGAAAACAAAAGCAGCAGCATTGTTGAGGATGGGAAGGTTAGAAACATATTTAGTTTGCTCCGGAAATTTCATGGTATAGAGGTTGTTGTAATAATTCTCAACACCATCAATAGTTCCCATCTGCAGCGCACCATATACCTCCTTAAAAGCCATAGATGTAACATTGGCACCAAGAGCTTTGTAGGTATCAATATGAGCTGGGACACCCATGGTGCGGAATTTCAATCCTTTGAAATCTGCCGGTTTTTTAATCGGATGACCTTTGTACAGAGGGTATCTGAAAGTGGGTAGGAAGTGTGTCGCCACGATAAAACCTTTACTCTCAGCAGCTTCTATTAATTTATTCATAACGGGACTGTCATAGACCGCCAGCATGTGTTCAGGACCCTTAAACGTAAAAGGAAGGTTGAATACATTGTAAGAGGGCACAAAGACGGCAAATGGCCCAAGAGAAGGTATGGTTGCCTCAATGGTACCCAACTGCATTGCTTCCAATACTTCGCGTTCCCAACCAAGAACTCCTGAGTGATGAATCTCGATCTTGAATTTACCACCTGATTTTTCTTCTACATATGCTTTAAATTTTTCAGCAGCCTGGTTATAAACTGATTTAGGGTTAAGGGTATGTGAGATCTTCCAGGTTACTTCCGGAAGATCGCCTGCCAATGCAGAAGTTGACAGAGTCGTGATGATAAATGCCATAGAAACCAGCATGCTTAACATCATGGCAGTTACACTTCTTACTGAAATCTTGTTGTCCTTATTCATTCCGAACTTCCTCCAAATTTGTTAATTATGGTTTGCCCGCTTATGACCTCATCCTTTGCAGACTCAATCATACTGCCTTATAATCCCGTTTATAATTGGTCCTCCTTTTGCTTTGTACCAGGCCCAGGCCTTTGGCTGTTAATCAGCATTCATGATCCTGATTGCTTGCATATCCCCTGTTTCATTATAAGGAGAGTTTTGCTGCCATTTGCAGGGCTGATATCATAGATTCCGGGTTAGCCCTCCCTTCTCCGGCCTTTCCAAATGCCGTTCCGTGATCGACGGATGTTCGTACGATTGGCAGGCCAAGGGTTACATTTACTCCAGCCATTGCACCCCATGTTTTCGTTTTTTCATCATATTGAAACCCACATAGTTTCATTGGGATATGTCCTTGGTCGTGATACATAACGACAACCAGATCGAACATTCCTCCCTTCATTTTTGAAAATACCGTATCTGCAGGAATTGGCCCTTCAACGTTTATTCCTGCTTTTACAGCCTCTCTAACAGCAGGTAGGATCTCCTCCTCGTCTTCCATTCCAAATAAACCGTCCTCTCCACAATGAGGATTGAGACCTGCCACAGCAATGCGTGGCGAAACAACACCGATCTTTTTCAAAGCATCAAAGGAAAGCTGAATCACTTTGAAAACACGGTCTTTTTTGACCAGCGAGCAGGCTTGTTTTAAACTCACATGGGTAGAGACATGTGCCACACGGAAGGATTCATCCGCAAGCATCATGGCATAATCTTTCGTCTTAGTCAGGCTGGCGTATATTTCAGTATGACCGGCATAGTGGAATCCTGCGGCATTAATCGCAGACTTGTTGATGGGACCGGTAACTGTCCCGTCAACTTTGTGATTCATTGCAAGTGCAATTATTCTTTCCACATACTCAAAAGAAGCCTTTCCCTGTTGAGAGGTAACAGTTTTGTAGCGCAGCTCTTTTGGATTCATATTTCCCATGTCTAAAACATCTATAGTACCAAAGCGATAGAGACCTTCTTCAGGACTCCTGACAGGATTGAGTTTCAGTTTTTCGTCAGTGAAACGCAAAACATCTTCCATGATTCTGATATCTGCGACAACAAAGGGTTTACAGATTTTGTATGAATCCTTTTCGGCGAGTGTTTTTACAGTAATCTCTGGGCCGATGCCTCCAGGGTCGCCAACTGAAATCCCCAGAATCGGCCGTTGCTCATTAGCTTTATTCATCTCCTACATGCTCCTTTCTTAATTCAGACAAGTAATTATGCAGCAGCACCAATATATCCTGATCTCCGAAGGCACCGGCTTTAGTTACAACTATCATGCCTTTGAAAGTACCTCCCATAACAGTGCTCAGCACTAATCCTGGGAAAATTTCTCTTTTTAAAAGGAGACCCCGAGCCCCTATAGCTTCAAGAATCGCTTGGGCTGTGTCTCCACCTGAAAGATACAGGACGGATGGACGATTCTGTCTAAGAAGGGAGTCGATAAAACATCCTAGTTGGTCAACAATTTTCTGGGCGATTTTATCCGACTTATGTTTTTCAATGGCAGTCCATCTGTTCTCAGATTTGTCCAAAACCGGGTTATCTTGTTCATCGATTTTGATGATCAAATTGTCGTTTGAAAAAATTTGTTGGGCTGAATTCTGGATCTGCATCAGTTCTTCGAGATTATCAGGATTAAGCAGTATTTCAGGCGCAAGCCTGACTGCCTCATATTGATGAGCCCTGCAAAGGGATGCAATCTGGTCTCCCGCAACAGTGGATGCAGTTCCGATAACCAGGAGAAATTTTCCCTGTGGAATTTCGATTCCTGAATGAATCAGTTGAGCCTCATGCAATACTGACGGCTGGTGATATATATATTCAGAAAAACTTTTGGCTAATCCCGCGGAACCGGCTAGAAGAATTTTGACGGGGCTGCAACTAAATGCCAAGCGCACGATCTTGTTTAGATGGTTGCGATTCGTGACATCGAAAACCAGGTGGCGTATCCCTGTGGCTTTGAGCTGATTTATTTCCTTTTTAAGGATCTCTTCATCAGAACTGAGAATATTAAGGTTGATGTGATTAACTTTCCAATTACACTGACTGGTAACAATATCGGTCAAGCATGATGTACTCAATGGATTGACAGGGTCTTCTGCAAGGTCGGTATCGGCAATGGGTACATTGTGAACGAAATGGATATCGTTAAGTGTTGTACGACCCATTTCCGGAAAGGCAGGGGCAATAAAGCTTAATTCAAAACCCATCTCTTCCATCACTACTTCAATTTCTGTACCCAGGTTTCCGCGAAGACTGGAATCCACCTTTTTATAAATATGCGCTGGTGGATCATTGCTCAACAACATTGAAGTTGTGGCATTAAGACGTGTAATGGCCGCGTCCGTCGACAGGCAACGACTATCTGTATTAATAGAGAGAACTTCCACATCATTCTCTTTTAAGGTTGCGTAAGCTGTTTGGATGTGGGTGTGGGAAATCAATGCTGCAGGCTTATACTTTGAGGAAAACAATATTCCCGTATCAGCTGCACCGGTCAGGTCGTCAGCAATAATCGCAATTTCAGGTTGCATTATCTTTGTTTCAATATCAGACAAGTAATAAAAAATGTTGTTTGAAGTTATGGTTTGAGGGCAACCCTCAGGCACTCAGGACTTGTAGCCGCAAGATCGAAACCTTTTTTCCAATCATCCAGAGAAAAACAATGGGTCACCAGCGGATTAAGCAGGATTTTACCAGTTTTCACGAGGTGAACAGCTGTTTCCCAGTCATATGGTATCTGTGATATTTCCCCTTTAATATCGAGTTCTTTTACAATGATTTTATAGGTATCTACAGGAGCGGTTATCCCACCACGGATACCTGCTCCAGCCCACAGAATTTTTCCACCCTTTCTCACGATATCAAGAGATTCATCAATTGGTTCAACTGAGCCGGTATTTTCCAATACAACATCAACTCCAATACCATCTGTAATTCTATTAATTTCCTTTCTTACATCCTGTTTTTCAGCATTAATGATTACATCGGCTCCTAATTCTTTAGCTTTTGCCAGTCGAAAAGGCACATCCCGATCAAGGCCGGTCATAATTATGGGACCTGCTCCGATCGCCTTGCATACCTGCATTAACAGGAGTCCTCTGGCACCTGGTCCAAGGATTGCGACGGACTCTCCTGCCTTAACGCCCATGCGGGTGACTACACTGTGGATAGACCCAGCGGACGGTTCCATTAAGACAGCTTCTTTTGAAGTAATAATATCCGGTAATTTATGTAGCTGTCTCTGAGGCCAGACTGTATATTTTGCAAAGCCGCCGCCGGTAACATAGTGAGCTCTTCCTTCCATAGGGGCAAGTGTGTTGCAGATGTTGTACCTTCCTTCTCGGCAGGCTTTGCAATAACCGCAAAAAAATGTGACTATTTCGCATACGACCCTGTCTCCCGACTGGAACCTGTCTACCGTTTTTCCGGTTTCAACTACGGTCCCAACAATCTCGTGGCCCATGACAACTTTCCGGGGTGTCATCTTCACACCGGTTTTGTCTTCGTTCCATTTATGGATATCACTTCCGCAAATTCCGCAGTAATCCACTTCAATGAGGACATCATCAGGAGAATAGGGATTCTCACCTATTCTGGGGATCGGAACATCTTCGAGATTGATTTCTCCGCTGGGATACGCAACCAGACCAGTCATGTTATTCATAACTTTTCCTTGTAGATACAGATCTGTTAAATTTCGTCCAGCCCTAAGGCCTTCATTTTATTTTGAGTTGGGATTCCTGTTTCTGACCAATCACGAAAATCATAATAATCACTGAGAAGCTGACCAATGGGTGGTAATTTGTTGGTCAGTTCCTTTCCTGTTCGCTCCAGGCTGGTAAATCTTGGTGGAAGGCAATCATCCTTGCGGCTGATTCCAATACGTGTATTATAAAGTCTTTTTAGATTAAAGATTCGTTCCCCGGTCTCCATAAATTCAGGGACATCCATTTCCCATCCAGTAATCTGGTTCAGCCAATCAACCATGTTGTTGACATCAACACCTTTTCCGACTTGAGTAAAACGACAAATAATTAGTGCGTCCTGCATGCACATCATATTTTGAAGTTTTGCAGTCATTTCAGCCATGCCGTCAATTGTGTATGATTCCTGAGCCTCGGGGATCCCTATTTCCGGCATATTCAGAGCTAATTCATAAGCATGACCCCAACTCGCATTATGGCATGCACCCCTTGCCGCAGTTGCATAAGAAAGTCCCTGAGACCAGAATCTGCGGGGATCATGGGCAGATGGTTCCAAGCCTTTGACATGCACTGCAAATTCTACAGAATTTTGACCAATTGCTTTGGCCATTTTGCAAGAACCTTCACCCATCAATTCCCCAATACCTTCTCTTTGGCCTATTTTATGGATCATTTCAATGAGAGCATCACTGTTTCCCCATGTAAGTTCCACTCCATCAGTGTCCTTTTTCGTCAGAATCTTGCGTTCATACGCCTCCATGGCAAAAGCTATGGTAGCTCCTACCGAGATAGTGTCCAGCCCATATCGATTGCAAAGTTCATTCGCTTTACAAATGGCGGATAAATCGTCAACAAGGCATTCTCCGCCGAGTGTGCCGATGCTTTCATATTCCGGACCTTCTCCTTCCAGTGGAGCATAAGGCCCTTCTGAGATTTTAATAAGTCGTCCACAAGCTATTGCACAAGAATGACATGCAGTTCTGCCCGTAAGAATGGTATCATACATGGAAAATCCGGAGATTTTTCCAATGTTGTCCCATCTTCCCTGTCTCCAGTTTTTCAAGGGAAAATTTCCTAATTTTTCGTAATTTTCCACTCCGCCTGCAGTACCAAATTTCCCAAAGGTCTTTGTAGCTTCTTTAAGGTGGGGTCGGATCAATTTTAGCGAGGCTTTCAAACCTTCCGGATCCGCTTGAGTTATCTTACGGGTTCCATATACAACAATTGCCTTCAGGTTTTTTGAGCCCATTACCGCACCCATACCTGTACGAGCAGCGGCCCTGACACTCGTGCCGATATGAGGAATGCTGGCCAGCTTAACCAGCTTTTCGCCTGCTTGTCCGATTACCGCGGCGGTTGCCTTTTTATGAGTTTCATTTTTTAATTGATGCGCGGCATCAAAGGAATCCTTACCCCAAAGATGTTGGGCATCACGAATTTCGACACCATCGTCATGGATCCAAAGGTAAGCCGGAGAATCGCTTTTACCTGAAACAATAATGCCGTCGAATCCCGTTCTTTTGAAATGAACAGCCCAAGACCCTCCAACATTTGATTCGCCCAAGATGCCGGTCAGAGGTGAACGTGCGACAATATGATGTCTGCCGGTGGAAGGTACGGATGAACCTGTGAAAGGCCCTGTCATTGCGATCAGTTGGTTTTCCGGGGCAAGGGGATCGGTTTCCGGACCGGTCTCTTCATATAGAATTTTAGTTCCAATGCCGGCACCACCGATAAATTTTTTACAATCACTCTCGCTGAGATCCTGATATTCTATTTTTCGATTCGACAGATCAACTTTGAGTAATTTTCCATGATATCCATACATATGCTTTTCTCCCCGTGGTGCATCTTTGCCCGGCACCTTATCGTATTGGAAATATGAAAAGTATGGTTTGTTAGCCACCCATCACATGGACAACTAATTGTATTTTTTCATAATTTTCTACAGTATCATTTATCTTTAGAATACGGCCCCCTTTGTACGCCATAAGGTGGGCAGAAAGATCGATATCTGTTTTACATGATGCATAAGGTGCAATTGCCGGATACTGTTGGGCCAACAATTCAAGTAATCGTCTTAAGGGTTCCTTGAAAAATTGAACATCGAGAAATTGGATTATTTTTCATTTT
>CAZVGY010000108.1:0-11356 GCA_964627015.1 uncultured Desulfobacteraceae bacterium
TAGCCGGGCATCTCCAGGACAATTCGCTGGATCTGGTCTCGCAATATCACCTCCTGGCTGAATTTTGGTTTCGGCCTCTGGCAGCGCTGGCGATAGAAGTGGCTGCGGCCTATCTCCACCAGCTCACACATCCGCCGGACAGATAACGACCGCCTGGCACCTTTATCCACAGTGACAGATTCTTGTTCGATTAGCCGATGCATACGGGTTACATATCTTGGGCACTTTTCTCTAAGCACTCTAAGGCTTTTTTTAAAAAGGCGTTTTCCGCTGTCAGTTGCCCCAACAGGCGCTCCAGCTCCGCGATCCTTGCCTGTCCGTGGTACAGATGGCCATTGCCCTGGAAAGCCATATCAGGGTCTTCTCGGTACTCCCTCCTCCAGCGGACAATAGTGGCAGGATGTACCTGATAGCTACGAGACACCTCGGCCAGAGGCTTCTGGGCCTCCAGCTCTCTGATCACCTTGAGTTTGAATTCCCTGGAGAACTTTCTTCTTTTAGCCATTTTTCTGCCTCCTTGCAGGTGGGATTCTACACCACAATATAACTTAACTTCCTGTCCTTTGCAAGAGGTTCAGTCCAGGTCATTAACGTTTGTGCATGTGCATATTCCTTGGAGCAGTATTACCGACTTTGCGCCGCTGTTTAAATTTCAGCTTATTTGCTTGTTCTGCGTGCTGTTTTTCCAATATGTCCCAGTTCTGTTACCCACACTCAGAATAGCCACATACTCTGCAAACCGCACAGCCTTCTCCAAATTCCAGGGTGCTGCCACATTCTGGACAGGCTGCTCCCATCAAACCCGAATGGTACTCCTCATCGAAGGAAAAGAGAGGAAGTTGAGAGCCTTTTTGTCCATCACGACTTTTTTCTTCAAGGTAAATTTTGATTGCTTTGGCAACGGCATCGGCGCAGGAAAGGATTCGCTGTGCTCCAAAACCATAAGGTTTGTGACAACTAATACCAATTAGCTGTTTGATGATTGCTTCAGTGGACACTCCACTGCGGAGGGCTAACGAGATAAGACGGCCAATGGCCTCGGTCTGGCTGGCTACACAGCCTCCCGCTTTCCCCATGGTGTTAAAAACCTCAAATAGTCCATATTCGTCCTCATTGATTGTGACGTACAACGGGCCGCAACCAGTTTCCATTCGGATGGTCTTTCCTTTGAGAGCAGGGGGACGTTCTCGCTTTGTGGCTTGCCCGGGAAGTAGTACCCGCTCCTCAGGTACTTTGGCCTCTGCTTTTTGAATTGAAGCACCTTTGGTTAAAACTTGTGCCTCTCTACTGCCATCTCGATAAATAGTGACCCCCTTACAGTTTAACTCGTAGGCAAGTAAGTACACCTTTCGTACATCTTCGACAGTGGCATGGCGTGGGAAATTCACCGTTTTGGAAACCGCATTGTCAGTGTACTTTTGAAAAGCGGCTTGTATGCGGATGTGCCATTCTGGAGAAACATCGTGGGAAGTGACAAATAGGCGTTGGATGTGTTCTGGAATTTCCGATATCCCTTTTGTTGAACCATGTTCGGCAACGGTTTTCATTAGTTCGTCGGAATAAAAGCCTTCTTCTTTAGCAATTTTTTCAAATAAGGGATGAACTTCCAAAAGCTGGTCGTTGTCCATTACGTGGCGCACATATACCACGGCAAAAATTGGCTCGATTCCAGAGGAGACACCGGCAATAATGCTAATGGTTCCAGTAGGGGCGATGGTAGTGCGAGTTGCGTTGCGGAATTTTGGACCACCTGGTTTGTCGTAGATGCTGCCTTTGAAATTTGGAAATTCGCCCCTTGATTCGGCCAGTTCAATGGACATCTGATCGGCTTGTTCGCTAATGAATTTCATCACTTTTTCGCCAATCTCTAAAGCTTCTTCTGAATCGTAAGGAATGCCCATTCGGATCAACATGTCGGCAAACCCCATTATTCCCAAACCAATCTTGCGATTGCCTTTAGTCATTTTTTCGATTTCGGGGATTGGGTATTTATTAACGTCGATGACGTTGTCCAGAAAATGCACGGACTTTCGGACCACATAGCGCAATTTATCGAAATTAATCTCTGTATCTGTCACCATATTGGCTAAATTTATTGAACCCAGGTTGCAACTTTCGTAGGATAGCAACGGCTGTTCGCCACAAGGATTGGTGCTTTCGATTTCACCAAGTTGGGGAGTAGGATTATCGCGGTTAATACGATCGATGAAAACGATCCCTGGGTCACCAGTGAGCCAGGCAGTTTCGGTAATCAGGTCAAAAACCTCGCGAGCATTTAGTTTTTTAGTTGGTTTCCCCGTACGTGGATTGATGAGATCGTAGTCTTCTCTTTTCAATACCTTCTGCATAAACTCATTGGTTGCTGCAACGGAGATGTTGAAGTTAGTCAACTTACTGAGGTCTTTTTTCACGGTGATGAAATCCAAAATATCGGGATGGTCTACTCGCAAGACGGCCATGTTGGCTCCCCTACGAGTACCGCCTTGTTTAATAGCCTCAGTAGCAGCGTCGAAAACATTCATAAAAGAAACCGGGCCACTGGAAACCCCTCGAGTGGATTGTACCACGTCATTTTGGGGACGCAAGCGCGAAAAAGAGAATCCGGTACCTCCACCGCTTTTGTGAATCAAAGCAGTGTTTTTTATGGTCTCGAAAATACTTTCCATCGAATCCTCTATGGGGAGCACAAAACAAGCAGCAAGTTGTCCCAATTTTCGTCCAGCATTCATCAGGGTGGGGGAGTTGGGCAAAAAATCTAAATTCGCCATTATTTCAAAAAACTCGCTTGCAGTTGCCTCGGCGTCAGCATGTGGATCGTAGTTTAGATCGGCTTTGGCAATGGAACCGGCCACCCGCCAAAACAGTTCTTCTGGCGTTTCGATAACATTGCCCTTATCATCACGCATCAAGTAACGTCGTTCCAAAACTCGAAGTGCATTTTGAGTCAAATGCAACTTGATACTCTTTGCTATATTTGAGGTTTTGCTCATACTTACGATTCCTTGTCTTGAGTGATTAAGTTGTAAGAAAGTCAAGCGTTATTTATAAAAATATTGGGAAAAAATATTCAATAAGTTTTTCAAGAGGGGTTAAATCTTTGAGTGAAGCATGGGATTTAACGCCATTATAGTAGTTAAGGAATCGTTTTAATTCTGTTTTCGATGAGCCGAGGATTTAAATTTTGTTTTATCATGCCACATTTCCATAATCGTACGGATGACTCGTTCAGCTTTTCCATTGCTTTTTGGGTTTCTCACCTTTGTAAATTTTTGTTCAATCTTTTGTTCTTTACATAATTTCGTGAAGGCATGATGTTCAGAGTTACCTCTAAATTCTTTACCATTATCTGAATAAGCAATCTCTATGGTATAAGCACATTTTTCAATGACTTGTTCCAGGAATCGTTTAGCTGAATGTTGAGTTTTATCTGGCATAATGGCAGCAAACAACTCTTTGGAGTAATCATCGATAGCAATAAACAAATAATCTCTCTGATGTTGCGACGATTGTCCTTCTAATACTGGAAGCCGTTTTACATCGAAATGAACCATCTGACCAGGATAATCTTTGTTATACCTTTTAGCTTGACGTTTAAGTTTCTGTTCAGTGTGTTTTTCTATCTTTGCCAGACGTTTAATACCATATTTCAAACAACGATAACGATGATTAATACTTTTATGAATTGTGAAATCATTTTTTCGACCCCGTTCTAAAATTTTATATATCGTTGGTGCTGAAACATGATATTCCCGAACTAAATCGCAGACTCGCTTTTTGTTCTCAAAATAATCACGATAAACTTGCTCCCTTTGAAAAGGAGTTAATCTTGTTTTCTTATGAATGTTCATTGGGAATCTCCTATATGTCTATTAGGTCAGTTATATCAACAATAATAATTTAGGAAATCCCAATACTATAAACAACGCTAGTTTAATTTACATGTCTCTTTTCCCAGAGCGTTGTTCTGGTCTGGATTATGCCACCTCTTCGGGAGTATTAGTTTTCTGTTTATGACCCAGCTAAACCAGCAGTTCAGTGCAATCCCGGACTTAATATTTTCCAAATTCCTGCGCTGCCTCAAACATCGCTTCGATGTTCTGGGGAGGGATCTCAGCCTGGATGTTGTGCACCTGGTTGAATACAAAGCCTCCCCCAGGGGCAAAGTCTCCGAGACGGCGTTTCACCTCTTCTTTGATTTGCTGTGGGGTTCCGAAAGGAAGAACATGCTGAGTGTCGCAGCCTCCGCCCCAGAAGACGATATCGTTCCCGAACTCCCGTTTGAGCCTATCGCTTTCCATATCCCTTGCGCTTACCTGTACCGGATTCAGGATGTCCACCCCCATTTCTATGAAATCCGGGATGAACTGGTAAACCGAACCGCAGGTATGGAGGAATAAATAGGCGTTCGTGTGGTCCTTGATGTACCGATAAAGCCGTTTGTGGCGAGATTTTACTACTCGGCGGTAAAGCTCTGGGGAAAGCTGAGGTCCATTCTGAAGTCCCAGGTCGTCCCCAACCTGGATGACCTGGACGTAGCCCTCCACTGCGGGTAGTATTTGTTCCAGGCGCTGGATGTTGGTATCCACAAGCCTGTCTAAGAGGGCACCGGCAAACTTAGGGTCTGCAGCCAGATCCATCATGAAAACATCCCATCCCCGCAGTCCCTGAGCCCATTCATAGATTCCACCGGCATCGTTGAGTATCAGGGCGTAGTCTGTGGTTTGGTAGAGTTGCTTGGCCTGCTGGGCCAAATCTGCTATTTCTCCCTTGCTCATTGGCTCATAGAAGGGATAACGATCGAGATCGGAGATGCTGGTGGCGTCGGCCAGGGGATGATAGACCCCATCGAAATAGTATCCATCCGGGGGCATTTTGGAGGTGATGTGGCCTTCTTCGTCCCTGAGGATCAAGGAGCCATCGGGCAACTTCTCCGGATTGAAATCCTCAGGCACCTCGCACGCAGTACCGTCCGGAAGGTGCCAGGGCTTCCAGGTCTTGGATAGAGAAGGGATTACAGGCAAGGCATCCGCACTGATGCGTTCCAGAACCTCTCTTTCCACCAGGGCCAACTGCTGGCCCAGGTCATATATTCGGGTATGGCCCCCTCTGATTTTCCAATAGCTTTTAAGTTGGTTATAAGCCATACCCATAATACCTGTAGAGCGCATTCCTCCCAAATCTACCGGCACCCGGTCAGGCTCCTTGTGTTGTAGTGATAAAAGTATCCGCTCTCTGGAAGTCATTTTTTACACCTCCTTTTGGCTGCTCTTTATCCCTAACAGGAAAAGCATCTTCTCTTTATGGGGTTGTTCTACAGATATTTGTTCAAATCCGGCGGTTTTCATTATGGTTTGCAGTTGAGAACGAGTGTAAAATTGCTCTCCCCATGTGATTTCCCCCTCGTGTCCTTTTAAGAAATCCACGATCAGTATCTTTCCTCCGGGTTTGAGAACCCGCCAGACCTGCTGCAGTGCTTTAATGGGGTCGTCCAACTTCAGGTCTGGTTTGCCTATTTCGTGGCACACATAGACGCATACCGCAGCCCCGAAGTAATCCTGTTCAAGATCGGACAAAAGGCGAGCGTCTGCTTTACAGCAAGACACCAGATGAGTAACACCTATTTCCCTGGCTGTCCGGTAGGCCTCAGCGAATCCTTCTTGGGAAATGTCCACCCCTATAACCTGTTTTCCCGTCTTCTGGGCTAAGAAATTCACCAATTTACCGGAGCCACAGCCGACATCCAGAATAGGCTCGCAGGTTCCAATTTTCTGAAAAATGCGTTCGTAAACTTCAGAGTCTTCCATATCTTTTTCCACAAATTGTTATTTCGATTTTCTCCTCAATATCGCTGTAATATGCCACCTTCCTTAGTTATGGTCAAGGCATTTAAGGCCGATTCAAACAGTCCACCGAGCTCTATATTGTGCTCTAAGGGAGTAACATTATGTTTCCAGAGCCCGTATGGAAGTTAAATATATAACCTAAGAACTCATCGTACAAGTACATAAGTTCAATGTTTTTAACCTGTCAATTACAAAACAATGGTGGTTGGATTTTAAAAATGGCCGGTAATCACTTTGACGATAATATTAAGTTTACGCTAATGAAACGGTAATTTGAAAATAGTAAATCAACCTTTTCTAAATTTGGATGTCATGAGTTTTGAACTTCTCTCTAAATCCCTTTCTTTAGCAAATTAGCTACTTCACAGCATCTATTACTGGTGTAAACCTTCTCCTTCTTCCCGACCTCCTCCGCTATCGTCATGGCGGTAACACCAATGTTCCCTCCAATATCCAGCTCTACCCTCCTTTCTTCGGCGATTAGTTGTAAAAAGCCCACTTCTCCTTTTACATTACATGTGAGCTTTCCTTTAGGTATGCTTTGAAACAGGTAAATTGTAAATGAAAAATTTCATTTCAATCCTCCTATCTTAGTTGCTCGGAGCAACCTTACGTACTTAAAAAAGACATGTTCTTCAAAGTCGTTGAACCCATTATTTGCTAATATCTTCTTCCAATACTTTTCAATAAAATCAAAGGCGTAAGGGCATTCTATAAGTTTAAAAAGAATTTTCAGATAAAAAGGCATTTCTTTTAAAGCAAATTCATTATAATCCAAAATAAAGAAGGCCCCACCTTCTTTTAACACTTCAAAAACATTCTTTATGATCGTTTCTCTAATGTCTTGGGGCAAGCCATGAAGGACAAAGGAGATAAAGACCTTATCAAAATTTTTTCTAAAAGGTAGAGATTTGTCAACCCTGGCATTAATGATTTTGGCATTTGGGAAGTTAGCACACTTTTTCTGAAACTGAGAAATCATTTTTTCAGAGATATCAATTCCGACTATTTCTCCTTTTGGCGAGAGATATTTCATCATCAAGCAGGCATTTCTGCCGGTTCCTGCTCCTAAATCAAGGATTTTATCCTGTGGACTAATTCTCATTAGCTCAATGGCCTGTTCAATAAAAGCAGGATATTTGCCAAAGGTTGCAATGTCCAGCAAGGCATCATAGTGTGCCGCCATAAATCCTTTAACTTCAACTTTTGATTTCGGGTAATAGCTGCACATTCAGATGTCCTTTCTTTTCACACTCTATCAGAGTGCTTTATTATTCAGAGACGAACGGACTCACCTCACTTGCCATCTCAATGCCCAACAGCCTACAGAGTGATTCAATCTGCTTGACATGGTCTCCGTAGGCCAGGACACGGTGCAATCCGTCTAAATGTCTGCAGCAGTTTCTTCGTATCTTCCACCTTTGTCCTGCAAGCCCTATTCAGATCGGGGTTCCCAATTATCGTGTCCGTGGAGATGAGTCCCCTCGCTCAACTTAGAGAAATCCCTGCCGTTCCTCAGGTTCTCCTCTATAAATTCCGTATTTGGCAGCGAAGAATCCGCCACGTTCAATTTACCCTTGAACCTCTCTATCTCTCAATTCCTCTCCTCCTGAGTGAAAAGGCTTCCCCGCTTGCGCCGGGGACGGCAAATAGGGTTCTCGGTTTTGTGCCTATAACAGCCACCTTACTGTGAACGCCTCAAAAATTCTCCGTCAATATATACACTTTTGCCTGGCAGTTTCATAAAGGTATATGACATTCTCCAGCGGGACATCACTCCCTATATGATTGACAGGTGCCATAATATAGCCACCGTCTTTGCCTAAGGTGTGAAATCTAAGCATGAGTTCCTCGTAGACTTGCTCTTTAGACCCGGATAGTGGTTTCTGTTCAATCCCACCGTGGAAACAGATTCTGTCCCCAAACTCTTCTTTCAATCTTTTGGTGTCCATATCTCTGGCAGATGCCTGGATTGGATTTAAAATCTCGACACCCGAATCTATAAAGTCGTCTATTAACTCCCTGACAGCGCCGTCAGAGTGGAGAAAAGTCTTGGCCTTCGGAGCTTTTTCACGGATAAGCTTATTTAGCCTCATATGAAGCGGCTTAAGATATTTCTTGAACATCTCAGGGGAGATTAACAAAGACTCCTGAGTTCCATAATCATCATTGTTCTCTACAATGGAAAGGTATTCTCCTACTTCACTTAATAGCAAGTCGTAGGTTTTATAATATATATCAAATATCTTGTGAAGAAGTCCCTCTGCGAAATCAGGGTTAAGATATAAATCCATAAAAAAATTTTCTGTGCCTCTTAAATAACAGGCTCGATCTAAGAAGCCGCCCGAAAATGGACTGCGAAGAGATAAGGCAAAATCTGTTTTCTCAAATAGATATTTGGAATATTCCCTCAGGTCTGAAAAGGAGAACATCTCTTCGGGCTCGGGCCACGGATGTCTGTTCAATACTTCCATGCTTGGCTCTTTCAAAGGGTGATCTACATAGTTTACGAAATCCCCTTCGAATTTGTTCAACACGCCCCATTCATCGACGAAGGTGTTGTCTTTTACAGTATAATCCTTCTTTTTCCGTAAAGGCAGAATTCTCCTTATATCGATGTCAAGACAATCTAGTATATCTTCATCGTAGTAGTTAGCGGTATGGCCAAACCGAAAGGGCTGAACTTTATTTTCAATCTTTAGGTGCTTTTTCAGGCGGAAGTAGAGACCATCAAATAATAACCCGGCGGTCCCTCCCAGGTCGAGGGGTAATCTATCCGGTTCTTTGTGGTCTAAGGCTAATTCTACCCTTTCTCGGTGAGATAATTTGTCCTTCATATTTGAATGCCTTCTTTTAATGAGAGCCATATATCGGTTCAATCGCAGTATAAGATTTGTTAAATTTTTCGCATAGTTCAGAATATAAGGAAGTATTTTTGTCCTCTGGATAAAAGGCTTTGTTTATTTTCAGGAATTGCTTCACAATTTCAAAATTATCGAATAGACCGATCCCAACACCTCCTGCAGCATAGGCGCCCATTGTATTAGCTTCCTCTAACAAAGCGGGGACATGAATGGGTATTCCCAAAACATCTGCCAAAATCTTTAGTAAGAGATCGTTCTTTGCTCCTCCACCGATAACCACTAACTTTTTTATATCAATTTTCCGGTTAATAAAAATATCGCATATTAGTCGTAAATGAAAAGCAACGCCTTCTAAAACAGATCGCAGAAGAGGACATTCGTCGTGCTGAAGGGTTAGCCCAATAAATGCCCCTTTAGCCCTGGGATTCCAGTAGGGAGTTCGTTCTCCAAGTAGATATGGCAGAAAAATCAGGCCGTTAGAGCCAGGTGCAACGGATTCTGCTTTCTTTTCCATAATCGAGTATAAATTATCTACATCCCTCAATCCGCCGATTGTCTTTAACGCCCATTCGAAAGAGGTTCCGGCGCTCTGCATGGTACCGGTTGGAACGTAATAGTTGGGAACTATATGGCAGTAATTAGCGAGCTGCTGTTTTTCATCCAACAGGGGTTCACTCATAGATGAAGAGATCCAGGCTGATGAACCTAAATAGATATAAGCTTCTCCCTCTTGAACGACCCCGGCTCCAACCGCAGCGCATGGCCCATCTCCTCCCCCTATAACTACCGGTGTCCCTCTTTTTAATCCCGTTTCTTCGGCCGCTTTTTCCGATATTTCTCCTACTATTTGGGTTGATGAAACTATCTCAGGGAGTTTTTCCTTTGAGATGTTCAGGCAATCCAATATTTCGTCCGACCACTTTCTTTCCTTTATGTTGAAAAGGTTGGTACAGGATGCCTCTGAGAAATCGGTAACGAACTGTTTGCCAGTGAATTTTAGAGCAATATAATCTTTAGCTTGGAGAAATTTATATGTCTTATTATAAATTCCCGGTTCTTCTTCCCGAAACCAAAAAATCTTGTGATCCGTATAGACAGGGTTCGCTCGATTGCCGGTTATATCATAAATCCTTTTAAGGCCCAGAATTTTTCGAATCTTAGAATCCAAAACCGCTGCCCGGCGGTCTGCCCAGATGATCGAATTGTGCAAGGGTTTCCCATCGCTGTCAACAGGAAGGCAACCAGCCATCTGCCCGCTGAAAACGACACATAAGATCTGAGAATTGCCGATCTTGGACTGGAGAAGCAATTTTCTGGTTGAATTACAGACAGCCTGCCACCATTCATGGGGATCCTGTTCTGCCCGGTCGTCATTTTTATAATATGTTGGATAACGGGATGTAACACTCCCTCTTAAGTGACCTTCTTCATCGAAGACTGCTGTTTTACAACCGCTTGTGCCCAGGTCGTAGGCTATGATATAGGATTTGGACATTTTTTAATCAAAAGTTTATCATTACCTTAAGAGCTTTATCCCTTTCTTGGGAGACTTCCAACGCCGTTTTTAGGTCATCGAATGGGAACCTATGTGAGATCAAACCCTTCACATTCACGGCCCCTGATGAGACCCATCCGATGGCCTGGGGATATGTGTTGGCAAATCTGTATATGCCTTGAATCTTATACGCTTGATAAACTATGTCAATGATTCTAAGGGGTAAACTTTTGACAGACAGTCCAATTAATGAGAGCTGTCCGCCACGTTTTAGAACCTTTAATCCATTTTCTAAAGCCTGGGGGGAGCCGGTGGTTTCAATAATGACATCTACAGGGTTTGATTCCTTTATCTCTTCCAATTCTTCTTCAACGGTAGGGTTATCGAAGTTGATAGTTTTCGCCGAACAAACTTTAGCTGCAGTCTTTAACCTGTTGTCTATTACATCAGCTATGTAGACCTCTTTCGCTTTGTATAGGGAAGACACCTCGGCTGCCAGTATGCCGATCGGCCCAGCGCCCGAGATTAAAACCCTCGTATTTTTTGAGATCTTACTTGATCTTACAGCAAAAATGGCAACCGACAGCGGTTCTATTAGGGCTGCCTCATCAAATGTCATGTTTTCTGGGATCTTGAAAACTCTATCTTCTCGCCATATCAGATACTCCACCAGACAACCGTCGAATGAGTGGGACGCCATGAATTTCATTGACTTACATAGATTATAATTGCCGGACAGGCAAAATTCACACTGATTGCAAGGTAGTCCCGGCTCTATTGCCACCCGATCTCCTATCTGGAGTGATCTTACCTTCTTGCCTTTGTCCACAATGATACCTGAGCATTCGTGGCCCAATACAAAAGGCTTGGGGATACCCCTGAGCGTGCCACCCGAAAAATAATACATCCTATCCGAGGCACAGATACCAACGGATTGAATTTTATCAACACTTCATCGGGATTTCGAATAGCGGGTTCATCCCGTTCCTCTATCCAGAGGTCTTTCTTCCCATATAAAACGGCAGCTTTCATTTTTTACCTACAATTCTCACAGTTAATCTCCTTCTATGTAGATTCAGCTTCCACACCGATTTATTTGTCGTCCTCTACTACCTCAAACCCCATCAAAGCGGCCAAATCCTTGAACCTCCGCC
>CAZVGY010000109.1:0-10922 GCA_964627015.1 uncultured Desulfobacteraceae bacterium
TCACACATTGAAACGTCCCCTAAATCCCCCAAACCGACTTTTCATGTCGAGTTATTTATTTACAAATGGACGTCCCCTAAATTGCAAATGGACGTCCCCTAAATTGCCTAAATTGGGTAAAGGAGTTGTGATGATCCTGGAGATCCTGTCTGATTCTATTCGAGGTGGTTGAATGTGGGGAATCCGGCACGCTGGCACAATTCGTCCCGTTGGGCTTCTGCCAGGTCGGCAAAGACCATTTCTTTTACAAGTTCCGTAAATTTTACCTTTGGTTCCCAGCCAAGCTGGTTTTTTGCTTTGGAAGCATCCCCTAATAGAGCATCTACTTCTGCGGGGCGAAAATAGCGGGGATCAACGCGTACTATAGTCTGTCCAGGGCTAAGACCATTGCTTTCATCAGCGGATGCTATGCCTTCTTTTTTTGCTTTTTCAAGTACAGATTCCGACCTGATCTGCGCCGGAAGTTTATCATAGTAAAGAGCTGAAATTATACCTACCTGTTCCGTACCGGCACCCTTCCATTCAATGCCGATACCGAGTTGTGCGGCGGCTGCCTCCACGAACTCCTTAACTGAATGCTGCTCGCCGGTGGCGATTACATAGTCGTCAGGCTGGTCCTGCTGTAGCATGAGCCACTGCATCTCGATATAGTCCAGGGCATGTCCCCAGTCTCTTTTCGCGTCGAGGTTACCCAGGTACAGGCAGCCCTGGAGTCCCAGGGCGATGCGGGCCATGGCCCGGGTGATTTTTCGGGTCACGAAGGTTTCACCCCGGATCGGGGATTCGTGGTTGAATAGGATGCCGTTGCATGCATATAGCCCGTATGCCTCCCGATAGTTTACGGTGATCCAGTAGGAGTAAAGTTTGGCGCAGGCGTATGGGGAACGGGGATAAAAGGGTGTAGTTTCCCGCTGGGGAGTTTCCTGAACCTTGCCGTAAAGCTCCGAGGTAGAGGCCTGGTAGAACCGGGTCTTGTCTTTTAAGCCGAGAATTCGAATGGCCTCCAGCAACCGAAGTGTTCCAAGGCCATCTGCGTTGGCGGTGTATTCCGGGGTCTCGAACGAGACAGCAACATGGCTCTGCGCGGCCAGATTATAGATTTCATCCGGCTGAACAGACTGCATGATCCGAATGAGATTGGTGGCATCGGTCAGGTCTCCATATTCCATGAAAAACCGGACGTCCTGCTCGTGGGGATCTTTGTAGAGATGGTCTACGCGGGCCGTGTTAAAAGAAGAAGACCTTCGCTTGATGCCGTGGACTTCGTAACCCTTGTCCAACAAGAATTCCGTCAGGTACGCGCCGTCCTGCCCGGTCACACCGGTGATTAATGCTTTTTTCATGCTTGCTCCATTGTTTTCAGAGTTCGGATGTCAGAGGTCCGATGTCGGAGGTCAGATTAAAAACAACAAATATCAGAACTACGGAAATAATATGATATCAGAGTTTTTTGCTTAAGAAGGGCTGGGGGTTGTTGAGCATTGCGCCGAGCATGGATCCGATATCTCTGTTTTCCTTAGTTAAGCGCTTATGATCTGCGGATTCAAGGTACCTGCAATCCAGCGCAAAATCCAGCCAGGTGTCGGTTTCGCTGTTCTCACCATCAGCATCGGTCAGTTTGCTGATGAAATGTGCTTCATAGCGCCGTTTTGCCCATGCTTCCCTTAGGTTTGCACATACCGACCTGGATGACTTCCTTATCTGATTGATCAGGGAATATTTTTCTTCAGGCGGCCAGCCCTTGCTCAAATCAAAAATATCCATTGCAAGCGCATAGGCCCTCTTGTAAACGCGCAAATCCTTCGCCGACTTTACCTGCTCTGTCTCCCTTTTCATCGCCTGTCCATTTTTTTCAACCGACATCTGACATCTGCCCGCTATCTTCTAAAATCTTTCTGATGTTCCAAAAACCAGGCATAGGTCCTGGCGAGGCCTTCTTTAAAAGGAGTCTTTGCCTGCCAGCCGAGGGAATTGACACGTGAGACATCCAGAAGTTTTCGGGGGGTGCCGTCAGGTTTAGTAGGGTCAAAAATAAGATCTCCCTTAAAACCGACCACTTCCTTGACCGTCTCTGCCAATTCCCGAATTGTGACATCAATACCTGTGCCCAGGTTCACAAAGCAGGGTTCAGGGTAGTTAATAAGATTGTCAGATAAGCTCTTATCGTTCAGAGTCAGCACGAATATACACCCGTCTGCCATGTCGTCCACAAACAAAAACTCTCGCATTGGCGTTCCCGTACCCCAAACCACGACTTTATCAGCATCAGCTTCTTTGGCTTCATGAAAACGCCGGATCAGGGCCGGTATCACGTGGGAATCTTCGGGATGGAAATTATCACCGGGGCCGTACAGGTTGGTCGGCATCACGGCGATGAATTTTGTTCCGTATTGCCGGTTATAGGATTCGCACATCTTGATGCCGGCAATTTTGGCGATGGCATAGGGCTCGTTGGTCGGCTCCAGAAGACCGGTCAGCAGATAATCTTCTTTCATCGGCTGGGGTGCCAGTTTCGGATAGATGCAGGATGACCCCAGAAACAAGAGGCGCTTTACATTGTGAACGTAAGCCTGGTGGATGACATTATTTTGGATCATCAGGTTCAGGTATATGAACTCGGCCGGGTAGGTATTGTTGGCGTGGATACCGCCCACTTTCGCGGCTGCCAGAATAACATATGCGGGCCTTTCTTTTTTAAAAAAATCTGAAACGCTGTGCTGGTTGGTCAGATCCAACTCATTAATCTCCGGCGTTAACAGGTTATTCCAGCCTCCTCTTTTCAACCGCCGAACGATTGCCGAACCAACCAACCCTCCGGATCCAGCCACAAAAATCTTTTCATGTTGTTCCATTTTTTTCCTTTTCCTTGGTGTCCTTGGCCTGCTCCGTGAAATACCCCAAAGGGCTCATCCAAGTGTTTTTCACTGGGACGTTTTCGTGATTGCCTTTCTTTTTTAAAGCGCTTTTAGTTCGCTCAAATCTGGAACCGGATTAATGGATGAAAACGAGCTTGTTTGTTTTCAGACATAAGATCCGGCTCCTGTTTCTGTGCCAGCAGAGGGACGCTGGAAGCGGACTTTGAGCGGGCCACTTCGCGTCCTTCGCGTCTTTGCGGTTCAATTGGTTCAGTTGCTTCCCAGTTTTCTATCAGCCTTAGAGCGCATCCATCGACTGAAAAAACAAAAAGAAGTAAAACATACGCCCAAAAAGATTAACAGCACTAATGTGCCATATCCTCGCAGCCCCATAGCACAGACCCCAATCACGGCCTGCAAAAGACCGTAGCCGAGCGTCACTTTCCAGTGGGCGATGGCCATTTCGTTTGCCAGGAGCTGGTAGATGTGCCTTCTGTGGGGCTTGAGCAGGTTTTCGCCGTCTTTCAGTCGGGCATATTCGGTGGTCAGTTCGTCTGAATAGAAGGGGAATAGAAAGGCACAAAGTACGATAAACTCGCTGAAGCTTGTGGTGAGTGCAACAACAAGAGTGGCAAAAAGAAAGCCCAAAAGGATACTTCCCACATCCCCCATGAAGACTCTTGCCTTGGGCATGTTTAACGGCAGAAATCCAAGGCAGGCTGCGGCGATGCAAATGGAAAGGATAATCAAAGCTTCATTTGTTCCGGAAACGAATCCAAACAATGCAAGCAAACCGAAAGCGACTAACCCCGTGATGCCGGCGATGCCGTTGATGCCGTCCATGAAGTTGTAGTAGTTGGCAGTACCGACTATGAAAACGGCGAAAAACAAAAGAAAAGGGATAGATGTCAGATGCCGGATGTCAGATGTCAGAGGTCCGATGTCAGAAACGGCGGGGAGGGCGAATAACAGGACCATGAAGGCGGCGAGGAATTGGATGGGGAGGCGGAGTTTCGGAGAAATTTCGACTTTGTCGCCGTAAAGGCTGAAGAGGGCAATGGCGGTTATAGGGCTCCAGAAAATGAGAGGCAATTTTAATGTGATGGTGGAAAAGACGAAGGCGGCCAGGATCCCGATTCCACCGCCTTTTGGAATGACCCCATCATGGGAGCTTCGAGCGTTGGCCCTGTCCAACACTCCCAATGACCATCCCCAGCGGGAGATAATCCAAGTGCCTGCACAACCCAGAAACAGACAACTAATATATAAAAATATATCCAAAGATTACGTATAATTATAAGGATTTAATACTGCTTTGCCTGTCGATACCACTCCACCTCTCGGCGCAATCCTTCCTCAATCCCGACTTCCGGTTTAAACCCGAAGGTCTTTTCAAAAAGGCTTGTGTCATAGACATCTTCGGCTAGCCATTTTTTGATCGTGCCATGGATATTTTTAAATCCATTTACAGGCATGGTAGATAAAACTCTACTCAATCTCAGCGCCATGGAAGCAGGCACTTTTCCGGGAAAAGGACGCTTGCCTAGTTCTACACACAAAGTATCTACGATTTCCCTCATGGTACAAGGAGGGCCGGAGAGATTGAATACACGGACTCCTGACGCAAGGGGGGCCAGCGCAACCGTTCTGCAGGCTTTTGCAGCATCGCCTTTATACAAAAGGCTCTTCTGGTTTTGGCCACCTCCGATCCAGATAAACCTACCTTGATCAATGCTGCGTATAAGCCGGCTAATATTTCCCGGGTCGCATTCCCCATAAAGGGTTGCAAGTCGAAGAATCGTCAAAGCCATTCCTGAGTACTGTGCTATTTCTATAGCTTTTAGTTCCGCGTCATATTTGGATTCTGCATATGGGCCAATCGGTGTGCAAGCCGCGTCTTCCGAGCACATCCCATGTGTGAAGGGTCCATATACAGCCACCGAACTTATCAGGATAAAATGCTTAACCCCTGTTTTTGCTGCTGCTTTAACGACATTTTTGGTGCCTATAGAATTAACTTTATGAAATCGATTTATCAATCTGCGATCTGGTACAAAAATATGGGCTAAGCCAGCTGCATGTATTACGGTTGCCGCACCCTCGGTCACAGCTGTCAGTCCTTCCCATTTAGTTATATCTGCCCTCTTGTAACTGACGTTGTGCCCCTGTAATTGAGGCCCTATATCAGTCCCCCACACAGTCAAATTATCTTCGAAAAGCTCTGTAATGATCGAGCTTCCTAAAAAGCCATTCGCTCCTGTCACAAGAATCGGAGTTTTAGTCTTTATATCCATTCATTTTTCTCTGATATCTTTTTTGCTGGTTCGACTCAGAGCTCTTCATATTACCCAGTTTTTGTTAGCCCTCGCCAGCCCCCACTCTTCATTTATCAACGCAGCTTATCGGACCCAATATTTATTAAGAGCTGGGTATCGCTCCATCAAATTTAAAGAGTTGGTTCTAAGCTTTAGTATAGTATGTTGGTTTAGACAGTTCAAAATCGGTTCAGAGGACCCTGTATCCTTTTGAAAAAGCAATTTTTTCAACGACTCAGACTTGTGTAACGCTGTCAGTAATCGGTAAGCCTCCAATCTTCTCAGCAGAAAGGCTGTCTTTGCCGCAAAAACCGCAAGGATTGAAAATTTAGGTTTGATTGAGCTGTTGACGGCTTCACTAACATTTGAAGGGATAAAATTAGGGTCAACATTTATGAATTGGAAAATTTCTCTCGCTACAAGTTCAGGTTCGTCCTTTAACCTCTCAAAAATGAGAGGGTACATAACTTCAGGCTTAAATATTTTAAAAAATTGGGAAAGACGATCAAACAACATAACAGAGTCTATTAAAGACACTTTGTCCGTTTCTGTTAAAGTACCTTGTTTCAAACGGTAATCATAACCTGATCCCATGATTTTTCCGATTGGTATTGAAAGGACATTGTCAATTGAGCTTAAATCAAGACCCCTTCGAATACCGAAATTTATATATGATTTTAGGAGCGATGGTGGATACCGGAGATTTATAATAATTTTTGCTTCTGGAAGATAAGATCGAATTCGGTGCGCAACCTCACCAGATAAATAATAATTATTTGAAATTTCTCCGATTGCTTTTGCGCCACGACAATTTGAAAAATGCTTTTCATACCACTGAAACCCCTTGTGGTAGTTGGTGTTGAAAAACTCAGTTTCTTTGATGCGGCTCATGCAGACTTGGGGATGTTGGCTAAGCATTTGGAATAGCCATGATGTCCCAGATCTGCCTGGACCAATATTGATAAAGGTTGGTTTCATAGGCATACTTTGTTATTAGTTACCATCTCCATGTATAACCATATGCCAAAAGGGAAAACAATTTTTTGTCATGTTTTGCACAGGATTTGAAGTATGTCTGGGTATAAAAGTTAGATTATCCGGCCATTATTTTAATACTTTAGGACCGCGTCTATGAGATAAAACTCCTAAATTTCTAAAAGTGGCCCTAAATGCATACGATACAAAGAATTTCATTGATGTCACAATGTCTAATTTTTCATAATCGCGATAGACGCGCCAGACTTGTCTGGCTACGTTAATTTTATTACTGGACACTGAATCGGGACGAACTCTATATTGAGCCAAGACCTCGTTGATTCCGTATGCTGGTCCGTGTTGTTTTAAAATACGAAGCCATAACACAAGTGGTTGTCTTGAAGGAATATCAGGCATTCTCAAATTTGTAACACGTGTTCGATCTATCATGACCGTAAGACAGCCTATCGCAGTATTTTTTAATAATTCCGAATAGCTTAACGAATCTGGCGCAGCAACTATTCTGTCAAGCGGTTGGCCCGATTCATCTATTATTTCATAAGAAGTGAAAGAGAAAATAGAATTTTTCGATTGCATGAAATCAAGTTGATGTGTCAATTTGTCTGGCAACCATTTGTCGTCGCTGTCCAAAAATGCAATGTATCTACCTTTGCTGGATCGGATAGAAAGATTTCTTGTAGGCCCAGGCCCTTTATTCCGAGTGTTACACAATAATTTTATTCTAGGATCCTGTTTTCTCAGAAAATGTACACGATCAACGGTGGAATCTGTAGATGCATCGTCTACAATAACCATCTCCCAATTTTTGAAAGTTTGTTCTTGAACAGAGGAGATTGCGTCTTCAATGTATCGAGCAGAGTTGTATGCCGGTGTAATAACAGAAATCAATGGGTTGCTTAGCATTTTAATAGCACACTTTTTAGGTATTGATGTTTTCGGTTATCATTTTAAGCATGATGATTGCCATGGGATTGCATAAAAGCAATATTAGATGATTTAGGCCACACAGGGACTAATATGGCACCTTTTGTAAAATTAGTTAAACCAAGCTTTGACGGATCTTCGAAATTTTGCCGGGAAAAAGCGGTATGCTCTAAAACGGATTTTGCGAAGCCGGTATTCCATCAATTCCCGCGGGGACATTACCGGGCGAATGCCATGGTAGTTTACCCCAGCGCTACGAATTTGGTTCAGAACCGATGGGTTGATCTTCCCCTTTACCACCAAGTTAGCATAATGGACGAGAAAAGTGTTCGAGGCATACCAACCGGCGAACTGGTCGGTCCGTACCGATCCCGATATCTCGAATTGCCAGGGATTTTCGCCTGGGGCCAGCACGGCTTCCAGTACCGTTTTTTTCCAGATGGAAAAGACTGTCGACGAGCGGTACAAGCTTCCCGGTGGAACCTCCGAAAATGCTCTCCTGCGGTTAACGCCAGGTGGAGTTGGATTGAGCCGGAGGTAATTTCCCTCTTCTTCGAAGAACCAACCGATTTTTTTTTCGATACTGTCCCATTCCAAGGGTCTGGTAAGAACCAGATCATCGATCCAAAGCAGAACGTATTTGGCGGTTACGGTTTTAAGTGCCAGTAACAGATTGTCGGACCAGGAAACGTCATCGCCAACTAGAATGAATTTCACTAGGGAAGTGTTGCCTTTCTGAAAATTGCTTACGAGATAGATATCGGGAACAGGTCCTGCCCAGAACCTTTCGACAGATTGTATCAACGACGGCCACAGGTCGGAGTAAAAATCACACGAGGGAATCAGTATCGCTAGAGGAAACATCTCAGAACTCCGATTCAAATTCTATTTTGGGTCGCATGTAGGAGTCGATTCTAGATTACGCCATATAGAAGGGTGAGACCTATCCCCGACAATTCTGACGTCTTACCCTATTATATGCGGTAAAGGGGTAAAAGGTGATAAGACATATTAGCCATTCTGGATATTTTTAATCCCCACCAAAAATGAGAGTATTCGTAGCTTTATAATTTATCATTTTTTTGTCATCTATCTATGTGCATTTATTTTCCAAAAATCAGGTAAAAGTTTTAATTTATCAAGCATAATTACAGGTTCTACAAAAGGATATCCCAGCCCCCCAATGACTCTGAAGATATCTGAAAAAACAAATCGCATAGTTAAGGGTAACTCAGATAGTGAATCTGTCAATATCTGAAGATCATATCCCATTACAGATAGCCTTTCTTTACCGATCCACTTCAAATATTTTCTGGCCCACAAACGTCTAATAGGATTATTTAACGTTAACTTCCATTTTTCAAGTGGTTCATTATTTATACTATCGTATTTATTGAAACCAGAGTGGTCACCTTTTTTGCCTTTTCTCTCTACTTTTTTATAATTTTTAAGAATTGTATTATCATAAGGCAATTCTAAGTATTCAAAAAGTTTCATAAATTCGAGTTCCGGATCTATTACTAATTCTTCATAGTTTATGGAGAAACATCGTTCAAGGTTTTTTGAATAGCTATATATCAGATTAGAAAGACCCTTATATAAATCTATTTTTGTTGAATATAGTTTCCACCTGCCACCAGCCCAAGAGCTCATGATTGAGGATATAATTGCTAAAGGATTTCTCCATAAAAAAACAAAACGCCCTTCAGGGAAAATTTCCATAATTTCCTCAATGATTAGGTGGTAACGTGGTGTCTTATCCAAAAAATATTCACATTTGCTCCCTGCAGCTTTGCTGTATAAGTTCATCGCTAAATTAGAAAGTTCTTCTAAATAATCTTTTTTTCCATTTGGCATTTCACAGTAGAAATCTTTAACAGCTCTGACCATTGCCTTGTGTACGAATTCGGCATAGACACCATCCTCTTTTAAAGAATAAACAAACGGTAATAGAACCCACGGTTCAGAAACTGTCGATATTTGGGGATGGGCAGCCAGTAAATACTGGAGTAAAGTCGAGCCAGAACGCGGCAATGAAAAAATGAATAGTGGTTTCATTATTCCTCTGGGTTTTGATTAAATTTTATGTCAAAATTTTTCTATAGAAATTTGCCAATTTCAACTCTTCGTTTTCCCAATTATATTTATTCTTTATTGCACTACGACCATTATCGCCAAGTTTCCGTTGTAACTTTTCATTTTTGAGAATTTGAATAATTGCCTCAGCATGTTTGCTAGGATCGTTTGCATCACATAAAATCCCACATTCATTTTCACTTATATATTGATCTAAGAAATGGAATTTTGATGCTACAACTGGAATCCCTGAAGCCATATACTCAAATAATTTCCTTGGAGTTCCTAAAAAGTTATTTCTTGTATTTTCCCAAGGAATCCATGCTACATCGCTTTCCGTAACAATTTTTATCGCATCTAAATAGTCAACTCTTCCTTTTAGATATACTCCGTCGTCAAGAAATATGTCCCCATTTTTCATTTTTGTCTTATCCACAAGAAATTCTTTATCAAGCCATCCAAGTATTATCACTTCGGCATCTGGAATTTTCTCCCTTATCTTTTTCATACTGTTTATAATAGTATGATATCCTTTTCTTTTTGACATACTTCCGGTATAGATAATTTTTTTACCAGTAAAAACATTGCGCCTGTGATTTATAATACTTTTAGATGGATAATTATATATAGATAATACATTTTTATTAATTCGGTTAAAATTTTCCCCCATTTCGTCATTCACTGTTATTATTCCAGTATAAAAAAATAAAATTATTTTTTCATAATTTTTATAAATTTTTTGTGCATATTTTTTTAGAATTTCTGGATACTTTTCAGAATCTAAAAATTTTTGATCATAATATTCATGTCTATCATAAACTATTTTTGCTCTAGTGATTACTTTAATTAAAATTCCCCATGGGATGAGCTCTGGATCGTGAATATGATATAGGTTACCTCTTAATTTCAATGCATCTAAAAATAATATTAATGGATTTAAAAAAAGCCTTCCTAAAATTCCTTTTCTTCGCTTTTTGTTTACGATGTTTATTGAGTTCACTAAATTTGAATTTTTTTCCGAGCAGACTAATAAAAATACATTATACCCCAACCTGCTTAAAGATTTGCATTCTGAGTGATATATTCTTGTGTCATAAACAAAATGAGCTGAAGCAATGTGAACTATTGTTTTTCTTTTCATCGAACGTTACTCATTAACATAGGGATTAATCAAAATTCAACTTTCAAATTTTTTCAGTAATGTCTGGTTACGTTTTTACATGTAATACATGAGACGAGACGTTTGAATTTTTCATAAAAATGATAGAGATCACCTTTGACCGAAAAATTTGACAAAAATTGTCAGTTAATATCTTATAAATTTTCCTTTTTAGCTGCTTCTAGGCCTCTTTCCATCGATGTTTTCGTGTTATTTTTTGTCTTTCAGCCCTTTTGTATGCCTCTCCGTGCATTTGCACTACCCTCCGAATGAACAGCCTATGGGACATAGTCAAGTCATAGCCCTTCCGCTATCGCTCCAGGTTATAAACCTCTCCGGATTTTAACCCTATGAGTCATAGACCTTTTTGAAAAGCACTTTTTGAGGGGAAACATAGCATTTTAAAGCCATTATTTCAATATATTTCAACAACTTAAATGACATCTCAGCCGATGGAAATATGAACTTTCTTAAGTGTTTATGGGGACTTCTGCTTTTCAGTACTTTTGGGAAATAATAATTTTTCACTTGTTTATGACAGGTTTGAAGTGGTTTAATAATAACGGACACCATGCTAAGAACGATTATCCAGAAAGC
>CAZVGY010000110.1:0-10866 GCA_964627015.1 uncultured Desulfobacteraceae bacterium
GACTGCCACCTACTATCCCCTAAAACTGTATGGGAAGATCTTAACTTTTACACATTATAAATTATCTACCAGTCATCTTTAATAATAATATAACTACCGGGTTCATTTCTAAACCTAACTCTTATATCTTTAGTATTACTCTCCTCTATCAGCATATGTTGTACAGGAATCTCCGAAGCAAAGCATTTTAACGTTCGGTTTTTCCTGTTTGAAAAGAAAAGGCGTATGCCTTATTTTGAATCATGGTTCAAAGAGCGCCTTTATGAGGAGTAACTAATGACCGATAAAAAGCCCCTGCGGCTAACTGAAACTGTTAAGGGTTCGGGTTGAGCATCCAAACTTCCTCCAGGGGACCTGGACAGGGCATTGTGTGGGCTTGAAATCCCCACAAATTCAAACGTCATGGTAGGGATGCAAAGGGCGGATGATGCGGGAGTATATAGAGTAAGCGACGAACTAGCTATAATTCAAACCGTGGATTTCTTTACACCCGTTGTTGATGATCCTTACTGGTTTGGTCAAATTGCAGCGGCCAATGCCCTCAGTGATGTCTATGCCATGGGCGGAACACCGAAGACCGCTATGAACCTTGTTGCTTTTCCCCTGGCGGATATGGATATATCCATTCTCAGGCAAATCATAATAGGTGGTCTGGACAAGATGACTGAAGCCGGGGTGGTGCTTGTGGGCGGACATAGTGTGGAAGACGCTGAACTTAAATATGGACTTTCCGTGACCGGTTTTATTCACCCGGAGCGCGTCCTCACAAAAAACAACCTCAATAATGGAGATCGTCTGATACTGACCAAACCGCTGGGTACTGGAATCATAAACACGGCTATCAAAGGGGGACTGGCCTCAGACGACATCATAGATAAGGTTACCCGGTTGATGGCCCGTCTCAACAAAGACGCCGCAGAAATAATGGTAAACTACCCCGTACACGCCTGTACAGACATAACCGGTTTCGGTCTGCTTGGTCATCTGGCAGAGATGATCTCAGAGTCGCAGTTCGGCATAAAAATTTCAAGCGGGTCTGTACCAATCATTAAAGAAACCTTTGACTATGCCGCAATGGGCCTGGTGCCTGCCGGAGCCTTCAAAAACCGCGAGTTCAGAGAATGCATGGTGGAGTTTGCTCCGTCAGTGGACCGGTTGATTCAAGATGTGTTATTTGATCCTCAGACATCGGGTGGGCTTCTTATATGTGTGGACAGTGACCAGGCCGATGCCCTCCTGAAAGCCCTGATAGACGGAGGCGTTTACGAATCGACTGTTATTGGTGAAGTCATTTCAGAATTTGCGGGAAAAATCGTAGTGAACTAAACAATACTGTGTGTCTGGATCTCGCGATCCCCATTAACAGGAGGCACTAAAAAATATGACAGAGACACTAGATTGCCGGGGATTGGCTTGTCCCGCCCCTGTCCTTCAGACAAAAGAGATAATAGAAAAGCACGGCCCTGATACTATCAGGGTCATAGTGGACAATGAAGCTGCCAGGCAGAATGTTTCGCGCTTTCTCGGCACTCAGCGTTTTGACATAAACGTGGAGAAACAAGGAACGGATTTCTATGTCATTGGGACCGTAAACCAGGCTGCAGCGCATGAAGCAACAAATAGGGCACCTGCCATTGGCCAGGAAAAAAAGAAGATAATGGTAATGGTGGCTACGGACAGGATGGGTTATGGTGATGACGAACTGGGCCTCAAGCTCATGATAAGCTTTATAAAAACCATTAAGGAGATGGGTGAGGAGCTCTGGCGGCTGGTGTTTGTTAATAACGGAGTTAAACTGACTATCCCTGATTCCGAGGTCCTGCCAGTGCTCAAAGAACTGGAACGGGAGGGCATATATATTCTTGTGTGCGGCACATGCCTGACGCACTTCAACCTATTGGAAAAAAAACAGGTGGGAGAGACCACCAATATGCTGGATATTGTCACTGCAATGCAGCTCGCTGACAAGGTGATTAATATCTGAAAAAATTTGATATGGAGCACTCGCAGAATTAAAATCCAACAGACGAGCTTCCATGCCGTCAAAAACAGTTGCCTGTCCAGGCTCCTGTTTAAAGCTTAAATATCAACCGATCTAGCTATATCCCTGCGGAATGAGCCTTTCTGTTCCCTAATATATTCTTTCCACTCCAGATTCGAATTCAGATTGGGTATTACCGCTGAGCCTGATACGCCTCCGTCTCTCAATTTCTCCATCATTAGCGTTCGGCAGGACGCCTGTTCCTTTTCAACTGTGTTCTTAAATTCATTCAAAATAGCTCGTATGTCATCTGTATCCATTCCTGTAGTTTTTTCTAGTAACTCCAAAACAGGCTCATTATCCTGTTCAGGATCAATCAGGTTTATTGCTTCTCCAAGCATTACTTCCCTGTATAATTCCTCATTTTCCTTCTGAAGGCCTGAAATTTCATCGTTTATCTTCTCAATATTCATTTGGCCATCAAGGAATTTCTGAATGAGCCCCTTTATCTTCCCGGCCATTTCTTTTCTTTTGAATTCTTTTTTTTCTTCCTCGCTTGCATTAAGACCTTTGGCCTTTTCCATTATGATCTCAAGAGTGCTTTTGATCTCAGCCATGGTTTAAATCCGCTCCTTTCTATTAATTTCCTAATCCAAACCGAGTTGTTTCATGACGGTATTATGCAGAAGAGGTCTGAAACCTTTTATCTTTTCATTCTTCCGGGTGGGATGTACTCGGTTTGTAAGAAAAATGACGATAACGTCCTTTTTAAGGTCCATCCATACGGAGGTGCCTGTAAAACCCAGATGTCCTACGCTATCGGATGAGAAATAGATCCCAGAACTGGAATCTTTCAAAGATGGACTGTCCCACCCCAAGGCCCATGTGCTCCCTTTTACATTGTTTTGCCGCGCGAAAAACATCCTAACGGTATCGGGCGTTAGATAATCGTTTCTCTTTCCAAGAAAATGGTTTCTTAAAAGATTAACCAGTGTGTAAACCTCCTGTGCCGTGCTGAATAAACCCGCGTGGCCCGAATAGCCTCCCAGGGCATAAGCGTTTTCATCATCCACATAGCCCAGATTAATCTTCTTTCGCCATGGGCATTTTTCTGTGGGCGCGAATCGATACTCCTCGAATCTAGCCGGTCGAGTATTTGTGCTGAAAAAGGTGTTTTCCAATGAAAGTGGAGCATAAAAGTGCTTTGCAAGAAACCGGTGCAGCGGCATTCCGGCCATTTTCTCGACCATCCATTCAAGGACCATGAACCCCAGGTCGCTGTAAAGAGTTGCTTTTCCAGGCTCATAGGCAAGAGGGATGTTCAGCAGGCGTTCTCTCAAATATTCTTTTCTTTTTTTAACTGGAACGTGTTCAAGCTCCAGATAAAAAGGCTTCCAGTCGGCAAAGCCTGAACAGTGGCTCAAAAGCAGTCTGGGTGTCACTGTTTTTTTATCTTCCGGGACTGCCACAGACAGCAGACTTCCTAGAGTTTGGTCACAATCTATCCTGCCTTCATCCACCAATTTCATGATTGCGAGTGTAGTACCCAGGGGTTTTGTCAGAGATGCCAGATCAAAAATTGTATCTCTGTTCATGGGAAGGCTGTCAGACACCCAGAACCGATTGCCCACCTCTTCAAACATTTCTATCTGCCCCATTGCGGCCACAAGAAGAACCGCCCCGGGAAAAACACCTTCACGGACTCCTTCTTCAAGGAGTCTTTTTACGCTCTCTCTTCTATCCGGCTCCATCTACAACAACCTGAAAACACCTTCACAACATTCATCCCCGGCTGCAAGACATTTATCTATTGTAAAGACCATGCGGCCTTTACCAATGCCTAAAACAGCCCTGAAAAGTTCTCTGTCCATGGCCATCAATGCCTGGCACACCGGTCTGTATGTTTTTTCGATTCCAAAAGGACAGCGGTAACCCGTCCAGTAACATACTCCATCCTGCATTTCGACTTCCGATGGAAGACCATTATGGTTGCACATCTCCACGAATGCTCTGGCGGCATCTTCAAGACAGGTTGGCTTCCATTTTTCTTTTAAGCTCAAACCGACTTCAAAACCGAATTTACCATAGATTTCCTCCATGACTGGCAAAACCTGAGATCCTAGCTTTTCATAAAGGGCTACACACAATTTGCCCTGGAGTTTCTGCATGTCCGTCCTTTGATTTTTGATTATATTACTTTCTTCAGCCTTTTTCATTTCAGTTTCTCCCCAAGTAACCCTGAAAAAAAATGGAAGCATAAATTTCGAAAACTATACCAAAACAAACTCCTTGGAAACTATCTTTTATTATGATAATAGCCACTGATCGCTTTCGATGCTATTCCTGAACTAATATTTCTAAACGAAAAAATTTTTGATGTTTATTTTTAAATATCTCTCCAATAGTCATATGGGGCTGGTTCGACAACTTACTCTTTTCTCGCGGACTATATAAATTTTATTCAAGTGGTACAATCTTGACTGACAGCGACAATAAATACATACTTACATACGAAGGCAAGCAAATAATACTTCTGGGCACTGCCCATGTATCAAAAGAAAGTGCCGATCTTGCAGCCCGGGTTATTGAAGAAGAAAGGCCTGATACTGTTTGTATTGAACTCTGTGAATCCAGATACAACTCTATTACACAAAAAAAACAATGGCAGGAAACAGATCTAATAAAAATAATCAGGGAAAAAAAGTCCTTTTTACTCCTCTCAAACTTCGTTCTCTCCTCATTTCAAAAAAAACTCGGCAAAAAACTTGGAGTTAAACCTGGTGAAGAAATCTTGAGAGCCATAGACACGGCAGAATCTGTGGGAGCCCGAATATATCTTGTAGACAGGGATATACGAATCACCCTCTCAAGAACATGGCGTTTGATGGGTCTGTGGACAAAATTAAAGCTGGTTCCCACGCTTATCGGCTCCATAGGAGAAATTGAAAGTATCGAGGAGGAAGATATCGAAAAATTGAAGCAAAAAGACGTCCTCGAGGCCCTTCTTGCGGAAATGAGTGAAGAGCTGCCTAAATTGCAAAGGATCCTGGTGGACGAACGTGACCAGTATCTTACCGAAAAAATAAAAAATGCACCTGGCAGAAAAATTGTCGCAGTTGTGGGAGCCGGTCATGTGCCTGGTATAATAAAATACTGGAATGAAGAGATAGACATCAATCAACTGGATGAAATGCCTAATAGAGGCTGGTTTTCCAGAATCATAAAATGGGTTGTCCCTTCGCTGGTATTAGGATTGATAATTCTAGGATTTTTTATGGCTGGAACCTCAGCGGGAACTGATATGATTAAGTGGTGGATCATGGCAAATGCAATCCTGGCAGGACTGGGAGCTGCCGCAGCCCTGGCACACCCGCTTACTATCCTTTCCGCTGTTATAGCTTCTCCTGTAACTTCGCTAAATCCCATGATAGCGGCAGGATGGGTAGCCGGTCTGGTGGAAGTGCTCTTAAGTAAACCAAAAGTAAGGGACTTCGAAAACCTTGCTGAAGACATAAGCTCATTTAAGGGATTCTGGAGAAACAAAATCCCTCGAATACTTCTGGTCGTGGTCTTCACAAATATAGGCAGTTCCCTGGGCACTTTCGTTGCCATTCCCTTAATGACAAAGGTAATTTCATAGGTCTATTTATAAGTAAATGAATTAGAAAATAGCTTAACTACAAAAAAAATTGCTAAATCCTATCATGAAAAAACAGGGTTGCATCTGATATATTCGGAAAAAATTCCAGTATTTATTTTTGTGCAAAAAGTTGTTTATTGACACATGGTCCCTGGTCCAGTATTTTTTCTTTATCTGAATTAAATGCATCTAATTATTTCAGACGATTGTATTAAAGACGATCAAACAGAAATATTTACGGTTAAATCTCTTTTCTCAGGCAGTTGAAAAGGTTTCTGGGAATAATCTGATTAAAAACACTTCAAAAATTAAAAGGAGCACTGGCTATGAGTTTTGATTTTAACGCAGACGAAATGTTCGAGATAGCCATTAATATTGAAATAAACGGAGCTAATTTTTACAGGAAAATGAGCGAAAATATTAAAGACTCCTCTATTCGCCAAAAACTCCTCAATTTAGCCTCGATGGAGGATTCTCATAAAAAAATCTTTGAATCCATGAGGAAAGACCTGTCAAACCGTGAAAAAGAAGCAACGGTGTTTGACCCGCAGGAGGAAACAGCACTCTATTTAAAAGCGTTTGCTGACCTTCAAGTTTTTGATAATGAGGCAAAAGAGGAGTTTTCTCTTTCTGAAGAACTGTCAGAAGAGGCAAAAATGAGAAAAATTCTCAGGGCCGCATTAAATATTGAATGGGAATCAATTGCCTTTTATACAGGAATGAAGGAATTAGTCCCTGAAAACCTCGGCAAGGATAGGATCAATGAAATCATAAAGGAGGAGATGCGACACGTCAAACTCCTGAGAGACGAGCTTGCATCAATAAAATCATAAGTCATTATTGCATCTTAAACGATAAATCATTCGGCAGTTAACCACCGCGGGAGCTTACTTCTGGCTGTTTAGAATATATAAGCCTAAACAGCCATATTTTTACTCAAATGGTTTTTCCACCTGTTTAATTTCTTTTTGGTTATCCATGTCGCTCACCTGGCAACTGTTCCTGAGTCAGGTGGAAATACCGAATTTGGGCAGAATATAGGCCTGCAGCGCAAACCATATCGCAATTACCAAAACAAAAACCCATATGCTCATCAGGTTGCTCCCTTTTTGCTCCTTATCATGATCCATAAATAAGGACCTCGCTATATTTTAACTATGGATATTCATACACCCGAATATTATGGCAGAAAGCCACGGGCTTTGAATCTGATCACTGACCGGTTCACGACCGGGCCGGGATTAAGCTCAGGAAAAACCACCTCTGGGTGTACAGGAGGATGAAGAGCCGAAACCTCCCATGTTTAAACCTGATGAGGAAGAAGAGGAAAATGTGGACAATACTCTTTCTGCTTTACTCTCCCCGCATGAGGGACAGCATGCTATCGTCTCATCATCGCTTCGAAAACACAGATGTTCAAATACATTCCCGCATTTTTTGCATTTAAATTCATAAATAGGCATAATTTTCACTCTCTTGATGTCTCTTTTCTTAAGAGATCTTTCAACTGAAGTTTATCTGACATACGTAAAAATAAGTTCCTCTTTCACAAACCTAATTTTGTTTACAAAGTAATACTTAAAAAATAAATTGCAAATAAAAAATTTAATGGCGATCCCTGGAACAAGGCATGCCCCCCTCTTTCCTGGACATAACTTATATATAAATGTTATTAGACATATAAGAGAGTTTATAATCATTTCATCTTGGGATGTGTTAAGTGACTTTAATTTAAGAAAAAGAAAATGAAGCACTTAATGCTTGTCACAGTCACCAGTTCTTTTCGGGGGATACTTTGTAAATGCTCTATAAAAAAGAAGCGCTTCACTACCATAAAGAACCCAGTCCCGGAAAAATTGAAGTAATTCCAACCAAGCCATGCCTTACTCCTTATGACCTGAGCCTGGCTTACACGCCCGGGGTGGCAGTCCCCTGTCTTGAGATTCTAAAAGACGAGGACCTCTCGTTCGACTATACCTCCAGAGGAAACCTGGTGGGGGTGATTACCAACGGAACCGCGGTCCTGGGATTGGGAAACATTGGTCCCACGGCCGGAAAGCCGGTCATGGAGGGAAAGAGCGTATTGTTTAAACGTTTCGCCGATCTGGATGTATTCGATATCGAGATCAAGACCGATGACCCCGACGAATTCGTCAGTGCTGTAAAACTCCTGGAACCGACATTTGGCGGTATCAACCTCGAGGATATAAGAGCACCGGACTGTTTTTATATTGAGGAGAAACTCAGACAGGAAATGAGCATTCCTGTTTTTCATGACGATCAGCATGGGACTGCCATAATATTGGGGGCGGCGCTTTTGAATGCATGTGAGCTAACCGGCCGCAGGGTCCAAGACCTCCGCGTTGTCATAAACGGAGCCGGCGCCGCCGCAATCGCCTGTGCCAAAATGCAGGTTCAGCTTGGAGTAAAGATAGAAAATATTATTTTCCTGGACTCAAGAGGTGTAATTTACAAGGGCCGAAAGGATGGAATGAATCCCTACAAAGAGCAATTCGCCAATAATACTCCTGCCCGAACCCTGGAAGAAGCTGTAAAGGGCGCTGATCTACTGCTAGGCCTATCTGTAGAAAAGGCCTTTACTCCCCATCATCTCTCACTAATGAATAATAAGCCCATCATATTCGCCCTGGCGAACCCGGAACCCGAAATAGACTATTACGAGGCTAAAAAAGCCAGGCCTGATGCTATCGTGGGAACCGGCCGCTCGGATTTCCCAAATCAGGTCAACAATGTCCTGGGATTTCCATTTATCTTTCGAGGGGCTTTGGATGTACGCGCAACCTCAATAAACGACGAAATGAAGGTAGCTGCCGTTCGCGCACTGGCGTCTCTGGCGCACGAGGATGTTCCGGATTCCGTAGTAAGGGTATATGGCGGAGATCCTATACAATTCGGCCCCGAATACATAATTCCAAAAGCACTGGACTCAAGGGTCCTTTTGAAAGTAGCTCCCGCGGTGGCAGCTGCAGCAGTCAAGAGCGGAGTCGCAAGGAGAGAGATACCCAGTAAAAAGAGATATATTCAAAAATTGGAGGCGATGCTGGGGCCTGAACGCGAAATCATGAGAAAAATTACAATCCGGGCACAGCAGAAGCCCAAGAGAATTGTTCTTCCTGAAGGCGATCATCCTGTTATCATTCGGGCTGCCCATGAAGTTGTTAAGGAGAGAATAGCCAGACCTTGGCTCCTTGGAAATGAAGACAGGATAAAATTTATGGCAAAGGAACTACATATATCTCTAAAAGGAATAGAAATTCTAGACATCATGCGCAGTCCGCTATTCGAAGATTTTGCCGGTAAACTTTTCGAGATCAGGGCTCGAAAGGGCTGGACAATGTACGAAACCAGGCGTCAACTGCGCAATCGGTATGTCTTTGGAGCCATGATGGTACGCGAGGGGATAGTTGACGGCCAGGTCCACGGGATACGCCGTCCCTATCCGGACGCCATCAGACCGGTTTTACAAGTGATCCCCAGAAGAAAGGGAGTTCAAAAAGTCTCAGGGGTTTATCTCATGGTATTCAGAGACCGTACCATTCTTTTTGCCGACGCAACCGTTAATTTCCATCCCACCCCCGAAGAACTGGCGGAAATAGCGGTGCTGGCTGCTGAGATGGCCCAGTTCTTCGATATAACGCCCCGTGTAGCAATGCTCTCCTTCTCTAACTTCGGCAGTACTCCCCATCCCGACAGTATACGCGTCAAGTCCGCTGTGGATCTGGCCAGAAAACGGAACCCTGATCTGATCATAGATGGTGAGATGCAGGCGGACACAGCTGTTGTGGAGAGCATACTGTCCAATGAATATCCCTTCAACCGTCTCAAGGGCGCCGCCAATGTACTTGTATTCCCTGATCTAGCTGCTGGAAACGTGGCCTATAAGCTTCTGGACCGCCTAGGAGGAGCAAAAGCTATCGGTCCGCTTCTAATGGGAATAAGCCGCCCCTTTAATGTCCTTCAGCCGGGGACTGAGATGGAAAACGTCGTGAACCTTATAGCAATAACAGTTACTCAGGCCCAGGCCTATTCATAAACATTAATAGAATTTAAGGAGGTAGATATACATGACGGAAATTTTTGACACCAGGCTGATAATCGAGGGCCCTTTCCGCACTCCCATGCAGATGCTGGACACGCAAGAATATGGAGGACATATGTCCATCCATGACGATGCAACAGCGGAAAAGCTTGGTTTTAAAGGCGGACCGATTGAAGGGCCCACTCATTTCAGCCAGTTTATACCAATACTATATAAAATTTGGGGAAGGGAATGGTTTGAGACCGGCTGTATTAGTGCACATTATCAAAATGCCTGTGTAGAAGGTGAAGAGGTAAAGGCATTTGCTGAATTGCCTGAAGAAGACGAAAAACTGGTACGTATTTGGGCCGAGAAAAAAGATGGAACACCTGTGCTGACAGGAACAGCATCTATCGGGCCTGAGCGCCCCGAATCGGAGCTTGAAAAGCGAATTAAATCCCTAAAGCCGGTGACGAAACTTGTCATACTTCGTGATGTGAAGGTAGGAGATAAAGGCGCACAGCTAGAGCATGTAAAAATGGACTTCGATCAGAATATGGGAGCCTTATATCCTTTTACTTTAAATGATAAGCTTAAAAAAATAACCGAAACGTGTCCCTGGTATACCCGTGAAGGGGGACCCAAATCACCCTGGGGAAAACCGATTGTACCCCTTGAAATGGTTAGCGTGTTAACCCAGTATACCAGTGAGCAGGCGAAGTTTCCTATACGTGGTCCGGCAATCGGACTTTTCGCAGATCAGGAAATAAAAATTATAAAAGGGCCTCTCTTTGTAGGCAAAGAATATGAGCTGGAACGCGAGGTAATAGCATTGAGCGAAAGCCGACGCACAGAATCGTGCTGGATCAGGACATTGGTGCGCGACCCTGAAGATAAAGAAATAAAGGCTGAGGTGATTTTAAACAGCGCAACATTAAAACATTCTTATGCCAACTATGAAAAAGAGGCTCAAGAACTTTGATGAACTCATACCGTTGCCCAGGGTTATGGACTATTTTCCTGGTGCAACAGTATTTAATATACTGGTTATCGATAACCTGAGAGGAGGATTATAGTGTTATAGTGAGGGTCCGGTTGTATGTATGTTTTTTACAAAGATGACCGCCCTCAGAACCATGAAAATAAAAAAAAATCGGGTAGCCGGGGGTTTTAACCCCCCAGCCCCCACAACACCCGGCATGCGGG
>CAZVGY010000111.1:0-10854 GCA_964627015.1 uncultured Desulfobacteraceae bacterium
GCTCGTGCGTGCAGTTCATCATTTCCCACCAGCAATGCATAGAGGCCGGAGGTGTCTGCAAAAACCCTCATGACGAGAAGTCCTCATCCAGGTAGCGATCATGTGCAAGGGAGACGTCCGTCCTGTCAGCCCTGTACTTCCCCACGACGGCCTCAGACTGTCTGTAAAGGGCGGACCGATCGGGATTCCCTGAAAGCAAAAATTGATCCACTGCCCTTCGTATGAGAGAGGCGACGGACTCTCTGGTCTCCGCAGAAAGGGCTCGGAGCCTCCGGGCTTGTTCCTCCGTAAGTTGTATTTGCGTACGAATCATACATGGACCTCTTCAATCATGATAACATTTTTGCCATTATGATTACACAATAACATCTCAGTGTCAAGGGGTCGAAGAAAGACCGGTCGAACCTCCTGCAGGACATCCACCCACCCCTGAAGTGGATTTTCCAAGGTGAACGGCCCAAGTAAACGCGACAGCCAGAGACCCGATTCGTCGTCTTCCAACCAAGAAGACCCAGGGGTACCGGGGCCAGTTAAAGACCGGCGAGGGCGTCATTTGCCCGGCTCTCCTCCAACTTTTCAGCGGTTTCGTTCAAAATTCCATTTCATTTTTGATGCCCAAATGCCGAACAAGATCCATGAATCCCTGATCCAAATGTACGCATTGGCCTGGATCCGAAAATTGAGCATACCTCTTGACACAGCAGAATTAAATTTGTTATGAGTAGATATTCTACTCATATTGGTGGCAACCTTGGGCAATCTTTTTGACGGCATTATCTCTTCCAAGACGCGCATCAAACTCCTGATGCGATTCTTCTTCAACCCGGAGACGCGATCCTATCTCAGGGAACTGGCCTCGGAATTCGGCGTCTCCACCAATTCCGTGCGAGAGGAGCTCAATCAGTTATCCAAGACCAACCTATTGAAATCTGAAAAGAATGGACGCCAGATCTATTACACGGCCAATACGGAGCATCCCCTGTTCCCGGAACTCAAGTCCATGGTGGGCAAGGTGATGGGAATCGACCGGGTGGTGGAAGGCATCGTAAATCGCCTTGGCGACCTGGAGCGTGCCTACCTCATGGACGACTATGCAGAGGGCAAGGACTCGGGGATCATCGATCTCTTGTTGGTGGGAGACGTGGACCAGTATCACCTGAATGATTTGAGCAGAAAAACTGAACGATATATCAAGAGAAAGATTCGTACCCTGGTACTGAGTAGAGAAGAGTACGAGACTTTTCTCCCGCGTTTGAAAAGCCGCCCCCACGTTTTGCTTTGGGAAAGCAAAGATAGTTAGGCGGTTTTTCCATAAATTTTAACGCCAGTTGAGATAGTTGCACTTTCCACGATTCTGTAATCGAAGAGGCGGAGCCGTGCAAAAAAATGGGCGGAAACATGCCATTGACCCGGCAAAGTTGCTTTTTTTGAGGCAAGCGGTTTGAGAAACCGGCCGTTGAAGGTTTTCCTGCCTGGGGGACGCCACCAGCGGTTCTCGGACACCACGGATCGCACGGGGCTTCCATTGCAAACCGATTGCTCGCACGTAAGCAATATTCTCAGGAAATTCCAGGGACCAACAGCGTGGCGCGATTGACCATGGAAAACAGTGTCATAAACCATAGGGGTCAACTAGCGGAAATACTTATAGAACCTGGCCAAACCGAACGCCAGTACTGGCGGGATTTGTGGAATTATAGAGAGCTGTTCTTTTTCCTGGCCTGGAGGGATATTCTTGTTCGTTACAAACAGACGGTGATCGGGGTTGTTTGGGCCTTGATTCGTCCGCTACTAACCATGGTGGTGCTGAGCGTTGTTTTCGGGAAATGGGCCAAAATGCCCTCTGAAGGTGTGCCCTATCCGATCCTGGTCCTCGCGGCCATGCTTCCATGGCAATTCTTCGCCAACTCTTTTTCCGGCGCCAGCAACAGCCTGATTACCAACACCAGCTTGATTTCAAAAATCTATTTTCCGCGCTTAATTATTCCTACAAGCTCGGTCGTGGTCAGCCTCGTGGATTTCCTCATATCGGCCGCAATCTTGATGGGTTTGATGGCCTGGTACGATTTCTGGCCGACATGGCGGATCACAGCGCTGCCCCTTTTGATCCTGATCGCGATTACCGCATCACTGGGAGCCGGTGTTTGGATATCCGCCTTAAATGTGAAATACCGGGACTTTCGCTATGTCGTACCTTTCATCGTGCAGTTCGGACTCTATATTTCTCCAGTCGGTTTCAGCAGTTCCGTGGTGCCTGACAGATGGCGCCTGGTATACTCTTTAAACCCCATGGTTGGGGTCATTGACGGCTTCCGGTGGGCCATATTGGGGAAAGATTCCCTGATCTATGCCCCTGGGTTAATCGTTTCGCCCGTACTCGTGGTTTTGCTGCTCTACGGCGGAATAAAATATTTCAGATCCACCGAGCGCACCTTTGCGGATGTGATTTAAGGGGCTCCAGAGTTTCATGACAGAGACAGTTATTCAGATTGAAAATCTGGGCAAGAAATATCTTATTCGTCACCAGTCCAAAGAGCGCTATACCGCAATCAGAGATGTGGTTGCTCAAAAGACCGCTGGAATCGTAAAGCGAATCCTTCATCCCAAGGACGAGCGAGAATCGAATTCGAGCTGTGAAGAATTCTGGGCCCTAAAGAATGTCAGCCTTGAGGTCAAACGAGGGGAAGTTGTGGGCATTATTGGCCCTAATGGTGCCGGAAAATCTACTTTGCTGAAAATCCTCTCTCGGATTACCGACCCGACACAAGGTCGAGTTCGAATCAGGGGCAGGGTGGCGAGCCTTCTGGAAGTGGGGACGGGGTTCCATCCCGAGTTGACAGGGCGTGAGAACATTTATCTAAACGGCGCCATACTGGGAATGAGCAAGGCTGAAATAAAAAGCAAATTCGATGAGATCGTGGCTTTCGCAGAGGTTGAAAAATTTTTGGACACACCGGTCAAACGATATTCCTCCGGCATGTATGTCCGTCTCGCATTTTCGGTTGCAGCCCACCTGGAACCTGAAATCCTGCTAATAGATGAAGTCCTCGCGGTAGGAGATGCGGCCTTTCAAAAGAAATGCCTGGGAAAGATGGACGATGTTTCCCGCACAGGCCGTACCGTGCTTTTTGTTAGTCACAGTTTCCCGATGATTCAGAAGCTGTGCTCGCGTGCGGTTTTACTGGAAAACGGAATGATTTCAAAACGCGGCAGTGTTCACGATGTAATCAGTTATTATCTGAAAGGGCTAAGTGGTGAAAAAAAGTGGCAAAACCAAAATTTGTTCCATATTCCAAGAACAAAAGCCTTTGGTCAGAAGGTGAGAATCAGTGATTGCAAGATTTTCAATGCCTCCCACGAAGAAAATGACCATCTCAGATTTGGCGAACCGTTTTGTGTTGAACTCGAATGCGTCGCTTTAACGAAAATAAGAGATCTATCGTTTGTATTGGGAATAGATTCGATTGTCGGGATCAGAATTATAACTTCTATGAGCGAAGAAAACGGCTGCACTGTATGTTTGTCAAAAAACGAAAAAATTCGCGCTAGGCTGGTCGTGAAAAATTTGATTTTAAAGCCAGGGCAGTATTTCCTAACAGTTGGCGTCAGACAAAACAGGATTGGACTGGACCAGATAATCAATGCAAAAACTTTTTATATAACGTCATTCCTGAATGATGAAAGCGTCGTTCCAATGAAAGTATGGGGTATAGTTCATCTGAAACCAGAGTGGTCCCTTATTGAGAGGTAAGAGTCTTTTGGTAGAAAATGCAATACAATGCCAAGTGCAAGGGCATCAATCCGCACTTTAGGAGGGCCAATTTGCTAGGTTTTATAAAAAAAACCCAGGGGCGCATTTCCTCCCGGATTAGTAAAAAAAGCAACAGATTCGTTCAATTCGACATCGGGTTTCACGGAGACAAATACCTTTTGCAGCTAGTGAACTTGCTTTTGGACGAGTGCATTTTTTTTATTGAAACAGGCGCTAATGTTGGTTCCACATTGATCTATGTGGCTAAAAAATACCCCGGTATCAAATGCTTTTCTTGCGAGCCTGACGTTGAGTCATTTTCCTTTGCTATGAAAAAAGTAAAGAAACTAGAAAATGCCAATTTGTGGAATGAATCCTCACCCGCCTTCCTAACCCGGATCCTGGAAGTATATGGTGATATCTTGAAAATGCACTCTTCGTTATTTTGGCTGGATGCACACGGCTATGGATATGATTGGCCTCTTAGAGAAGAGATAGACATAATTACTTCAAACTTCAACAAGGCCTTTATACTTATTGATGACTTTAAAGTGCCAGGTGTGGATGTTTTCGGATATGATTCATATAATGGTCAGGAATGTTCTTTAGATTATATTAGGGACAGTTTCGACCCAGGAAAAACCTATCATATATATTACCCAGGCTATACCGATAAAACATCGCAACATCACCCACTACGGGGGTGGTGCATGATCGACTTCGGACACCTAAACAACCCGCCGGATCTTGCCTTCTTGAAAGACAAAATACATTATGCAGGCGCTTTGAATGAACAATAACTAGAGCACTGCTCTTACAAAGAAACTCAAACAAGGGAATCAGGATATGGCCTTATTAAACATTTTTCAAAGGTTGGGATTGTATCCACAAAAGCATTCCTTCAAAAAGTATGGCTCGACAAGCGTTAGCGAACACCGCGTAATTGAAAAATTCGAAGCTGATGCGAATAATACTTTTCTCGTAAGCTTCCCAAGAACTGGTAGTCACTGGCTCAGGATGCTAATGGAACTTTACTTTGAAAGGCCGTCTTTAGTCCGGGTATTTTATTATCCTGAAAAGACAAATTATTTGACCCTTCATACGCATGATAACGATTTGTCTCTTAAAAGAAGAAATGTCATTTATCTATATCGTAATCCCGTTGATACTGTTTTTTCGCAACTTAATTACGATACGGAGTCATTATCAGACAAAGGGCTGGTCGAATTATGGACCAGAAAATATAGCCAGCACCTCAATAAATGGCTCAATGACGAAGATTTTACTGAGAGAAAAACCTTGATAAACTATGACCGAATGAGAAGCTGCCTTGAAGAAGAGTTTTCCAAAGTAACTTCTCATTTCGGACAGGCGCTTGAAGTTAACCGCCTGAAAGCAATAGCCTTCAAAGTCACTAAGGCGGAGGTCAGAAAAAAAACGGTTCATGATCCAAAGGTTGTTAGAATTGAAGGCAATTATGAACTTAGAAGAAAAGCTTTCAGGGACAAATATTACAATCTAATATGGTCGATTATTGACATGAATGGAATAACACCTTGGTTTGAGGATGCCTTCAAAAGCGTCTGAAATTAGTTTTACCGGAATAGTGATAACCTTTAATGAGGATCGGAGATTAGCCTCGTGCCTGGCCGGTATGAAGTTTTGTGATGAAATCATAGTGATTGATCTTGGTTCAAAAGATAGTTCAGTCGAAATTGCCAAAAGATATAATGCTAAAATTATCACACACCCCCGGGTTGCGGTCGTGGAAAAAATAAGAAAATTCGCCGTATCCCATGCTAAAAATGAATGGGTCATTTTTCCTGATCCCGATGAAATTTTACCTCCAGGAATCGAGCATGAACTGCGCACCATAATTCTTGATATTCCTAATCTCGGAGTAATTTATTTACCTCTGCGATTTTATTTCAGAGGAAAGCCTCTGACTTGTACCATCTGGGGTCTTAATAAGAAAAAAGGTATTGTAAGGCATGTGAAGCGAAATGCTTTTCACCCGTTTGTTCATAGAGGAATTGAATTAGTTGACGGATTTGTCGCTGAGACGATAAACACGGGATCGAATCTGATTGTTGAGCATTACTGGGCTGATTCCTATGGTGAATTGGTAAAAAAACACTGGCGGTATATCAAGGAGGAAGGAAGGTCGAGGTTCTTCAAGGGCGAGAGATTTGGCCTGATCTTGTTATTACGGGAAACACTGGTCGCCTTGAAAAAGAACCTCTTTGATTACAAGGGAATGTCAGGCGGCTTGACTGGCATTGTGTTAAGCTTTTTTTATGCTTGGTACGTGGGTATGAGCCTGCTTTCATTGAAATTCTTTGAGGTGAAACATAGGCTATCACGGTAAAAAGGCCACATATTGCTGTGAATAGAGTTCCGCGGAAAGCATCCATTCCAAATCAAGGTATTCCTGGCTGCTTATGAAATGTCCTGATCTGAATGAACTTCCTGCCCCGCGGTTAGATAAGAAAGGGTGGCCGTGGAGCATGGATGGGATTAGCCTGGAAAAGATATCGAATGACTCGTCATGGCCCCGAATATCAATAGTAATTCCCTCCTATAACCAAGGCGGGTTCATCGAAGAATCAATACGATCCGTTTTGTTGCAACAATACCCAAATCTCGAATTCTTCATTATGGATGGCGGAAGCACTGATGATACAATAGAAATAATCAAGAAATATTCGAGGTGGATTGACTACTGGGAGTCAGTGCCTGATAAGGGGCAAAGCCATGCAATCAATAAAGGACTCCGGCTTGCCACCGGGACTTTTTTCAATTGGCATAATTCCGACGATATCCTGTTGCCCGGGATCCTGTTTGAATTGTCAAATGCTTTTCAGAATCATAAGGATGCAAGCTACGTCCACGGTTATCTCGAGGTAATCGATGAGCATTCGAAGGTCAAGAAAGGAACGTATGTTGGTCGCTTGGCACAAGGCAAAGGTTATTTCCCGACCATTGAAGACGCCGTTTGCCATCTTAGAAGTGGTCGACAGCCCGGATGCCTGATGGACCGGAGATTAATTAGAGAGGCAGGCCTAATAGATGAAAAATTAGATTATGTTATGGATTTTGATATTTTAATAAGACTAGGGCTTTTGGCAAAACCTTTCTACATCGATAAAGCCGTTGCCCGGGTAAGAATACACGATAAATGCAAGACATTCGCACCTAGGCCAAGACACGCCGAAGAATGTTTAATATTAGCGAGAAAGATATTCCAAAATAAGCACGCGGCGTATGAAGTGCGTCACCAAAAATCGCGATGCTTCGAGAAAGCTCACAAAAAGGCGGCTTTTTATTACAACCAAGCCGGCATGCCGATACTGTCACGCTGGCACAATTTCCTTGGTAAGTATTATTCGCTCATAGCAAAATTCCAGTAATTAAGATAAAATGAAAATTCTAATGCCTTTCTGGTCGGGAGACGAGAGAAGTGTAGAGCGGCTTTTAGACAGATATCTCCCTCAAATGGTTGCTATTTCGGGATGTGTAGATGAATTCCACATCGTTTATTTTGGAGAGAAAATCAAAAGGAGTGAAATCAGAAAACATTTTGTCCTCCACCATGTTGAGCTACCGAGACTTGCAAAGGTTTTGCCAGCCATTATGTTCCGGGTCTTGATTCCCCCTTCCCTATACCAAGCGGCAAGAAATCTCAAGCCGGATATTATTTACGCATTGAACGGTATCTACCAGGAGAGCGCATGGTATTTTTCAATGAAAATGAAAATTCCTTACGTCATACGATTAAGAGGGGATTTTCAGGAAATCGAAAAAGCGAGATATGATCAACTTGCAAGGCGGAGAAACCTTAGAATTAGTCCCATGGTACGAGATTTCTTGCAAATCAAGACATTCAAATCTGCAAATATGGTTGTCCCCATTTCGGAGGGGTTAAGGAGAAAAGCCGTAAAATGGGGTATCCCCAAAGAGTGTTTACACAACCCAATATACAATGGCGTTGATATTACGACTTTCAAACCCATAAACTCTAAAAGGGAAGATCGCCATGATTTGATTCTAGGATATGGTGGTAGAATAAGTCATGAAAAACGCATTGATAAGTTGATCGAGATACTCGAGGCTTTTCCCAATGTACTACTCATGCTCGCAGGCGTATGGTTCATTCCAAAGACCGAATTACCACAAAATATAAAGTACATAGGGCATATGCGTCACCAGGATATGCCGAACTTTTACAGCATGATTGATGTATCAGTACTTCCAAGCGTAACCGAAGGCTTTCCAAACATGATATTGGAGTCATACGCGTGTGAAGTTCCTGTACTCTGCTCCAATGAGGCATTTCCTTTTGAGGATTTGAAGCTTTTTGGAAAGGTAAGTGAGTTAGATAATTTCGATTGTGAAATTGAGAAATTGATCAGTAATAGAGAGATGATTAGGGATCTGGGAGAACAAGCAAGGAAGTACGTCAGCAACATTTTTTCGTGGAAAGACTTCGGCAGGAAGATGACCGATGTATTTTCAACAGCTATTACTGCCTACTCGGGGAGAAGGGGGGGCGGTTACCTTCTATTTTGAGGAGGTTTTCCTTTTTTTCGATGACAAGAGCGTTATAGGTTACATAACATATCTTATGATCAATCTGGTTTTAGTCTCTTGAGGCGCAATCACAAGCTCAAAATAATTTATATGCTCCGCTGGCCTTTCGGCGCTCAAGGTTCCTCAGCGAGCTATATGTTCCCTCATATCATGAAGAAGCTTGGACATGCTGTCTTGGCTGTATCGCCGAGCTATTTGTCCTATGAGGAAAATGCCTATAGACAGGTCTTCCAAAGTAGTGAACTGAAGTTGATAACCTTGCCCGTTCGGGCCCCTTTTAGAAATAAGGTCACGTTCTTGATGAGGGTAATAAGGAAGTTCAGGCCCGATATAGTGCATGTCTTTTTTGATGATAAGGGGTTTTTGTACCCTTTCTTTTTCAGGGTATGTAACCCGAAAGGAAAAGTTAGATGGATCCTTGATATCCGGTCGCCGGAAATAAGGCCAAGAAATCAATCCTGGCATTCCGAGGTCATAAAAAGATCTCGGCAACTTTTTTTTGATGCTATTTTTACTCATGAAAAACACTCTGCAATAAGTCGGGTTGGAAAGACATGTAAACCTATTTATATTGTTCCGCCAGGAGTCGACACCAACAGTATTACACCAAAGGAAATAGGTCGGAGTTCTGAAATCATTAAGATAAGAAGATTTATTTATATTGGATCGCTTTCTGAAAAGAGACAGCTCGCGATTTTAATAAACGCTATCGATATTGCCAGTAGAAAATCAAATGTTAATATTCCATTTTCCGTCGACTTCTACGGTTCAGGGGATGACGAAGATCGCCTTAGAGCGCTAAGCCGCAGACTTGGGCTTACGTCAATAGTCAGTTTTAAAGGAGTTGTTTCTCAGCAGGAGCTGTATAAGATCCTCCCAACATATGATGCCGGCTTTTCATTCATTCCGTCAGAAAACTATTTTCATGCTCCCGCCTTGAAAACCCTCGAGTATATTGCGGCCTCTTTGTTTGTCATAGGGTCTGACATTGAAGGGAACAGGAAATTTATATCCAATAGAAGGAGCGGATTGCTGGTAAAAAATACGCCAGATGATTTTGCTAGGGCAATTTTGGAATCAGTAACCGAGGGGCTGCCTAATTACTTTCGGATTTATTCAAGAAAAAATCTCAAACTATACGATTGGAACACGATTGTGGAAAATAAACTGTTGAGATTCTATATGAAGGTAATAAATGAACAATAGGAGTCTGGAACGGAATCAAACTATAGGTAGTGGCAGGAAATTTGTGTGAGAGGCCATTTTACCAATCATATATTCGAACTCAGCCTAGTGCAATCGCAAGCTCTCCTATGATAAACAAGGATCTGCCTTTAGTCAGCGTTGTCATTCGAACGCACAACCGGCCTAACTTGTTGGCCTGTGCGATTAATTCGGTAATCAAACAAACGTATGGCCCAGTCGATATTTTAATAATAGACCACGAATCAACGGGTGAAACAGAAGAACTGGTACGCAGCTACGGTCCTAAAGTAAGATATTATAAGCATAACGGTAATTTCAGAGATACTTTCAACGTTTGGAGGGATAAAGTTTTAGGAGAGTTCATATGCGTTCTGGACGATGATGATTATTTGAGCCATGATTGCATAGAAAAACTAATGAGAGTTCTGTTGTTACGCCATGATGTGGATATCGTTTTTCCGCGACACAAGATTTTTTCTCATGTGAATAATCTCCAAATTTTCGAAAAAGATACCGAAAGAGTTTCCTGTTCCAACATGAGAAAGAAACTAATCCATGGAAATGTTATTCCCTGGAATGGTGTTATTTTCCGACGAGAATGCTTGAGGAAGATACCCCAGATTGATGATTCTATAACTGGCGCATATGATTGGTGTTTTTGGATTTTGATGGAGTTGGCCGGTTGCAAATTCTACCAGGTTGATGAAATTCTTGGTTATATTCGCAGGGGTGAAGACTCTGTCCAATTTGAAATTCTTAGGATGGTAAAGGGTGTCGTGGAATGTTTGGAACTTTATGGTGAACATTTAAAGCTTTCTGAAAAAGTGCGGCATGGATACTTTCATGTTTACGGCTACCGTTTGATTTGTACCGGAATAGTATATCTTGAAGAAGGTGACATCAAGAATGGGCGTTTCAACATGCTTAGAGGCCTTTATTATTATATTCTGGGTCTCAGAAAACTGCTCAAGTTGGTGCCGGCACTCATGATTTACATTGCATCATTTGTTTCAGAGCCTCAGATGGCGAGAGTCCGAACTGAAAAATTATTTGGAGTGTATCTTTTTCGCAACTATCATCAAATAAGAAAATCACGGATGAAATTGCGGATAAAGTTATTTGAAGGGGTTTTTAGCAATCGGTGATACTGTTCTGCTTCAGACGGCAGTGGGGTCTTACAGTCTATAGCTGCATAACCCATTGAATAATAAGCATTAAAAATAATTTTTGGCATTTAACCCTTAAACCCCTGTCTTACGCTTCAAAGAAAGGATCGAGGCACGGGCCGATGTGCTTCTTCCGAATAT
>CAZVGY010000112.1:0-10848 GCA_964627015.1 uncultured Desulfobacteraceae bacterium
GTCATGACGAGAACTTAGACTAAAATTTAAGTCCTGTTCTAGTCAAGACCCAAATAAATTATATATATAAAAATATTATTTCAAAATCTTTATATTCCTACAAAGAATAAAAGGAAAATGAATGTCAGACATTTACAAAAATTTTAAGTGCCTCTCGGCAGTTGAAAAGGAATATGCAGACTTCCTAATATTTACTGAAAATATTGAAACCCCTGTTGCGATAGTCGCTCCTCATGGCGGTGGCATAGAGCCTGGTACCTCCGAAATTGCAAAGTCTATATCAAGGGGAAAGTGTAAATGTTATTGTTTTGAAGGAATTAAAAGTAAGGGGAATAGAGAGATATTACATATTACCAGTACAAAGTTTGACGAGCCGAATTGTATCGCCATGTGTCAAAGTTCAGATACCATAGTGACCGTACACGGTTCAAGCGATGAAGATGAGATTATTTACGTAGGTGGCCTTAATGAAGAACTAAAAAAGGCAATGATCGAGAAACTTGAAAAAGCAGGCTTTACGACAAAAGAAGATAACACTGAACATTCAGGAAAAAATGCCGGCAATCTCTGCAATAAGGGGAGATCGAAACAAGGCCTGCAGTTAGAGATTTCCAAAGGTCTGCGAAAAAAAATGTTTAAAGGGATGAATCGCGGATCCCGTAAATTTACAAATGAAATTTATGAAAGCTTTATAAAAACAGTTCAATCTGCCTTAGAGATAGACAGGTGAATCTAAGAGCATGATTTAGGATGGTTTTGCATGAATGAAGTTTGGATTGCTATGGGACTGACATTGCTTGCGGGGATGGCTACTGGAATCGGCAGCATAATAGCGTTCACGGCTAAGAGAACTAATTATCGTTTTCTTTCGGTTGCAACTGGATTTTCAGCAGGCGTAATGCTCTATATATCGTTCGTAGAAATTTTTTACAAAGGGGTTGCTTCTCTTGTCGAGGAGTATGGGAGCTATTGGGGACACTGGATTAACGCAGCATCCTTTTTCGGCGGTATGTTAATGATTGGGATGATTGACCAATTGGTGCCCACAGCAGAAAACCCTCATGAGACAAGGGCCGAGGAAGAAACCACGATGCTCCGGGATTCCTATGCTCCAGCGCCGAATCCCGATGGAGAAATTTCTACAGTTGAGGGCTACAATAATATCAGGAGCCATCAGAAACTCCTGCGAATGGGGCTATTTACAGCTCTGGCAATAGGAATTCACAATTTTCCAGAAGGGTTGGCAACATTTCTTTCCGCACTCCAGGACCCTAAGCTCGGAGTTGCAATCGCTGTGGCTATCGCCTTGCATAACATCCCAGAAGGGATAAGTGTTTCAGTCCCAATCTTCTATGCCACTGGAGATCGCAGGAAGGCCTTTACCTATTCTCTAATCAGCGGATTGGCTGAACCAGTTGGCGCTGGGATCGCTTACCTGGCGATCAGATTGTTCATGTGCGGGGAGAAAGGCCTGATCCCGCAGCAGGTAATGGGGATACTCTTTGGTGTCATAGCCGGCATCATGGTTTACATCAGTCTCGACCAGCTCCTTCCTACAAGCAGGGCCTATGGCAAAGGACACGACAGTATTTTTGGGCTGGTGGCGGGAATGGCGATCATGGCGGTGAGCCTTCTTATGATGAGATAACGCGACGCTCGCAATGGCCAATAATAACAATACGAACAACATCCTCAACGGTATACCTAACCCGGCAGGTCCGATAGATGAACCAGAGGTTAGGAATCTAAAACGGGTTAATGTTTATAAAGAAGAGCTGGGTATTTTTCTAGTTTGGGTGAATATACTGACTTTGATGCCCATATACCGGAGAAATTGATAAAATGAGCGATAATAACCAAAATACATTGAGTAAGGAACTTAAACTGTTTGATGTTTTCTGCATTGCCACTGGAGCAATGGTAAGTTCAGGGATTTTTGTTTTACCAGGTCTCGCTCACGCACAAGCCGGTCCAGGTCTAGTCTTCAGTTATTTTTTTTCGGGTCTCCTGGCTGCTACAGGAATGCTCAGCGTCGCAGAAATTATAACCGCTATGCCCAAGGCGGGCGGAGACTATTTTTTTATTACCCGCACTATGGGTCCGGCAGCGGGTGCGGTGGCTGGCCTGCTTTCATGGTTTTCGCTGTCTCTGAAGGGCTCTTTTGCTTTGTTGGGCATGAGTGCGCTTTTGGCGCCTATTCTTGACGCCGAACCTCTGCTTGTGTCATTGCCTGCAGCTTTGATTTTTGTGGCGCTTAATCTGGTTGGTATTCAACATGCAAGCCGGTTACAGAATTTATTAGTTGTCGGTCTGCTGGTACTCATGTCTTTGTATATATTATTGGGTGCAAGAGCTATAAACTGGGGATATTTTGAGCCTTTTACACCTTATGGTTGGACGGCTGTCTTCAGCACGGCCGGGTTGGTTTTTGTATCTTACGGTGGTTTACTGAAGGTGGCTTCCATTGCTGAAGAAATAAGAGATCCAGGTAAGGTAATCCCTTTAGGCATGATTTCGGCCCTTATCGTTGTTGGAATTTTTTATGTAGCTATGGTTTTCGTGACTTCTGGTATTCTTGGGGCGGCGGGTTTAGACAGATCTATGACCCCTATCTCCGACGGCGCCTCAGCCTTTTTTGGCCCGGCAGGCAGTATTGTTATGAGCCTGGCCGCTAGTCTGGCTTTCATATCCACTGCTAATGCGGGTATAATGGCCGCTTCACGCTATCTGCTGGCCCTGAGCAGGGATGAGCTAATACCTGTAATGTTTGCCAAGGTAAGTACCCGTTCCGGTATTCCTTATAATGCCGTTATTATAACCGGACTTTTTATAATAGGATCGCTGTTCCTGGAACCCCAGGTGCTTATCAAGTCGGCATCCACGGTGCTCATTCTTACATATCTGTTGAGCAACCTTTGCGTGGTGGTCCTGCGTGAATCTCAGCTCCTTAATTACCGTCCTAAGTTTCGCTCTCCGTTTTATCCCTGGAATCATATTTTAGGGAGTTGCGGCTTTGTACTGATTTTGCTGGAGATGGGTATGGAAGCCCTTCTGCTCAGCGTGGTTCTCGTTCTGAGCGGGCTGGCTTTTTACTGGTTTTACGGACGTATCAAGGCTACTCGTGAGTTTGCCCTTCTGCATCTTATAGACCGGGTTATGAATAAGAAATTGACCGGAGGGGGCCTTGAGACTGAACTCAGACATATTATCCGGGAAAGAGACGAACTGTGTGCAGATCCCTTTGAAGAGGTGGTGAACAGGGCCCTGATAATGGACATGCAGGGGCCCCTTGAAACAGAGCCTTTCTGGCGCGTGTTGAGTGAGAAGGTTACCAGTTCTTTAAAATTGGCGCAAAATGTTTTGGAAAAGGCGCTTCAAGAGAGAGAGTTGGGGCCGGCCAGTGAAATTATGCCTGGTGTGGCGGTAAGCGATGTCGTAGTTCCCGGCAGCGGTTTCTTTGAATTGGTAGCAGTACGATGTGTTCCAGGGGTGAAGCTTTTCCCGGAATCGGACCCTGTGGATGCACTTTTCATTATCCTGACAAGTATGGACAAGCGTGATTCATACCTGCGAACATTAGCCGTTTTAGCCCAGATAGCAGGAGATTTCAGTTTCGAACAGAGTTGGCGAAAGGCCGTGGATGAAGACCGGCTGAGAGACATTCTGCTTCTCACCGAACGCAAGAGAGCATGCCCAATACCACTCTCTTCTTAATAGTAATCAGCCTGGTTCCAATGATACGTTTATAAAACGTACTGATACAGGATGAAGACAGTTGGTAAATAGGCACATCACGGGATGTCCTTCCCGAATCACAGTATTTACCCGCTGGCAGGTGGTTGCACGTTGACTGTAAATTCCTGCATTACCCATCCATACCCACCGCCCGGGAGTTTCACATATAGCCATCCCTCGGAAATTCCATTTATTATCAGGTTGCTGTTTCTGCATACCTGTTGAATGACTGGATAATTCTTTCCGGGGCCGGTGCGCACGTTGAGTAATTCTACTGTAACAACAGCTTTCCCTATTTTACTTTCGGGCATATTAATTACTGTGGGAGACTTCTCAATTATTACCGGGGTGGAATAGTGGATAACTCTGGGAGAATGTCTGACAATTACCTCCCTCTGAGGCGGTGGGTAAAATAGATTTGTAACAACTGCACCCGCCAGCAGACCAACTCCGAAAGCCTCCCAGTCCCCATGATGATGGCTGATTCGATAGTTAGTGACATGATGTCTATTTACATGATAATGCTTCGCATGATGTTGTAAGACAGGATGATGACCAGGACGATGATTTCTCGCATATACTGAAGGCACAGATATGGAGAAGATAAGTAGAATTGTCATTAATATTGTGAATATCTTTTTCATTTTGCCCTCCTGAAACCTAACCTTGATAATCTCTCTGTCCCGTTACCTGGAGGCCATTTTTGCCCAGGCTCTTAGGGTTCATCGATATTTTTTCTTATATATAGAAGTCGTTTTGTTTTCTGAAAAGGTTACATAATTTTGTCTCAATTATCAGCTGAGAACCTCAGCGTGAAGGTAAAATATATCTGATATTATTAACTTTTCTTGATTTTGGATGCAGATGAGCATATTTAATAGAAAGATCGTGCACAGTTTTTATGAGTAAATCATGAAAAATACCATACGGCTTTATACGTCTGGTCGAAAAGAGGAACTAAAAGAGTTTGAGAACTTGCTAAAATTTGTGCATCAAAAGTCAGCTACTCATTTCATATTTGAAATATTAAATGTCTTTGAAAATCCTGTAGCGGCAAAAAAGGATAGTATTGTCGTAACCCCTACAATAATTTGTAAAATTCCAGAGCAACCGCCCCGGAAGGTCATGGGTAACATAGGGAATTTTGAAAAAACGGCCATCCGGTTAGGGGTCTCTTGGTCATGAGAAATGATTCCACCCTCAGGAGATATTCCACCGGGCCAACCTCAACCAGGTACCGATACCGGCAGCAATCGGTGCAAAACTTCTTCTGGCTCCATCCTCCCCTGGAACCTGGCTACCTCCATATAAGTGGGGTACATTTCCTCAATCTCGTAGGTTTCCCCGTCGATCGCCAGGTCCAAATGCCCCCATACTGCTGGCCACTTTTCCTTGTTCTAAACGGAAAAAGATACCGGACGCTTTGTAAAGTACGACTTCACATCCATGCCCTGGTAGGGGCCACTGCGGGTTATGTTCGCCTTGTGTTTTCAGAATGACTAGTCCAGTACCCTTTTTAATTCTGTTAGATCTGTTATGGGGGACCGACAGGCAAACTGCTGGCATACGTAAGCTGTGGCCTTACCATCCACGGTTGTCATACCCCTGACAAACGGAACAAACTCGAACAACCGGTCCTGCGAATAGTCACCGGAAACCAGGAGAGTGACCTGGTTGGGCAGAAATTTGCGGTGGATAAATTCCATCATGGCCCGGACGCCTTTTGTGTCGGGCCCTCCGGCAACGACCACTTCCCGGGATGGACCGATCATAAAATCCAGGGCCTGCAGCATTTGAGTATGTGCCGTGGGATACTCGGATATATCCCGGGCAAAGAGCTGGACCAGGGCGGAGGCCTTATCCTCCAGTTGATTATCGCCGGTAAGCCTTGCCAGTTGAAGCAGGTTCAGCGCAGCCACTGAATTGCCCGAAGGAATGGCCCCGTCCTGGGCATCCTTGGTGCGGGTAATTAGGACTTCGTTTTCCCTGCCCGTAAAAAAGAATCCGGAGCTTTGCTGATCCCAAAACTGGTCTACCATGGAGTGGGTGAACGTCAGTGCCTGTTCCAGGTATACGGGATCGAAGGCAGTCTGAAAGGCCTCTACCAGGGCCCATATCAGAAAAGCATAATCATCCAGGTAGCCGGGATGGGCGGCTTCATTCTCCCTGTATCGCCGCAGTACGTACCCCTCTCTGGGCTGTAAGTTGTCCAGAATAAAAGAGAGAGCTTTCTGAGCGGCCTGGAGATAGGACATATCTCCCAATGCCCGGTATCCCTTGAGAAGCGCTACAGTCATAAGGCCGTTCCATGCGGTGAGGATTTTATCATCCTTGAGAGGATGCACGCGCTTTTCCCTTTCCCGAAGGAGTGTTCTCCTCGCTTCTGCCAGCAAGGTTTCCAGGCCCTTTACGTCCTGGTTCCGGCGTCTGGCAAACTCTGAAACGGTATTGGTGATGTGGGGTATGCTTCGGCCATCCTCAAAATTGCCGTCCTGACTGATATCGTAGAAGCTGCAGAAAAGCTCCGCGGGCTCCGGCCCTAAAATCTCCTTTACTTCCTGCGGGGTCCAGAGATAGAAAAGTCCTTCCTTTCCCTCGCTGTCTGCATCCTCAGCGGAGTAGAAGCCTCCCTTTGGAGCTGTCATGTCTCGAAGCACATAGGTAAATACCTCCCGGGCTACCTGTGCGTATTCCGGTTTCCCGGTCACCTGGTAGGTTTCAATATAAGCCATAGCGAGAAGGGCCTGGTCATAGAGCATCTTTTCAAAATGAGGTGCAAACCATCTCTCATCAACGGAATAGCGATGAAACCCATATCCCAGGTGATCGAATATTCCCCCCCGCCGCATGGACCGAAGGGTCTTTTCCACCATCTCGAGATAAAACTCCTCCTGAGTGCGCCTGTGGTGACGAAGAAGAAAGGTCAACTGATGAGGAGATGGAAATTTAGGGGCCTTCCCGAAACCGCCCCATCGCGAATCAAAGGCCCGGCCCAGCTGTTGGCCGGCTTCTTGGAGAGTTTCCTCGCCCAGGCCCTGTTCGGCAGGAGAGCTCTGGGAGAATTTATGCAGTTGCATGGTGACCTGGTCCCCGGTGGTAATGAGACGACTTCTGTCTTCCCTCCATAGGTCAGCGATCCGGTTCAGCAGATCCGGAAAACTGGTAATCCCCATTCGGGGGGTCTTGGGAAAATAAGTGCCTGCAAAAAAAGGGTTCCCTTCGGGGGTGAGGAATACCGACAGGGGCCATCCCCCCTGACCGGTTAGGGCCTGGCACACGGACATATATATCTTATCAACATCCGGCCTCTCTTCACGGTCTACCTTGATAGACACGAAGTGATCGTTGAGTATCTGGGCAATCTCAGGATCTTCAAAAGATTCATGGGCCATTACATGACACCAGTGGCAGGTGGCATATCCGATGGATAAAAATATAGGTTTATCCTCTTGTTTTGCCTTTTCAAAGGCCTCTTGCCCCCACGGGAACCAGTGAACCGGATTTTTCGCATGCTGAAGCAGGTAGGGGCTTTTTTCGTGGATCAGGGCATTGGCTGGTGAGCTGGTCATAATATCTCCTCCTTGCTAGAGACAATATAAATACAACAGGGGGGATTACACCTTATTTTTTAACTCAATATTCAGATATAACCAAGTTTCTTCGGCAAATGGACTTCAAATCACTGCGGAAAGCGTATCTTTTATACGATATCTAATATCATATTGTTAATGGGCTCGAATGAGTATTGCATCAAATAATCGACGGTATTTTAATACCTTGTATGAAGATTTGAAAACCATATGTGTCAAGGGAAACTGCTGTCCATGATAAGACTGGATTTAAGTGATTAATACTCTTTTTTTTATTACAGAATACAGGCGAGACCGTAAAAGGGTAGATTTGTCTGAAAATAAAGGGGTATAATTTATTTAAAATGCCTTGAAAAAGGATGGATATTTAATTAATGCCTTTCACCGGAGGGTGCTGTTAAAACCATTCTGAGGAGAGATTTCAAGCACTTTTAAAACTTTCAAATATATAAATTTAGACTACTGTGAGTTGCGCTATGAGCATGAAGATACGACGGGTTTATGATCTACCAAAGAAGGATGACGGATACAGGATATTGGTTGACAGGGTTTGGCCTCGGGGCTTAACCAAGGAGAAGGCGCAAATAGATTCCTGGCTCAAGGATATTGCCCCCAGCAGTGATTTGAGAAAATGGTTTTCCCATGATCCCGAAAAATGGCAGGAATTCAAGGAAAGATACTTCAAGGAACTAAAGGAAAAAAAGAATCTGATAGAATTTATAGAGGCCAAAACAAGGCAGGGCAACGTGACCCTGGTCTATGCTGCAAAGGATGAGCAGTACAACAATGCCCAATGCCTGAAGGAGTTTATCCGAGCGTGATTGTGTCTCATAGGCAGTGATTGGACGGGGCTGCAGCAAGGATTGAGCCTTTTTAAATATTTTTGTCCAGTAAAAAGCTGGTTCCTGATGAAAGAAAGCCTGGAAGATAAAATAGACATGTTGGCACAGTGGCTTTATGAATCACGCCACCTTGTGGTATTTACAGGAGTTGGTATCAGCACAGAATCAGGGGTTCCAGACTTTCGAGGTCCTGATGGCGTCTGGACCAGAAAAGATAAAGGGCTCCCCCCTCCATCGATGCCCGTCTCCTGGGAAGATGTAAGACCAAACAAAGGCCATTTTGCCATTGTGGATCTTCAGAAGTTAGGGAAGCTGAGATTCCTGATTTCCCAGAATGTCGATAATCTTCACCTGAAGTCTGGTATTAATCCCGAGCTTCTTGCAGAGCTGCACGGTAATAGGAGCAGGTTACGCTGTATTAGGTGTGGAGAAACCGTCAGCAGGTCAGGGGCTCCATTAAAGTGCAGCTGTGGAGGGGATCTTGTGTCGAGTGTTGTTGATTTTGGACAGGCCCTTCCTGAAAAGGATCTTATGCTTTCATACCGGCATTCAAGGAAATGCGATTTATTTGTAGTTCTTGGATCAAGTCTCGTAGTTTCTCCTGCCTCGGACATGCCAAATGAAGCAATTAGGGCAGGTGCAAAACTGGTTATTATAAATAAAGGAGAAACACCATTTGATTGTCATGCCAGCTTGAGGTTTTCTGAGAATGTGGGAGAGGTCATGCCGCGTGCTGTGAAAAGATTGAAAAAGAAGATGGGCTATTTTGAATAGGCTATCTGAAGTCAGCGGACCCAGTATAAAGAAACAAATAATTCCTTTACTGTCTCCATATAAATATCAGAAAAAAGGGGTAAGGTATGCCAACGATATTTTTCTACGGCCCAAAACTTGATAAAGGGAAGAGCAGAGATATGATCAAATCCTTTACTGAAACGGCCAGTCGATTAACCGGTATAAGTAAACAAGCCTTTGTAGTGTATCTCAGAGAGGCATCTCATGAAACTGTTGGAGTTGGTGGAGAGTTACTGAAAGATAGGAAGGAGAAGGAGTAATAATAGATAGAGCGCCGTCCATACTGAGCAGGATAGATCTTTCCTCATTAGCTTGCTTTATAACCTGTCTCCCTGTTTTCCACCAATCGAGACTTTTAAAAAAGGCAGAATTCTTTCCCGGCTTTCCCTATGACCGATATGAACCGGTCTCCCCGGTCTTTTCAATAACTTTATTTTAAACAGTCTTTTTGACCCTATCTCGCACGTATGATTCGACCCTTGTAACGAACTTGAACCAGATGCATCGACCCTGCAATGAAGATCATGAAAGAGATGCATTGGCATATGATGAGATAAAAAATACACGAGTGCATGCCCAGAAGGAGTAGAATACAGGATAGACCCCATTTCTATTCTCTCTCTTAAAGATCAATATTGCGAGAGAGAAGAGCGAAGAAGTGGAGGGGTTTATGGCTGTCCAAAACAGAGCAGAGGAGATAGCAAATGATTGAAAAATTGGATTTCGATAAGAATAGCGCCCTTATCATTGTGGACGTTCAAAACGATTTCTGCCCGAATGGAGACCTGCCTGTCCCGGAAGGAGAGAGGGTAGTCCCCCTGATCAATGCATATGTCGAGCAAGCACTGGAAAGTCGTATTCCCATATTCGCATCACGGGATTGGCATCCGGTCGACCATGTGAGTTTCAGCGGGCAGGACGGCAACTGGCCGCCTCACTGTATTCAAGACCACGAGGGCGCTGGATTTCACAAGGACCTGGCCTTGACTCAGGATACCGTGGTCGTCTCGAAAGGGGTAAGACTAGACAGGGACCAGAATTCGGCCTTTGACGAAACAGGCCTGGCTGCCTATCTGAGGAAAAAGGACATCGAGAGCCTATTCATATGCGGTCTGGCCCTGGATATGTGCGTGCTGTCCACGGTTATGGATGCTATTAACAGTGGATTTGCCACCTCCCTGATCCTGGAAGCCACCCGGCCGGTGGATTACCAAGATGGGATTGCGGCTGTCGAAAAAATGAAACAGGCCGGTGCATCGGTTTTAGGGGAATATAAAGCCCCTAAGCCCGCTGCCGCTTCTCCGAAATCCGATACGGACGAAGAATGGGAACAGCCTGTTTGTGCCAAGGCCCCTGAGTGGGCCGAGCATCAGAGGTTCGAAGATGATGACGAACCCTGTGACGATGGGAGAACCGGAAAACTGGATCGATAATACAAAGTCGGATTTATGCATAAAAATAGGAGAAAACTAACACTATCGCGGGTTCAAAAGATTCCCTTACTCGCGAGTATTCGGTGGTGTCGTATTTGGGGACAAGGTGATTAAAGGTGGCAGGTCATTCTGTTTGGTTGCTTCCAGTGCCAGCCTTGCTCCGCCGAGCTGATCGAAAGCTTCAGCTATGAAAAAAGCCCCCCTACCTCTACGCCCCACCCCCACGTGTTCTTCAAACATGGGGCGAACCATCCATTCATAGTTTTTAGATCCTTTAAAAACATAGGTCTTAGCCACAACAATCTTTTCATGGTCTCGGTTTCCATCCTCTCATGATATATTTATGAGATAGCTTTTATTGTTGCTACCCCGGGATTGACTTACGTTAAAAGCTTATTAATTTTAGGGTCTTGACTAGAACAGGACTTAAATTTTAGTCTAAGTTCTCGTCAT
>CAZVGY010000113.1:0-10816 GCA_964627015.1 uncultured Desulfobacteraceae bacterium
TCAGTTCCAGTGTGGCTGATCATCCTCTCAGACCAGCTAACCATCGTAGCCTTGGTGGGCCATTACCCCACCAACAAGCTAATGGTACGCGGGCCCATCCCCAAACGGCAACTTTCATGAAGAGGTCACCTTTCATCCCAAGGGCCAAAGCCCAAAGGACGGTATCCGGTATTAGCAACGCTTTCGCGAAGTTATCCCAGATTTGAGGGCAGGTTACCCACGCGTTACTCACCCGTGCGCCACTTTACTTCCTCGAGCAAGCTCAAGGGTTCTCGTTCGACTTGCATGTGTTAGGCACGCCGCCAGCGTTCGTTCTGAGCCAGGATCAAACTCTCCACTTAAATCATGAGGGTTTTTGACCCTTTTTTTATATTTGTTTCTCAGAGGCCTACGCAACATCACTATTTAGTTTTCAAAGAGCAAACTTAATATTATTTTTAAGTCATCCCCCATGCAATTGTCAAGGCATTTGTTCAAACCCATCAATCTCAAGGGAAGTTGTCTTCATAAGAGACACCATAAAAAATGTCAAGCGATTTTTATACTTTTTTTTAAAAAAAACTATCTATCTCTTTTTAAAAAATCTATCTACAATATCAACTACATAGTATATCTGCTCGGATGTTAGTTCTGGAAAAACGGGTAAAGCTAATGTCTCCGTGGCGGCTTCCAGGGAATTCGGAAAATCTTCGGGGCCGTATCCCAGATACCTGAAACAGCCCTGCATATGTAAAGGTAGAGGGTAATATACCTCACATCCGACCCCATTCTCGATAAGGAAATGTTTAAGCTCGTCTCGTTTTTGTCCTACATTTATCACGAATTGGTTATAAATATGCCTTTTTCCTTTTTCTGAAGGCAGTATAATCCTCTCTATCTTTTGTCCCTTAAAAAGTTTTCTGTAAAGATCTGCATTTGATTTTCGTTGCTCTGTCCACTCATCCAAATGCTTGAACTTTACATTAAGAATAGCGGCCTGTACGGCATCCAACCTGAAATTACCCCCGACGAATTCATGATGATATTTTGGTTTGGAACCATGCACCCGCATTATTTTCAATTTCTCATAAATGTCGCTGTCATTGGTTGTAACCATTCCCCCATCTCCAAAGGCACCCAAATTTTTGGACGGAAAAAAAGAAAAACAACCGTAAGTACCCATTGATCCTGCCCTTCTGACCTCTCCGTCATCGAATTCATATTCTGATCCCAGTGCCTGTGCAGCGTCTTCAATAACCTTCAATCCGTAATCTTTTGCAGTCTTTAGTATAGGACCCATGTCGGCACTCTGACCGAAAAGATGAACAGGAATTGCCGCCTTGACCCGCGACCTTCGATTTTTGTCAAGAGAATCAAGTACCTCATCAAATTTCGCAGGGTCCATATTATAAGTCTTTCTATCTATGTCCACAAAAACAGGAATCGCCCCTACCCTCGCTATTGAGCCAGCAGTGGCAAAAAAGCTATAGGGCGTGGTAACTACCAGATCTCCAGGTCCAATTCCAGCAGTCATCAACGAAATCACCAGAGCATCAGTCCCTGAAGAGACCCCTACAGCGTAGTCGCATTGACAATAATCGCCTATAGCCTTTTCCAGGACCTCAACCTTCGGTCCAAGGATAAACTGCTGAGAATCAAAAACCTCCTCTACTGCAGTTTTTACTTCATCTCGAATAGCTTCATACTGCTTTTTTAAATCAAGCAACGGAACCCTCAATTCTGCCTCCCTTTTAACCATTTCCGATTTAGAATGTGAAAAAATTTATAAATCTGCACCCGAATTACAAATTTTGTTAATAAACCATTTGCGATACCGGAACCAGTTGAAATTCGCTTTCCAGTAAAGATCGACATTTTGCCAGAACAAGCAATGTCTCTTTATGTGGGTGTGCTATTCCTATGGCTTCGCCGGAACGCTTCGACATGTTCAAGAGACGCTCCAACTGTATCTCTATGGCCTTCGGAGTCAAATTATTATCCAGAAAAACACTTCTCCTGGCAGCAGGCAAGCCTATTTCTCTCGCCAATTTAAGGCCAACTGTTTCACTCGAAGTCCTGCTGTCAATAAAAAAGAGGCCCCTTTTTTTCAACTCCTCCAAAACAATCAACATTTTATCCCCATTTTCCGTAAATGATGATCCCATGTGATTGTTAACTCCCCGTGCGTCTTGAATTTCCTTCAGATCCTCAGACAAAGTCTTTCTGATCTCATTTTCATCCATGGATAAAAGCAAGGCCCCTGGACCAGGATCAACGGATGGGTAACCCTTTGGCTCCAGAGGTAGGTGTAAAATTGCTTCTTTTTTCAGGTTCCTCACCTCGCTCAGAACATATCCAGCAAACGGAGCAAAGGGAAGAACAGAAAAGGTGAAAGGCAGATCCAATTGAATAAATGAAAGATCATTTTTTTTACTATACCCCAGGTCATCTATTATAATAGCGACTTTGGGGAGCATATCATTGGAGAATGCACGAACCCCGTCCATCCTGAGAAAAATCTTGTGTGTGTAAAGTCCTTTGGAAAAAATGCGGAAATGACCTTGGTGTTTTGCGGACCACTCACTCTCCACGAGGATCCCGTCATTTAAAGCCCGAAGCTTTCCGGACATTATATTCTTGAGGCGAAGTAAAGAACTTATATCGGGGCACCTGATTAAAATTTTGGTAAAATCCCAAAAATGCCCTTTTTGATGTCTCGGTTCAACACTTAAAAATGAGACATCCTGTTCCGGGGTGCCGCATATATAAAGAGATTCATAAATCGCATAATCGATCTTTCTGATTCCTGCAGTAACATCCCCCGCTGTAGAAAAAATCTCCTCATATACTGGACTCTGACCTTCAGCGGAAATGTTTGAAAAATGCTCACGAATATTCAGAAAAATTGGAATGCTTACAAGTGCTAATACCAGCCCAAGCAACAAAGCCCATATTGTCTTTTTTTGTCTTCTGCTTTCCCTCCATATTCTTCTCAACATCCATTATCACCTATCGCTCGGAATCCTTCATCGTGCTGGACGATTCTAACTCTTTTTCAGCATATCACATAACTATGAAAGCCTCAGAAGGGGCCTGAAGCCAGGAAGGGCAAACCAAATCCACTATAATTAAAATTCAAAAGCCCCGCCCTACCGGTTAAAAATCCCTGGGCGGTCATTTATTAACCTGAAGCTTTGAAAAAATCGTCCAGGACTGCAGCAATTCAAGGGCGCGGGAAACCTGATTGTCCCTCATCAGGCGCTCTTTCACCATCTGGGCCTTTTCTTCCTCCGGACTTTTTTCTCTCTCCTTCATATCTTTTTTGTTTTCCTGTGACATATGGTTCTTCAAATCTTCTTCCCTTATAAAACGCTTGCCTTCTTTTTCCTCTTCCTTATCCGGGGGTACAAAAGGCACCTCGATATCCGGCTCAATTCCACTGATCTGAATCGACCTTCCGCTGGGTGTATAGTATCGTGCGGTAGTCAACCTCAATCCAGAGCCGTCTGAAAGGGGAAGGATAGTCTGAACAGAACCTTTTCCAAAACTTTTTGTACCCAGTATCAAAGCCTTTTTATTGTCCTGCAGTGCGCCAGCCACTATTTCTGCAGCGCTGGCGCTACCACTATTTATAAGTACAATTATAGGGTAATTTCTATTCTTTTCATTCTTGTGAGCCGTAGCTTTTATATTCTGGGATTTGTCCCTCCCCTGAGTACTAACAATCAGGCCGGAGTCGAGAAACAGATCTGATACTTCTATAGCCTGAGACAGGAGTCCCCCCGGGTTGTTTCTAAGGTCCAAGATAAGACCCTTTAACTCTCGACCATTTTCAATATCTTTAAGGGCAATTTCGAGGTCCTCGGTGGTATTACCCTGGAAATTTGAAATTCTTAAGTAGCCGATCTCCGGAGTCAGAAGATTATGCTTTACGCTGATTAGGGGAATGACATCACGTGTTATAGAAAATTCCAGGAGCTTTTCTATCCCTTCTCTCATAACCGACAAATTGACCTTACTCCCCTTGGGTCCTCTGATGCTTTTCACCGCCTCCATAAGTGTCATATCCTGGGTCGGCTTGTCCTCCACCTTTATAATTTTATCCCCCGCTTTAATTCCAGCCTTATAAGCCGGAGTTCCTTCTATAGGAGACACCACCGTAAGAATACCGTCTTTGACTGTTATTTCTATACCAATTCCGGTAAAGCTACCCTTTGTCTCCAGCATGAGGTCCTTGTATTCTTCTTTGGTCATAAACGATGAATGAGGATCCAGGTTACGAATCATTCCTTTAATGGCACCGTATATCAGTTCTTGAGGATCCTGAGGCTCAACATAGTTTTCTTCTACCTGCCTCAGCACTTCTGTAAATACACCAATATTTTTATATATTTCCTCGGTATCCGCTTTTACCTCACCACTATTTCCATTCAAAAAGAGAACTCCGCACAGAAAAACGGATATCAAAAGGGAATTGAAAATAACTTTTGTCTTAGAAAGGGTCATTTTTTTTCTCCCGGTATTTCTTGTTTTTACGATTTAATTATAACTACACTTCGCCTTGAAGCAACACCTGTTTTTTTACTACTTGTAATTACGGTCTATTTATTTAATGTATAAGGTAACAACAATAAAAATTTACAGGATCATTCTCCTGCTGTTATATCTCAGGCATTAATTAAAAAAAATCTATCAGCGGGATCTCAGCCATTTAAGCGGATCCAAACTCTTGCCGCCTCTTCTTATCTCAAAATAGAGTATTCCCCTGTTGGGGGATCCCGATCTGCCAACTAATCCAATAATTTCTCCGGCGTTAACAGCATCGCCTTCCCTTTTTTCACGCTGTGAAAATCGAGCGGATATGGTAAAAAATCGTGACCCGTGATTTATTATTATAACCTCTCCATACCCTTTAAGCCGCCCTGAAAACTCTACTCTGCCGGGGAAAACCGCCTGTACCCTGTCATCCAGGTGGCTCTTTATAAAGATCCCGCGACGCGAAGCCGGGCCTGTAGCTCCCGTTCCATTCCCGGCCCTTACTATATCACCTTGCAGTGGAAACGGTAGTTGCCCCCTGGAATCCTCAAAACTCGAAAAAAGTTTCATTCCAGAAGAATCTTTTTTTTCAATGTTCGAGAGTGTTTTTCTTAAATCCTTTGCTGCGAGTTCAAGTTCTTTTACAGCAGTCTCATAATATTCTTTCTCCTTGTGGACTTGCATGAGGCGTATAACCTTTTCCTCAAGTTCATTGCTCAATGAATCTAGGCGCTTGACCTCTTCGTCCCTCAATTTTTCCTTTTTTACAATCTGATCCTTTATCCGGGCGAGTTTCTCCCTATAAGCCTGCTCTTCTTCGGCCAGCCTTTCCAGTAATTCACGATCCGCTTTCATAATAGCCTTAAGATACTTAAGCCTTCGCCAAAAGTCGTCAAGGTCACTGGAGTCAGCCAAAATTTTTACATAACCGGTTCTGGCGTATTTGTAGAGTGCAACCAGTCTCCTGGCGCCTAAGGCCTCTGCGTCTGCCAATGCTTTCTGCAGAGGAGGCAGCCTTTGTTCCAGCTTTTTTATACTGGTCTTTTCCTGTCCGACCTTCTTTTTTAAATCATTTAGAGCCCGTTTTTTTTCATTCACCTCCTGTTCCAGTTGGGAGAGTTGCTCCAAAAGGCCTTTTTCATGATAATCAAATGTTTCGAGTTTTTCTTTTTCACGGGAAAGCTTTGACTCGATTTCTTCTATCTGACTTCGCTCATCTCCGGTTATTGTCTTTGAAACAGGCTTTGCCAAAAAAACAAAAGTAATCAAGAAAAAAAAGAAATAAAAAACAATTGATCTTACCGTCATGTCAGATCCAGTTCCTTTTTTTTCATATATCAAAAAAACGCCCGACTGCTACAAAACTCCCTACTAACCCCAAGAATAAGCTTATCAGCAGAATGGAAATAACATAACTATAAGGTATGAATGTAAAATCCAATACTGCAAGATTCAAGAAATGTAATTTCTTTGTAGAGAGGACGAAATAACCCGAAAAAAGGATTAGGATAGAAAAAGCCCCGGCTAATATCCCCTGAATCATTCCTTCCAGAAGGAAAGGCGTTTTGACAAACCATTCACTAGCCCCAACAAGTCGTAATATCTCTATCTCATCCTTTCGTAAGTATATGGTCAATTTTATGGTGTTTGTAACAATAAAGAGGACACCCAGGCAAAGGAGGCCAACAACTATAATTCCAGAAAGCTTAACAATCCTCATCAAACCTTCAAACCTTTTTATCCACTCCTGGCTGTAATTGACCTCCTCGACACCTTTTTCTTTCTCTAAATTTTCCTTAATTTTTTGGAGGCTTACCTCTCCATCTACGGGTCCCTTGAAAACAACCTCAAAAGAGGCGGGAAGCGGATTGAAAGACAAACCTTCCAGCAGACCGGCATGGGCTCCTAGGGCGCCTCTCAGGTCATTCAAGGCCTTTTCTTTGGAAGTAAAGCTTTTAATTTCTGCTGATGGCAACACCTGAATAAAAGAAGCCACTTTAGCCCTGTCAGCCTCGCTGATTCCGTCCTGGAGATATACACTCATAGAGAGAGAATGTCCCCAACCCTGTACCCACGCATTCAGGTTCACAAATAAAATCAAGAATGCACCGAATATCAGCATCGAGGTAATCATGGTACCAAGGCTGATGGCATGAACAACCCTGTTGTTCATGATATTTATCAATGCCTGTCTAAGAAAATAAGGTAAGAATCTAATTTTCATTTATCACTTATGATTATTCCGTTATCCAGGTGGACCGTTCTTTCAGCAGTCCCTTCGAGAAGCTCTCGACTGTGGGTGGCGACAAGAACAGTAGTCCCCTTCATATGAATGCTCTTAAAAAGAACCATTATATCCTTTGTCAGATCGGGATCGAGATTGCCTGTGGGTTCATCAGCAAGGAGTATCAATGGGTCCCTAACAATGGCCCTGGCAATGGCTACTCTTTGCTGTTCCCCTCCGGACAACTGCAGTGGGAAAATTTTCTCTTTCTCGGCCAGTCCCACCAGGCGCAATGTCTGATGGGTCTTTTTTCTGATAAAATTGCGTGATTCACCAGACACTTCAAGTGCTAGAGCCACGTTTTCAAATACAGTTTTTTTGGGCAGAAGTTTAAAATCCTGAAAAACGAATCCTATATTACGCCTCAGGACATCAAGTTTAGATCGATTGACTCGATTCAGGTTGACTCCGTTGATCAAGATTTGACCACTGGCGGGTCTCTGTGCCCCAAAAATTAACCTGAGCAAAGTCGTCTTTCCCGCCCCGCTTGGTCCAGTCACAAAGACGAAATCACCTCTTCGGACTTTCAAGTTGATATCCTTTAAGGCGGTATTAGATCCAAAGCTCTTGTATAAATGGAATAGTTGAATCATAGTTTCTAAATCAGGATATTTACTGGATCAACTATCTAAAGTGAAACCAGGTTTTTTTTGTTCCTGGACACCCAAAACAGATTTGTAAAATTTGAGGCAATTCCGGTCAATAAGTTCCAATTGCCCTCAGCAGCCTAGCTTTTGCAAGGCTGTGATCATAAAGGGCACTGTAATAGTTGGTGCTCGCCTGAGTCAAAAGGGTCTGGGCATCCAAAACTTCTGTAGAAGTAGTCACCTGAGCCTTATAACGCTCCCTGCTCACCCTCAAATTTTCTTCAGCCTGAGCAACTGCCTTGCGTGTTGTAGGAATATTTTTCTCTGCCTGCTCCAGGCCCAGAACAGCATCCTTTAATTCAAGCTGAATATTATCCTCCATTGCTCTTTTTGTCTTGAGCAACTCCTCCTTGAAATTTTCTTTCTCCCTAACTGAATAGTGCGTCTTTCCCCATTCCCAAAAAGTCCATGAAAGACCGACCATTGCCTGCCAGCTACTCGAATCGTGGAAAGGGCTTCCAGAAACATCGGGATCATCACCTTCTTTGATATAGTCGTAGGTAAAGGCTACTTCCGGATAAAGTTTGCTTTTTGCCAACCTGATTTGCTGGTCCGCCTTAAGGATGCTGACTTCGAGCAGTTTCATTTCTGGTCGCTCCTCTAGCGCCTTTTCTACATAATCACAAAACTCGCCGGTATAGGGTTTATATTCAAGGATATCCATAACCTCTACTTTATCCTCTATCGGTCTGGACAGCACTACATTAAAAAACGCTCGCGCCAGGCGGGAGCCATTAGCAGCCTTCACCAGGTCGTGCTGGGCATTAGCCAGTTCAACCTCGGCTTTTAATAGATCGTTGACAGGAATCATACCGACCTCATAAAAGCTACGAGCAACATCTACATGTGATTTTAATGAATTCACGGCTTTATCAGCCACTTCCCTGAACTTATCTGCCTCAAGTATCTGGAAATAGGCTTCTTTAACCTTCATGGCGATGTCCAGTTTTTCCAGGTCGAGTTCTGTCTCGGATTGATCAACGCCTAGTTCTGCTAGGTTCAAAGAACTTATTAGCGCGAAACCCGTAAAAACAGGCTGCTTAAGAGTAGCTCTCAACTGATAATTATCCCGGCAATTTAAAGGTCTGCCCGGGACGGTTAAACCCCCAACGCTAATAGGATCACTCAGGTTAACCTCGCTGAACCGAGTATATCCGTATGAGGTACTGAATTTCGGGAAGAATTCAGCCAATGCTTGTTTTTTGATATGTGAGGCTTGGGCTATTTTTTCTTTTTTAGCACGAAGCTCCCAGTTATTAGCCAGGGCCTCCGTAATACTTTTATCCAGGGTATAGGGCTCTTTTTCCTCTGCCAGCCCCTGACCGGGATAAAAAAGTATATTTACTGAAAAGGCTGCTGATAGAAGAAACAAAAAAACCCTTAATTCCATCACCCATTCCTCCATTTGTGTAAAGCGTTACCATAAAAATGTTGATTATTCATTAGAACAGTGCAAAGCCGAATGTCAATGCAAACCTAGCCTTCTAAAAACTCTTTCTGCCAATCCTGATAAATACTTATCCCGATGTTAAAAACCTTGTGGATGTTGTAAAAAAAAGTGATCTTACTCGGTTAAGTTGTTCAGAATACCTGGAAACAATAAAAAGGGTTAGATCTGACAGTCAAGTAATGCTCAACTTGACACGCAAGCCGGTAAAAACTAGATTGCAGATAACAGGAATGCAGGAATTAGAAATATTTTTCAGGATAACAAAAGTTAACCGGTTGAGGAACAAGCAGATCTAAAGGAATCTTTAATGAGCAATAAAAAGCTGTTATATTTGTGGGTGGCACTTGCCTTGTTGCTTTTACTTTTATGGTCGAACCGCACTGAACTGGATCGATTTTTCCACTCAAAGCCCTCCCCGGAATCCTTAGATTTCAATCGGCCTCCCCAAAACCAAAAACTCCGTCCCATAGTAATTTCCCCGGACGAAAAAATCACCATGGAAGTGTTTGAGAAGGCCCATCCGGCAGTCGTCAACATAGCTACCACTACCCTAGATATAAATTTCTGGTTGTCAATCATTCCAAGAGAAGGACAGGGATCAGGTTTTATAATAGACAGCAGGGGGTACATACTTACCAACAATCATGTTGTTGCAGAGGCCCGAAAGATCACTGTCACAATGGCGGACGGGGAAAAAATACCGGCATCCCTGGTGGGGAGGGATCCCACTTCCGACCTTGCAGTCATCAAAATCCCCTCAAGGCACGTGGTGGTTACAGCCGTCCTGGGTGATTCAGATAAAATCCGTGTAGGTCAAAAGGCTATTGCTATAGGCAATCCATTTGGCCTCTCCCATACCCTCACCACAGGTATAACTAGCGCATTAAACCGGGGCATAAGAACACAAGATGGTAACCAGATTGAAAACCTGATCCAAACAGACGCAGCTATAAACCCGGGTAATTCCGGTGGCCCTCTTCTGAATTCCAGCGGAGAAGTGATAGGTATCAATACTGCCATTTATAGTATAAGTGGAGGCTACCAGGGCGTCGGATTTGCTATCCCGATCAATCATGCCAGGGAGGTTGCCACTCAATTAATTACCTCTGGCAGAGTTGTGCGGCCATGGATTGGCATTTCGGGTGTTTCCTTGACGCCAGGGCTTTCAGAAGCTCTGGACCTAGAAGTCAATCACGGGGTATTGATTGTTGAAATTGTACCGGAAAGTCCGGCTGAAAAAGCAGGCTTGCGGGGAGGCAACAAGGATGTAATCGTTGGGAGCCTGATGATCCGATTGGGAGGCGATATTATTACTGCCATTGACAGACAAGACATATCAGGAATGAGTCATCTTGTACGCGTGATAGAAAAATGCAAGGTCGGGGAAACCGTACCGGTTCATATACTCAGGGACGGGAGACCGATCAAGGTGAATGTCCTGTTGGAGGAAAGGCCATGAAACTACCTGAAAAAACTATTTAATTATTGATTTATACTCAAAGCAAAATACGGGGTAATATATGTGTAAAAAAAGCCTTAAGGCTAAGAGCTTCTTTCGTGCCCCAAAATTTTCATTCGTTCCCTGGCAGCATCCTCCCTCTTCTTTTCCCACCTCTTCCAATCTGCCTTAAGCTGGGCTAGTTCAGCGTCAAAAACCTTCTGTTGAGTCTTCGAAAAAACATCATTCCGGAGTTTCTTTAATTCTCTGACTTTTTCTTTTATCGATTTCAGAGCCGCCAGGGCGGTTCTTTCCTTTTCTGTGGGTATACTTATCTTTCCTGAACAGCCTTGCTCTTTATTTACTCCCGGAAACATCTCTCCATTCTTCATAAATTCCCCTGGTCGATTCATACCGTGATTAATAAATAAGGGGCTTAGGAAGCAAAAACCATGAAAAATGTGGTAAGCTTCCAAAATACC
>CAZVGY010000114.1:0-10234 GCA_964627015.1 uncultured Desulfobacteraceae bacterium
AAGCGCCCTTTTTTATACCCAGTTAGAATTTACACAAACAATTTTACACCGCCCTATTTATTTACGGACTTCTTCAAGGAGTGTATAGACACGGTTAAGAATTTCTTTAGGAAAAATCTTGCCCACCAATTCATCTGCGACCCTAGCGTGTATACTATAAAATTCTTTAAGAGCAGTTCCTGCTGGAACTGGGATTACTGTAACCCCTCCTTCCTGAATAAACTGGACGGCTTCCTTGTTTTGAGATCTTAAGGTCAAAGTCATTTCAGCCATAGATTCAGTGAAAGATTTCAAGAGCATATCCGAAAGTTCAGGAGGCAACTTATTAAACCATCTTTTGGAAATTAGAACCGCGCCCGTTGAATGGACAAGTGGCAGGGCAGTCATGTAGTTCATATAATTATTCCATTGAAGGGCAAGGGCGCCTAAAGGAGGAGCATAAACAGTGTCTATCATACCGGTATTAAGGGCGGTTGTAACATCTGTTATGGCAAGGGGTATGGGATTGATCCCCATCGCTGCGAATGTCTCTTTTGCTATAGGGTCGCCTGACCAAGTCCATACCTTCAGACCTGACAAATCTTTAACTTCACGAATTGGTTTTTTTGAAAAAATATGCACTTCACCCACTTCGGCCCAGGCCAAAAGTTCGAAATCTTTTTTTCTGAATTCCTCAGCAAAGAAAGGACGAAGCTCCGTATGGACAAAATCGATTTCATTATAGTTCCTGAACAGAAATGGAAGATCAAGCACCCTTACCATTGGAAGTATCTGTCCGAATCCGACCCCTGAGAAAGCTGCACAATGAATTTGGCCGATTCTTATTTTTTTCAATACATCCAGTTCATCACCTGCGATTCCACCTGCGTAAATACGAAAGCCTATTTTTCCTCCACTCTTTGCCCTTATCGACCGATCAAGGCCTTCCATGTGTTTTATCCATGTAGAGCCCTCAGGAGCCACAGCGGCAAATTTGATAAGATAATCTGTAGTAGCAGCGGCTTCCGCTCTCATACAGAGCGGGTTGCAAAACCAAATCAACGAAAAGTAAAGACATATTAAAGCCAAACTTTTTTTGTTCAAGACAGCCCCCTCCTATAAAAATAATTCTTCTGTCATTCCCTTTAGGCGTTTTGCTTTTATCTTAATGACAGCATTAATCAGACAGGCTTCTTTCAGTTCATCTACAGGGGCATGTATCACCTCCTTAAGTAATCTTAAGAAAAGCTCTTTATTCTGAGTTCTTACTGCATAATGTCTGGCATAATAATAGTAGGCTAGAAAAAATTTTCCCCTGCTAATTTCCAGGGCCTTTTCAAAATATTTTTGTGCCGCTTTGGCATCCCCCCCTAAAGAAGTAGGCATTGAGGCAAGTATTGTGCCCATAAGGATATAGGGAGTGCCATAAAAATAATCGGAATTTGCCTCCATGACCTTTTTCAGGCAAGCCTGTGCACTGCTAATTTGTGCCAGAGCAACAGGCTTGTCGAGATTAAGACTCAACCAAGCATTCCAAGACATGGTTGTCCAGAAAAGCACTTCGAGATCTGATTCTCCCAGCACAGCCAGCCTGGCTTGAATCATGTCCTTTCTCCAGAGAGGTTCTCCTGTTCGGGAACTGACCCAGTCAAGCGCCCTGAATCCGTAATTCCTGGCCCTCACATATAAGAGGGAGGCTCTTCCAGGATCATCTTCCTCAACGAACAGCATGGCGTATCCAGTAAATCCCATGCAGAGGGCCGTTAAAAGCTGTCTATTATTTGGGGCGTTCTTGAGCAGTCCCTCCATTAATTTTAACTCGGCAGGCAGTGATCGTTCGGCCAGGACCGGATCACATTCTTCAAAGAATGCCGCGGAAAGATTTGGGACCAGCCTGGGAGTAACCTGCAAAGCAAGTTTCACACATCCTGTAAGGGTAAAAAATATAAACAGGACCGGAATGAAATTTTTCATTTGATTCTTCATTGTTTTCTCGGAGTCACATGAGTCTAGCCAGAATTTTGTTATTCAATATGGGCTCTAATCGAGCCAGCATTCCAATGGACATTTTTATAAAAAACACATCTTCTTTTTTAATACCCTATAAAAGGATCATATTTACTTGGAGGATTTGCCAACATCCTCTGGGCCATAAATTGTGCGCCTGACCCGTTCTCCATATTAAGTACCTGATTATAATATTTTTTTGCTTCTTCGCGATTCCCCTCCAGGTCATAACTCATTCCTATTTTGACCAGGGGCCAAGCTATCATGCCAGGATCGTTTTCCGGGTCGGGTCGACTTAAAATTTTCTGCAGTTTCCTTCTGGCCTCTGCGTAACGGCTATTAAAAAGATCATACACTGTTTCCAGATACAATGCTCTTTTTTCCCATAGAAAGGCTTCTCTGTCCGGTAACGGGATTTGCTGACTCTTTTTACGGATTTTTTGGACCATTTTTTGGTATTCAGAGTCCATGCCCAGACGGATATATGATACCCCCCTGAAAAACTTGAAGCGTGGGTTTCTGTCGTATTTAATCTCCAGGTCTTCTGCAAGCTCCTTTGCCTTTGAGAAATCTTCCTCTAGGAAGAGATATATGTGAAGAAGAGTGCTTTTGGCTTCAGTCGCAGAATATACAGCCTCATTTGCCGCAATATTTAATTTTCTCAAACCTTCCTCTTTACTGCCTTTATGCAGGAGGAGATAGGTTAGGAATTTTAGGACGCCTGAGAGTCTGGCGGTATAGTAATCAAAAGTTCCTATACCTAAAAGGACGTCCTTGTTATCGGGATCTAATCCCACACATGTTTTAAGGGCATCAATGGCTTCTGTTGCAAGTAGAAAAGAGGAAAGCCAGTTGTTTTTCATCAATTCAAAACGGCCTTTGAAGCCAAGAGCCCCTCCCAAATAGAAAAAATCATAGCTATCCGCAGTGCTCTTTCTTACAAGTCTTTCAGCCACCATAATAGTATGGTCAATCCGTTCTTTGTATTCCTTTACTGATTCAGAGGACCAAAAGCCTGTAGCAAGCCTCGACCATGTGACCATGGCCAGATAAAAATATCCTATAGGCTTGTTAGGGGTTTTAGAGATTATCTCTTGAAAGAGGTCTTCAGCCTTATCGAACTGGTGATTGTATATCAGGTCAATACCTTCGATTACCTTGTCAGTGCTGACATTAGTCTGGTTTGCGTTCAATTCATGAGAAATGACAGAACTGTTGGCCAGATTAATTGGGAGGAGGAGGTTTGTTAAAAATGTAAGGATGATAGTTGAAATGTGTATCCTGAAATATTCCCTCTTTTTCATTTTCAAAGCCTTTGCCGTCAATTCATTAAAGTCCATAATCCATACAGGATACACGAAGAGCCAAAAGCAAAATATCTTCAAAATATGAGGCAGGATTAATACTAAAAGAATCTTCAAAGAAAATTTGGTGCATAAGCTACCCTAAAGGACAAATTTAAGCAAGTGAGAATCACAACAGCAACAGCACACGCTTTCAGAGCTGAAAGGTAACCTTAAGATTTAGTTGATTTTTTGAGATAATATTGATATATTACTTGTTTATTAAATTCAACAAAAGTGTGTTTATAGAGGGGGCAGCCAAAAATGAATATACTCATTTTGGGGGGGACGGGAATGCTGGGTAGCGAATGCAGGCAGGTGTTTGAGCAAGGCCATAAAATTACGGCGCCCAGCAAAGATGAACTGGATATCATCAGTTGGGATGAAGTTATAGAAAGCCTTCAAATGATCTCTCCTGAACTAGTAATCAATTGTGCCGGCTTTACAGATGTAGATGCCAGCGAAAAAGAAACTTTTGCCCTCCGTAAAATAAATGTAGAAGGGCCAAGGAATCTGGCACAGGGAAGTGCCAGGTTCAGGTGCAAATTGGTCCATATCTCGAGCGATTACGTATTTGATGGTCAGAAGATAATTCCTCAGCCCTATTTTGAGGATGATTCCCTTAATCCTCTATCGGCCTATGGAAAGAGCAAGCTTGACAGTGAAGTGGCTGTACGGGAGAACTCTCCTTACTATATTATAGTGCGTACGGGTTGGCTGTACGGGATCAACGGAAAAAACTTCATTAAGTCAATTTTAGCCCAGGCCCTCAAAAAAAAGCGTCCAGTTTTAAAGGTTGCCAATGACCAGTTCGGTTCGCCTACTTGGGCTTACAGGTTGGCCCTTCAGCTTAAACAGCTTGTAGACAATGAAGGAAGGGGGACTTACCATGCAACGGCAGAAGGTTACTGCAGCAGAGCCGAATATGCTGAATACATCCTTAAAAAACTGGAGATAAAGGCCACTATTGAACCGTGCAGTATGAAAGATTTTCGTGGTGGGGCAAAAAGACCTGCCAACTGTCTGCTGGACAACAGATTGCTGAGAAAGCAGGGTATCAACGTAATGAGAGATTGGAAAAAGGATCTCGGTTTTTTTCTGGACAAATTCGGTGACGACCTCATAAAAGAGGCAAAGGCAGGAAAACGATAGCTTGAGATCCTTCCATAAGTCATGAAATTATTACTTTCATTGTTGGCGCTGGCTTATGCAGTCTCCCCATTTGATCTGCTTCCCGATTTTTTCCTGGGCCTGGGATGGGTTGACGATATAATACTACTGGGATTACTCTGGTGGTTCCTTTATAGCAGCTATAGGGGGAAAAAAACTAGAAAGGGTGATTACCGAAATCAGAGATCCAATGAAAGTGGAAAAGAGGAGTCAAGATACGAAGGACTTGGTTCCAGAGGTGATAGTCAACACAGGAATCCTTACTCAGTTCTCGGTGTATCAGAAGGGGCTTCTATGGAAGAGATAAAAGAGGCATACAGGCGGCTAGCTAACCAGTATCACCCTGATAAAGTCCAGCATCTAGGTGAAGAATTCAGAGAATTGGCTGAAGTGCGTTTTAAGGAAATACAGGAAGCCTACCAGGAATTGCGTGTCAGGTAGAGACAATTTTTCCACCGGAACGATACCCGATATTATACCTTAACAAAAGCACTGGTCACTGGTAGAAATTGGGATATGACAGGTGAAGGTACCTACACTCCCCGATTATCTCTTCAAGTTTGATGCCTTAGCTTTGTACAGAATGCAAACTCTAACCAGCTTTTACTCCTTTCCATCTTTACCTCGTGCATATCGGATAAAAGAAAAGGGATAAATCTATAAGGGTATTTGTCAGTTTCACTGTATGCCCAGATACGCCTCTTTGACGTGTTTGTCGGACATCAAATCCTTTCCCGTCCCTTCCAGTGTTATCCTGCCATTTTCAAGCACATAAGCTCTATTGCATAACTTTAAGCTAAGTCTTACGTTTTGCTCCACCAAAAGTATCGTAACGCCACTTTTATTAATCTCCTTGATCATATTAAATATATCCTGAACCAGAATAGGGGCCAATCCTAAAGAAGGTTCGTCAAGCATCAACAATTTTGGCAATGACATAAGACCTCTACCTATAGCAAGCATCTGCTGCTCACCACCGGAGAGCGTTCCGGCAGGCTGCTTTCTTCTTTCCTTCAGCCTCGGAAATAGTTCATAAACGTACTCCATGGTTTCCCATCGTCTGATTTTTGATTCACCTGAAAGAGACCCCATAATGAGATTTTCATCCACGCGCATATCAGGAAAAAGGCGTCTGCCTTCAGGCACATGAACTATTCCCAGTTCGATAATCTCATAAGGAGGCATGTGGTTTAATTGGATTCCGTTTAACCTGATACCTCCTTTTTTAGGAGTGATTAATGAGGAAATAGTCTTTATTGTGGTTGATTTTCCAGCACCATTAGCCCCCAGCAATACCAGTATCTCGTGTTCATCAACATTGAATGAGACATTCCACAGGACTTGAAGCTCTCCATAGAAAACATCAATCCCCTCTACTTTGAGCATAGTCTTCTCCTAAATAGGCCCTGATTACTCCAGGGTTAGCCGCAACTTCAGTCGGGGTACCCTCCGCAACTGTCTGGCCGAAATTGATCACATGAACACGATCGCATATGCTCATTATAACTTTCATTATGTGTTCCACAATAATGATACTGATGCCTCGATCACGAACAGCCTTGATCAGCTTTATGGCGCCATCCAGCTCCGAGGGAGTCAGTCCTGCTGCTGTCTCATCAAGCAGGAGAAGTTCAGGCTTTGTTGCGAGTGCCCGGGTAATTTCAAGCCTTTTTCTTTCTTCGAGTGGCAGGCTCTTTGCCAGGATATCCTTTCGGTGATGAAGACCGCAAAACTCCAGGGTCTGCAGGGCAAGATCACGCGCTTCCTGCTTGCTTTGGGAGACTGAAAAACTTGCCGCGATTACATTATCCAGAACAGACATCCTTCCAAGCGGCCTTACCACTTGAAAGGTTCTGGCTATACCGAGTCTACAGATTTGATGTGTTTTTAGGGCCGTTATATCCTTCTCTTTAAAGAGAATTTTGCCCTGAGTCGGGCGGTGATATTTGCTTATAAGATTGAAAATTGTGGTTTTGCCGGATCCGTTAGGCCCAATGAGTCCAAAAATCTCACCGGCCTTAACCTGGAAACTGACTTCATTTACAGCAGCGAGGCCTCCAAAGTATTTGACCAGATTTTTTACTTCAAAAAAGGTCAAAATTCTTCCATTTCATTTTGAAAGAGGCAGCCAGCCCATTATTTTTTTTCGATCTCCTACTATACCATTGGGCAGGATAAGGATAACAAGCACAACCAGAATTCCGAATCCCAACACATGAGCCTTCATTATGGAGTCGGCTAGCAAATTAAAACTTTTCCATCCGGTACATTCGAAAAGCCATTCAAAAAAACCCAGAAAACCGGTTCTAAAAAATTCATGAACTGACACCATGATAAACGCACCAACAACAGGACCATAAATAGTTCCCACTCCTCCGACAATGCCTACAAGTATTGCCATAATGGAGATATCATGAAGCGAAAAAACTACTTCCGGGTCTATAAAACCCATATAGTTCATATATAAAGCCCCTGCCATTCCGGTCAGGAATGCAGCGAGATTCAAAGAGACCATTTTATACAAATGAGTATTTATACCGAGGCCTTCCGCAGCGTCCTGGTCCTCCCGGATAGAAATAAAATAATATCCCCATTTTGAATTGATTATAATTTTCACTCCGACAACCGAAATGATTGCCAGGCCTAGTGCAATGTAATAGTAAGGAGTTTTAGATATGAATGTCTGTACTATCAGAATGCCGACCATACCTTCTGTAAGAGACTCCCAAATAGTGGCGGTGTGACGCATGACCTCGTTCAGGGCTAGGGTTGCCAGTGCGAAATAAGCGCCCCTGAGTCGAAAACATATCCAGCCAAAGGGAAGGGCAATTGCCATGGCGGTCAATCCCCCGAATCCCATTGCCCACCAGGCGGAAATACTTAGTTTATGGGCGAAAAGACCTGCGGTATAAGCACCAGTTCCGAAAAAAGCCGCATCTCCAAATGACACCTGTCCCGTATAACCGGCTATTATATTCCAACCTGAACCAATGACAGTCCACATTAGAACCAGGATCATAAGATGTTGGTAATAATCATCTCTAAATAGAAGAGGAAAAACGATAAGGAGGGATAATAGCAGTATCACAGGTGCGGATTTTTTCAAGATAGGCACTCTTCTCATATTTTTGTTAATCTTTTAAATCCTCCTGGGAGGAATAGCAAAACCAGAATGAATATTATCAAACCTATCATATCATCAAAGGCCATACCCACATACGTGGCTCCGAATGATTCCGCCAGACCAAGTGTCAGACCTCCGAAAATAGCTCCAACTGTTGAACCCAGCCCTCCGAGGATGGTAATGACAAATGCCTTTCTCGTAAAAGGACCACCGATATCTGGGAACAGATAATAAAGGGGCATAAGCAGAGTTCCTGCTGCTGCAACGAGAGCAGAACCTATTCCGAATGTGATAATTGTAATACGCTTAGCGTTAACTCCTAGGAGCAGGGCAGCTTCTCTATCCTGAGCTGTTGCACGGATTGATCTACCGATATCAGTCCTGAGAAGAAACCAGAACATAAGGACAGTGAATAACACTGCCATGAAAAAAGCTATTACCAGAGCCAGGTTGAAAGATATTTCGTTCAAACTGAAAGTAAAAGAACTGTAACTAGTGCGAACTGATTTATAGTCTGAAGAGAAGATAAAACGGGCAGTTTCTGTCAAAACCATACCTATCCCCACCGTCATAAGAACCTGATTTTCAGGAAGGATGGTCTCGACATCCATCAAAGGGTTCAGCGTATATTTTTGAATAATTATGCCTAAAAAAAACAGGCCTGGCATGCTGAAAAACAGGGCCAGATAAGGATCGATCCCCAGGTAGTGAAAACAGGCAAAAGTGATATACATCGATACCATCATCAATTGACCGTGGGCAAGGTTGATAATTCCCATGACACCCATTATTAGAGCCATACCCATGCCTATGAGTCCGTAAAGTCCACCTTTTAGGACCCCTGCCACAAGGGTTTGCAGAAAGATTTCCATAAAAACTCCAAATAATCTGCTGAATTTTTCAGTTTGATCAAATAGGTTTGATCTATTTTTCCTCCTAACTCTTAGCAACAAACAGGCGCCAGACGCTAATCAGGAACTTGAAAAAGCCTGTCCTTAAAGTTTGCGGGAACAATTATTATCGTTCAGCCCATTTAGGTACAGGGTATACATACTTGGATGTGGCTATACTTTTTGGCCAGACGGTTTCGAGTTTTCCATTTATCCACTGAACCAGGAACGTAGGGAGCTTGTTTTGCTGGTTTTTTTTCCCATATGAAACAAACTTCACAGGACCAAACGCAGTCATCATATCAGTTTCCGCAAGAGCATTTCTTACGTCTTCGGGTGAAAACGACTTTGTTCTTTTAAGTGCATCTGCTATTACATACATGGCGGCGTAGGCCTCTGCACCATGATACTCAGTGGGTGAGCCATATCTACTCACAAAGTTGTCGTAATAAGCTCTGGCTCCTGGATAAGGCACGGAAGGAGTCCATAGGGTGGCTGAAAAAACATGTTCAGAGGCATCTCCGGTATTTTTTCGAAACTCGGGCAGGGTGAATCCTGCTGCACCTCCTACAAATAGTTTTGGGGAAAGGTTAAGCTCTCTTGACTGTCGGATGAGTAACGCTGCATCCATTACATAGGATATCATATAGATAAGATCGGGATTCTTTGACTTGACTTTGATCAGAAGAGGAGTGAAATCAATGGCGCCAGATTCATATCCTTCTTTCATCAGGACCTTAAGCCCGATTTTTTTGCATTGGGAGCCGAACTGTTTTGAGCCCGATTGGCCGAAAAGAGTGTTTTCGAAAAGAATTGCCACATTTTTTACACGAGCCACAGCAAGTAGAAATGAGGATAAAGCTTCAGGATATTCACTCACTGGCGGGTTAAGTCTAAAAATATATTCCCATCCCTGTTCCGTAATTTTATCAGCAGAACCAGTATTCACCAGAAAAGGGACTTTACGCTGCTGGGCAACGGCCACACTGGCCCAGGTAACAGAGCTGGAATAACCTCCTCCCACAATACAAACTTTGTCTCGGGAAATCAGTTTTTCAATTGCAGAGCGACCAATATCCGGCTTGCCTGTGGTATCTTCAATAATCAGCTCTATCTTCTTTCCGTTAATACCTCCTACTGAATTAATTTCATCAACAGCCATTAAGAATGACTTTTCCTCTATTTCACCAAATTTAGCAAGTTTGCCCGTCAAGGGAAGGATAGCGCCTACCCTGATGCTCTCGGCAATAACGGGGCTGGCCAAGGTGATGCTCCAGAAAACAAGCGCCGCCACTGCGGCCAGGGATTTAGCAGTTCTATTGATCATAATGACTTGACCTCCTTTTTCTCTATTGTCTATCCTTTTGCTAACTTCGATCTTGCTAACCAGACGGTTTAAGCAGAAGAATTTAATATTTCAAAATCTTTTACAAATGCGTCATATTTCTTTGTCGGCGACTGCAACAATAATAAACCTATCGAATCCGTTGGCATGATACTGATTATCATTTCAAAAGACAAACCTTTTTCCCTTGTGGTGCCTGTGAAACTGATAGGTCTAAAAAGTAAAAAAGGCTCTGAATTGGAACAGCAGCCGTAAATAGAGCATTTACACCCTACTCTCTAAGGTGTTAGCATCACAGTCATAGCTGTCCCATCTTGAAAATAATTTAACAACCACCCCTAAAAGGGGTGGAATAAAAGGTGACCCTAAAAGGGTA
>CAZVGY010000115.1:0-10148 GCA_964627015.1 uncultured Desulfobacteraceae bacterium
GCCACTGAACTCTGACCTGGTCCAAAGGACCAGGGTTTCTATGCTGGACTAAATCAATATTCGAATTTGAGTGCCGCTGAATATCAGCTCATACATGTAAACCATGCGAGGCAAAAGGCCTCCAAAGGTATACCCTAAAAGGGGACAAAAAACTGCATTCAAAAGGCTTCTCGAGTACGCGTTCATCTTTTCTTCCGGCCAGCTTCAACATAAATTGCGCAAATGGTTGCAAACGAAGGAAAAACGGGACCTAAGGAAGCCAATCGAAACATAGCCCTGTTGGCTTATTTATTACCAGGCTAACCCGATAGATGCCAAATTTTAGCATGATGATCAGCGTGACATTACGGTTCTGGAGGAGCGGTTTTGCATGCCTTCCATCTTTTAACCCCAAGAAAGGACCTTCTCATGAAGAGACCACTTAAAATGCCTCAACCATGCTCCCGATGGTATGCGGCTGTTCTGTCGGGAGATTGAGATAACCCAGCGAAAAAAGGGCTTGTGTAATAGCTTAAGGCTGCAAGAAGCGGTTCTATTTCTCCCTCTGATTTTTTTCACTTCCTTATTAAATCGCTCGCCCTTCGGGTTAAGTTCTTATCTTTCAGCCTCATCTTACTATCCAAGCAAAAGATATTTTAGCAATGGTAGAAGCGCAGCTACCGGTAAATTCTTAAAGCAAAAAGTTTTCAATTGGGGCACGGACCTAGTAGCTTTGTTCAAGCAATGAGGTCTGAATAGTAAAACTGTCAAGTCAAAAGGAGTCAACAAATATGAAAAAACAAGCTGTAAAACCGTTTTTATGGGGCATGGTGGTCGGATCGGTTGTGTTGCTTATTGTCATTTTTTCGGCCGGATGGGTCGTGACTCGCGGCTCTGCTGAAGCTGAAGCTAGAGCGATGGTAACAGAAGCCGTTATGGAACGTTTGGCACCGATTGCTCTCGCCCAGTTCATGAAAGACCCAAACAAAGAGCAGCGACTCCAAGAGCTGAAGAAACTCGAAATCTGGGGGCAGAACAACAGAAGCGACTACGTAGAAAAACAAGGCTGGGCCACAATGCCCGGTGAGAAGGAGCCCGATAGGCAAGTCGCTGATGAGGTTGCCAGACGGCTTGCGGGTCTCAAAATGTAAGGACCTCCGTGGTCGTGTATGATTCCAAGCTGCAGCCTGGTTGTCCCGCGGTGTGCTGACCATGACAGTTGTTGTGGCGGATGGGCCATGCAAGCGCGAGCGAGATGTACGTAGGATCATGAAAACGGAAGAGCTCCATACCAAGGACGAGACGGTAAGGCCGCTGATACAGGCTGTTTTCACTTGAGTTTACGCAAACAGCATGTAGCTGGGTTGCAGCTTATAAATTTGCTTTTAAACTTTCTCAGTGCGGGAGGAATCGTTAAGGAATAAATTTTTTTCTTTCCTGCCGCGGCCACAGTTTTCAAAACATGGAGACGACACAGGAGCAGCTATTTTGGCACAGATTATGACCACCAAGGAAATGGCGAAGTATCTAAAATTACATTATATAACCATATGCAAGTTATGCAAGGAAGGGGAGATCCCTGCAATCCGAATCGGTAGGGTCTGGCGATTTGACAAAGAGGTCATTGATGCGTGGATCGCCAAAGGCTAAAAGATAAAAGGGGAACGGTCTTAATTAGGAGGATAAGAATGGGACTTGGATTGCTCGACAATACGGTAAGGAAAACAAGGGAGAAACTCCTCATGACTAAGGCGGAGCTTGCCAGGGTAGCAGGTATTTCTCCATTGACTGTTGATAGAATCGAAAAAGGTATGAGTTGTCGAATTGAGACCAAAAGAAAAATTATATTAGCCTTTGGTTATGATCTCTCGGACAAGGGCCTGGTTTTTAAAAATCGTCAATAATCTTGCCGGATGAAATGATCAATTCCTTTTATCTCCATACTTTTCAGTTTAAATGGAACCAAATCCAGGCAGTACACTTGCCGGGGGCCTAAAATTCTAGGGTTGCGAGGGTAAGACTGATGTGCTGGTATGCAGCATTAGTGAATCTGCCTCCATGATCTTAGGGGAATCATTCATGGTAAAACCCAGAATCTTTAACAGACACAGAAAAAAAAGGGTAATAATGAACAAAAGTACACGGAATCGATTAGAGGTAGAACTCACGAACATGCTTAATCATCACGATCAAGCCATGGCTAAACGGAAGAAACCAATACCACAACTAGGGACCGGCAATATTATCAGGCGCAGGAAAGGTGAAAAAGATAAGCGTTTCTCCACCTGTATAGAACACAGAGCGTTTATTGCAGCGACGGGATAACACACAAAACCATTGCGAGACCAAGGACCAAGGACAAGGTTTCTGAATAACACGCTGAATTTACGGGTCGCCAGCGGGGATCTTAACCCCCCCTGCCAGCAAGCGAACAAAAACTGAATGTTATGGTATTCAACCGAACTTGTCTCATTGCTGAGTTACTGGGAACTGAAATCGCTTTTCTACTCCTACCGATAATATAAAATATTTCTAAGTTTCAAGATTCACACTTAGGATAATACATGAGCTGAACGACGCTAATCAGCCGCGCTTCTTTTTGCGCCGGCTTAATTCCCCTTGTTATCTTGAAGGCTCAGAAAAATGTTCCTTATTATTCAAGCGAAGGAAGTAGATTTTTTTGTATGAAAGCCTGACCGGCTTTTAGGTGTCTCAGCCGGTCGAGCAATTTTTCTCCGCTCGTGTGGCCAGAGTTGTCACGTTAAAAGATCGGGAAGAAAATATTATTTATCCTGTTTTATCCATTTAACGAATTCCGGAAGTTCCTGGGTTGTCCATTCAGGAGAGATGCGGAGTTTTATAAAAGAGTAATATATTTTGTCCAAGGCGTATATTGCTTGTTCTATAAGGAACATCTTTTCGTAAAAGATGCCGTCCGGGTCTTCATCAATGTCCTGAAGCACTTTGGGTGACTTGAAAGTCTTGAAATTCATCCATGTGGAATCAAGTGCAAAAGACCACTGGTTATCGCCAATAACCATTTTTAGTGTAGCCAGGACTATCTCTTTGTTTTCTGCCAGCGCAAAACGCGCCTCCTCCATGTTGGGTGTTTCGCCGGTGCAGGTGATTGTCTCCAACCCTCTTTCGTTTTCCGACTGGAGGGTGATTTTTCCGTCGAGCCAGAATTCAGCATTTCCTTTTTTCTCGCCCAAGTCAAAAAAACCCCTTTCAGTTTCTGACCTGAACCACAGCCATGCAAGGAATTCTCTTCCCAGAAATTCTGTTTTTCTAACCTTTTCCAGAAGCTGCATGGCTATTTCTCCTCCTTAAGATTCAAAGGGCTCAGTCCGTCAATAATATCGGGTGAAGCGCCTTCTTTTTCAAGAAGGCTGATGGCACATGTGTAGGGGCAGATTGGCAGGAGTTGAATATTAAAAGTCCGAAAAAAAATACTCCATAAATTCGTCGCAGATTTTATTTGCAATACACCCGAATATTACCAGGCCGGTGGTGTAATTCCAGGCCATATCATAGGTCCTGGAAACCGGGATTGCCCTTTTTAGGAGGCTTAGCCTGACCCCGTCTCTTATATCGGATCGTCGCCTCTTTGGCAGATGCTCCAGGCCTTCATCCTCTTTCATCTTTTTTTCGGCGTCTAGACAGTATTGCTTCAGGGCTGTTGAAGGAATCTTTTTTTCATCCACCCTAAAAGACATGGTGATGTAAGGTTCTTTGAGAAACTCAAGCCCTGGAAACCGGTTGTCGAACATATCCATGACATTAACCCAGCCAGCCGAGCGTTCAGCAATTGATTTTTCATCGAGGTTACGGAAAGCATATCTGGCTATTCTTTCATGCAAAATTTCCATGGATTTTTCCTGGAGAGTGCCGTCGGCGAGATATCTGCTAAAGCTTCCAGACCCTGATATTATACCCATTCTTTGACCTTTCCAAATATATTGTCATATTGTTCACGGCTATCCGATGTATCAGCGTTGGAGCTGGAATTGTAAGCAATTTGCCGAGGCCGTGGCTTTTGAAAGAAGATGACCCTATCAAAATCATGTGCCGGGTGTCAACAAATAGGAAAAGGCAGGAGACCGGCGATGCTGGATTTGAGTGACCTGATTTCTTTGAGCAAGGCCGGATTTTGAGTTAGAATTCAGGAATCTGGAGAGAGGAAGGAAATCAGGTCAGCTAGATTCCTTCTTGTCTTCCTTTCACATTTTTTTAATCTTTTAATTGTACAGCATAAATTGCCGGAAAATTAACAACTGCTCTAGTCAGTTATGAAAGATGGGAAAATAAGGAGAGAAAACGAATGCAGAAATAGTATGCAGGGTAGTCAGCATGTCCAGGCTGGTGTGGGGCGGTTAAGTTTTACTTCGATCGATATCACTCCCTGATCTGCTTCTGGCATGTTCAATGATGGAATTATAGCTGGACTATTTTAAGGGGCACGAGTAGCAAGGACCCTTTTTCTAAATCGGGTATTTTATAAACAGGTCAATATTATAAGTTACTCATTAGAAAAAATCTCGAAAACAAATTCACAGTGGTCGTCGCCCCAGGGATAAGCTTTAACCAAGGCGACTTTGACATCGGGAGAAAGAGCACTGGTCACTGCTCTGTATTCCGAATCGCAAGCATATCCGCAGTCGACCCCGGTATTCTTATGCCATTTCTCATAACCTCGGCAAACTGATATCCTCAGAGTTCCCTTGTTAGGGCCGTTCTTAAAAATCTCCACAAACCTAGAGTCACCATAGCCCCATACTTCCTGGGTATAGGCCCCAGCTATTTTTAGAACGCCTTCAATATCCGGTTCCAAATTTAGCTTTTCAACCAGCTTTTGCCCAACAGGATGGAATGCGGCCTTACGATATTCATTATCGAACTTCTTAAATCCTTCCTCTCCCCAAATTTTTTGCACCGTAGTATGCGTGCCTATGAAGGATGACCATGCGGCGTGATTAGATAATTTATATCTTTCGAACCAGTCAAACGTTGGGATCTCTATTTTAGTATCCAAATTAACCTCCTTTCTTTTTGGGCTGTGACTTTGAATCAAGGGTTAATTCCAATCCTCTCCCCCTCAAATCATCCTGGATTGAAAAATATGTTTCGTGGAGTCCTTTCTCCTGCCCTACCCTGCCATGTTGCCGTGACTGCATTGTGTATAAAAAATTTCAAGAGTCAAAAGCGGACTTGACCCTTTTTTAAGATAGTTAGCATGCCATCCTCTTACTTTTTAGCTATTGGAATATAAAGCGCCCGACGTGCTCTTCAGCGGGCGCTGCTTTTTGCGGTCCGCTGGAAGAGATGGTTCGCGGATGCCTATACGCCAATTTGCATACTACTGCTTATCCTGCCAGGGCCATTTACCGGCCATCTCTACTTCCAAGGTTAAACTCAGGAACGTACGTATGAGTACAACGATGGCCAGAACCCCTATCGTCTGAAAGGTCAACTCGACCGCCACCGTATAAATGATGTCCGATGCAATAAGAAACTCAAGTCCAAGCAAAATGCCACGACCAAGTAATTGACGGAGCTCTTGGAAAATTGAATCTTTCTCTTCCTTTTTTATTATCCTGGTTACAGCATTAAACAGTGCATATAGCACAAATAGCGTAATAGTGCCGATTCCGATCGCTTCAATAATTGCTGCGCACCAAGTTGCGACAGGTGCTATAAAGTCATCCACATTATCTCCTTATGTGTCAGCTACCTAAGCGCTCGACCCAGGAGCGTACAATGATTAGATAGTTTCTCTATAACACCCTGTTTGTTTCGATCGCGTCATAATACCCTGCACCTAAAAATATCATAAAGCCATTGTTCTGTATGTTATGGAACTTTTATCGATTACTCGAAGGTATAATATGGTTTCTGCATAACAACACGCCACCCTTCCAGGTCGTCCGCGGGACTCTTGACGCCCTTGCCTCCCCGGTTCAGACATTAGGTCTGAATCATCTTCTTTATCCCGTCTTTTAGATATCGTTCGAGACTCATAGGTGCATTATTGCGAAATCTGGCCATTTTCAGCAATACTGATGATATCCAATTTCTGGAGTATTTAATAAGTATACCATGTTTGGTACAAAATGTAATTAGATCAGGTTGTAGGTCAGAAACGGACTGAGATTTATAATTTGAATTATACAGGATAAAAAAACCGATTTCAAAATATTGTGGTTTAACTCAACGCAATCCGATTGCCGTTACCCCGCCATTACATGTACATCTTCTCACGATTTTTCGTTACGTATAGTATTCTCTTATCACATGATTGATGAAGGTTGCGGTAGATAGCAGTGATGGCAACTTTTCGCCGCGATCCTGTGGATACAACGTGTTTAAATGTCGCTAATGATTACTTCCGATATGGTTGATCAGTGAAAGCTGGTTGGGATTCAAGAATAGGGATAATATCCTTGAGTTTCACACTTGGTCTCATCTAGCACTTTTCTGACCATCTTGGCCAATTCAGATTTGATAATCGGCTTCATCAACAGCCCATCTATACCCATTTGTTTAATGTTATCATTATTAATTCTTTCGCTGAATCCTGTGCAAATAATGATTGGCATGTCAGGTCTTATGGATTTGATTTTTCGCGCTAATTTATCTCCTGAAATATTTGGCATGCTCATGTCAGTGACCAATAAATCGTATGAGGATGGACTGGCATTAAATGCCTCCAAAGCATCGACACCACTAATGCGAGCGGTAACACTGTAGCCCAATCTTTCAAGCATCTCCTTTTCAAGTTTTGCAATGGACTCTTCATCATCAACCAACAAAATTCGTTCCTTCCCGCCTTCATATGCTCCAACTTCAGGGACTGATTCAATGTCATTAGTTTTCTTCATCAAAGGAAAATAGATGTCAAAAGTCGAGCCTTTGCCCATTTCACTGTAAACTTTTATGTCCCCCCCATGCTCCTTTACAATGCCGTAAACCACTGCCAAGCCAAGACCGGTTCCCTTACCCTGTTCTTTTGTCGTAAAATACGGGTCAAAGATTTTTCCGATAATTTCCTCTGGCATTCCAGGACCATTGTCTGTAATTGCAAGAACCGCGTATGCACCTGGAGCAATATTGAGATCAACCGATTCCTGCTGCTCTATAACCTTTTGTCTGAGCGTGACGGAGATTTTTCCACCACCATCTTCTAATGCATGGTAAGCATTGGTAATGATGTTCATACCGATTTGATGAATCTGAGATGGGTCTGCCAATACCATCCCACAGTCTTGTTGAATGTCTTGGTTGAGCTCAATATAGGCTGGAATTGTAGATCGGGATAGTTTTATTACTTCTTTCAAAATATTTTGAATTCGAGTTGGCATCATCTTATGTTCAGCCTGACGGCTGAAGGCGAGAATCTGTTTGACAAGTTCACCGCCTCTTTTCCCGGCCTTAAAAATTTCTTCAGCATTCTCCCTCACAGCGCTGCCTGAAGGTAGATCTTCGAGGAGCATCTCGGCCATTCCAATAATGGGAAAAAGTATGTTGTTGAAATCGTGTGCTATTCCACCAGCCAAATTGCCTATGGATTCCATTTTTTGGGCTTGTTGGATACTGGATTCAAGAGCTTTTTGCTTTGTGATGTCGCTGATAATGCTGATGATGCCTTCAATGTCGCCCTTTGAGTTTCTTAGATAATCCCAGTTTACTTGGACATCAATTTCTCTGCCATCCTTGGTTACATCTCGATTATAGTAGACTTCAGGTGGCGGATGTTCATTTATTATTTTTTGGTAGTAATCCTTTGCTTTAGATCTAAGTTTATCATCAGCCATTAATTCCCATATGTATTTTCCAAAGAGCTCACCATTATCATATCCTTGAATCTGGTGGTGTGATGGATTGCTAAATATGATTTTGCCATCTCTGTCTGTGAGCTGGATACCATAAGGCGCTGTATTAACCAATTTCCGATACCTTTCCTCACTTTCGAGTATGGCTTTTTCATTCTGCTTCATACCTGTTATGTCAATAGCTGTGGAAAGCAATTGTTCTTGACCTTTTAGATTAATGATTTCGTTTGAATACAAACATATCATTTGTGACCCATTCACACGATTCACTTTTAATTCGATATTTTTTACGCGACCTTCTGTCTTCAAAATATCAAGCATCCGGTTTCGTTCATCTATTTGTGCGAATCCAATTTCAGTGGATGTTGAACCGATGGCGGCATCTCGACTGTAACCCGTGAGTGAAACGAAGGCATCGTTCACATCCAAAAAACGGCCATCATTAACTGAGGTAATTGTCATTAAAGGGGGGGCACTCTGGAAAGCTTTGGAAAACTTTTCTTCACTTTTTCGCAACTCATTTTCTATCTGCTTTTTCTCGGTGACATCCCTTGCGATGCCGATGTAACCAGTAATGTTCCCGTCCAAATCCTTCATCGGTGAGCCATTTGAAACATGCCAGCGCCAAGAACCGTCCATGTGTTTTACCCGATACTCGACACTGCTTTGCTTTTGACCTGATGTTAGAACTTTATAGAGAAATTCCTGACAGAGATGGACATCTTCGGGATGGACATAGGCTTTGAAATGGTTTCCAATAGCGCCTTCTGCTGGTTCACCCATAAATTCAAGCCAATTCGGTGAGACATAAGTAAACAGGCCTTCTGGCGTAACAGCATACACGACGTCATTCGCATTCTCGACAAACGAACGGAATCGGAATTCGCTTTCCTTTAGCGCTTTATCAAACTGAATTTTATCCGTAATGTCCGTTACAACAGCAATGAATCCATTTAGTTCTCCAGTTTCATCAAACTTATAATTCCAATCGACATTTACATCAATTACAGTGCCGTCTTTTCTTACGTTTTTTGAGATGTAGGGTTCTGGTTTAGGTTTTTCATTCTTAAGGTAATCGAAATATTCTTTAACTCTCGCTGCTGAACTCTCAGTTGGATCGTGATCCCAAATATATGAAGCAACAAGTTCCCCAGGCTTGTAGCCAAGCATATGATGATAGGCATCATTAAGAAAAACTCTACGTCCATTGAGATCAACTTCTTCAACCCCGTATGGCAAAGTATCTACCAAATATTTATATTTTTTTTCGCTTTCTTTCAGAGTCTCTTCAGCCAATTTGCGTTGAGTAATATCCTCTCCGTAACTTAGGGTTCCAGCAACCTTTCCATCTTCGTCATGCAATAATGAATTGTGCCATGCAATCTGTCTTATCTCTTTGTTTTTCGTGATAATGGGGTTTTCGAAATATTCGGCTGCTTCAATTTCACCAGCAATAAGCTTTAAGAAAAATGGATATACATTTTCCATTCCGTCAGGCTGCGGGAGAAATTTTGAAAACCAATGCTGGCCCTTTATTTCCTGTTCGCTATAACCGAGCAAGCGGCAACCCTTTGGATTAATCATACTTACCCGGCCTTCTCTATCTAATAAGACAATTATCGCTTCGACCGTATTAAGTATTTTTTGGGCATTATCCCTTTCTTTGATTAAAGCTTTATCAGTCTTTTTGTAATCAGTAATGTCGTTATAGGTGATAACCACTCCATATCCTTTAATTTGAAGGGGAGCGGCGGTGACAGTAATCCAAGTTGTTTGGCCATTTGATTTAACGATTCCCATCTCAGAACCAGTTACCGTCCGCTTTTCCTTCAACGCAATTACGCTGGCCCATTCGACCGGAGGCATATTGGTTCCATCTGTACGAATAATCCGCCATTCATTACCGGCAATATCTCTTTTCTTGTGTTCCTTTTTTCTGATACCCAAAAGCTTCTCTGAGGCGGTATTGGCTTCGACAATGTTTCCCTGGGCGTCAGATACCGTGATGCCATGCGGAAATGAATCGAAGATAGCTCTGTATTTGGTAGCCTCAGATTGCAGCAGTTCGTTTTGTTGCTCCAATTCAGAGACGCGTTGCTTTAGCTCTTCATAGGTGGGATTTTCTGCCATTTCAATGACCTGCTTTATCTATTGTAGAATTTGTGCATTCTTGCATTATAGCGAAATCTGGGCACCTTCAACAATACTGATGGTATTCGATTTTTTAGAGTACCCAAAAAGTGCATCTTGTTTTGCACGAAATGCAATTAGATCAGGAGTAGACTAGAGACAGGTTGAGATTAATTTTTCCGATGATAAAGGATAAAAGACCCGATTTCA
>CAZVGY010000116.1:0-10097 GCA_964627015.1 uncultured Desulfobacteraceae bacterium
CAGAAAGGAATTTTCCCCTATAGAGAATTTATTTATGCGAATGATAACCAAGCATGAGGTAATAAGACGCGACTGCCTTTTGTTAATGTTGTCTGAAATCCGGTCGTGGAGCTTAAAAATACCGTATCGGCCCTATGGAAGAGAATGAATAAAGTGCCTTATGATCAAAAAAATATAGCCAATAAAGACAGAAGCTATTAAAAAAGATACATTTTATCAGCGTCATATCCTCTGTCCCCTGCTGAACCAGGCCTTCGGAAGCTGGGACCACCTGATTGAGGACAGATAGAGGGTATACGATATATCTGTTTGCTGTTAAATGTATTTGATGAGCTTTGCTCATGCTAGTTAAAGGATCGAAAAATGAACTCAGATGAAGAAAAAAAGAAATGGGCGCATGAAGGTTTTCTGGCAAATCTCGTACATGATCTAAAGGCTCCTGTAATCACAATCGGAGGTTATGCCAGCCGCCTTCTGGACAGAAAAATGGGGGATTTAACCCCTGAACAACAAAAGGGACTTCAAATTATACTGAGAAACTGCGAGAGACTGGAACATGACTTACAAATGATTTTGCAGCACATGAAGGTTGACCTTGCTGAACAGTTATCGCTGGAGGTTTTCGATATTACAGAAACTGCCAGACGAGTTTGCGAAACCCTGAGGCCTGACGCAGAGAAGAAAAATATTTCCGTGGACCTGAAAAAACCTTATGAGCCGGTAAAAATTGAAGCTGACCCACTAATCATTCACAAGGCTATATTCAACCTGGTCGACAATGCAATCCGCTATACTGATCCAGGAGGAAAGGTACGGGTCACTATTTCCCTTAAGGAAGACTTTGTGGATATTAGAGTTGCAGACGATGGTAAAGGTATTGAAAAACAGAAACTGGATCTCGTGCTCAAGCCCTTTGAGGAAGTGATGCAGGTCAGGGACAGAGAACTACGCGGCTTTGGGTTAGGGCTGTCAAATGTAAAACGATATATAGAACTTCATGGTGGAACGCTTGATGCAGAGAGTAAACCAGGTGAAGGGAGCGAATTTAATGTTCGCCTTCCCAGGTCTTCTCAAAAATCATCGAGTGAAAATTTATAAACAGGATAATAGATTACAAAACATCTCTTTGCAAAATACTGCTGGATTATAATAGAATACCAGCGGTTGATTCGTGCTACCTGCTATGAATACATGTAAGGTATTGATACATAGTCAATATTGCATCCATGCACTAAAGTAAAAAGGAAGGCTGCAATGTCTGAAGGGAAAGAACTCCATATTCAAAAATTAAGGACGAAAGTAAAGGAATTGAATGCGGAGATCAACGAACTTACTGCAGAGATAAATAAAACACATGCCCAGAAAAGAAGAGAGTGCCATAACAAGTTACAGGCCCTTAAGGCAAAACGAAAAGACCTTAGAAAGGAGATTGAAGAACTACAGAAAGGGAGCGAAGGGGTCTGGGATGATTTTAAGCAGGGAATTGATAATTCCTGGAAAATTCTGAAGACAAGCGTCTCCAGGGCCAAATCCGAGTTTAAAAAAGGTTACAAAGAAGGCAGGGAAGAATAGACTGAGTGTAATATTAACCAAGGGATTAGGGTAATAACTAACAATGGACCCGCTTTTTTGGATAGTACTTATTATGGTAATGGGGCCGATCATTGGATCCTTTATTGGTGTGTTCAAAAAACCTTCTTTTGGTTATATCTGCAACATGCTCTGTTTTGCTGCAGGCGTGATGCTTGCAATATCCTTTCTGGAGCTTATCCCCAACAGCATTGATTTTTCATCTACATTTGTCAGTTTATGTGGGTTGGCTTTTGGTTCTCTGGTCATGTATGGTCTCGATCGACTCATACCTCATATTCATCCTCAGCTATGCTCGCAGGAGCACGGATGCAACCTTGAGCGTACATCGGTTTATCTCATCATGGGTATCTTTCTCCACAACTTTCCGGAAGGTATGGCCATAGCCGTCGGCTCAGTTACGGAAATGAAAATCTCTCTTGTTATTGCGCTGGCCATAGCAATTCACAATATCCCTGAAGGCATCTGCACTTCGGCTCCCTATTATTATACCACTGGAGCCAGGCTGAAGTCGTTCCTTGTTTCCTCTTCAACTGCAGTGCCTATTCTGGTCGGATATGTCTTTGCCCGGTACCTGTTTCAAAATATATCGCCGATGGTCATAGGGTTTATCATCAGTGCAACAGCCGGGCTTATGATATATATTACAGCAGATGAGCTTATACCCAGCGGCTGTGCAGGATCCAATCACCAGACCATATTTTCACTCATAGCAGGAATTCTATTTGTCATACTTTTAGAAGCAATATAATGGACACAGATTAACCGACAGGATAGGGTTATTTTCTTTTAACCAGCTTCTTGAGCTCCTTCAGATGGAGTGTATTGACTACATCATCTGGCTCCAGCCATCCCCGGCGCGCCTGATCTACACCGTATCGAATAAAATCCAGATCATTTATACTGTGTGCGTCTGTAGATATCGCCAGTTTGACCCCTATCTCCTTGGCCATTTTTGAGTGGCTGTCCGAGAGATCCAGGCGATCCGGGTGGGAATTTATTTCCAGAAAACAGCCCCTTTCCTTCGCCCCCTCCATGATTCGCTTTAGGTCAATCTGATAGGGCTCCCGCTCATTAATGAGCCGTCCCGTAGGATGAGCAAAAATATTGAAGTACGGATTGTCCATGGCGCGAAGAACCCTTTCGGTCATTTTTTGTCTGGACTGCCGCTGATGATAATGTACAGATGCCACGACGATATCCAATTCCTTCAATATATCATTCGAAAGATCGAGCGCTCCATCTTCCAGGATATCGACTTCTATTCCCTTTAGCAGAACGAAGCCATTCAATTTTCCGTTTAGCCGGTCAATCTGCTCTATTTGTTCTGCCAGGCGCTTGGAATTAAGGCCGTGGGCCATTGTCACTTTCTTGGAATGGTCAGTAATAGCCAAATAGTCATAGCCTCGTTTTTTTGCAGCATCAGCCATTTCCTTGAGTGTGGCGTTCCCGTCCGTCGCCTTGGTGTGAGCATGAAGATCGCCCCTAAGGTCTTTTACCGTGATCAAATTCGGAAGAGCCTTTTTCTGGGCGGCCTCCACCTCTCCCCGATTCTCTCGCAGCTCAGGTTCGATATAGGGCAGGTCCACCTGTTCATATACTTCTTTTTCGGTTTTACCTGCGACGCGACGGTCTCCCCTAAAAACGCCGTACTCGTTTATCTTGAGCTTCCTTTTGACCCCGAGCTTGCGTATGGCGATATTGTGGGCTTTAGATCCTGTAAAATAATGGAGAGCGGCTCCGTAGCTGACCTGGGGAAGGACTCGAAGATCAACGTGGAGCCCCGAACGCAAAACAATGGTAGCCCTTGTGTTTCCTTTGGAAATCACCTTTTTTATATTCTCATATTCTACAAAACGATCCATCACATTAGAGTCTTTGCGGCATGTAACCAGGATGTCCAGGTCCCCTATGGTTTCCTTTCGCCGTCTGTAACTACCTGCTACGGTAATCTGTTTGATACCCTTACCCTCTCTTATATATTCTACCAAAGACTGCGCTCTCTGTTCGGCTTCGATCAGCTTAATCCGCTGCTCCGTTGTTTCACCTCTATCAAGTTCCTCTAAAATCGCCTGTTCAGTCTTCTCTCCAAAGCCTTCCAGTTCCCTTATTTTTCCTTGTAGAGCTGCTTCCCTTAATTCTTTGAGACTGGTCACACCAAGATTCTGATTAAGGGCCTTTACCCGCCTGGGACCCAGCCCTTCTAATTTCATAAGTTGACTCAATCCCTTCGGTGTTTTGCCTTCGAGTTCTCTGAGTTGGTCAAGGGAACCGGTCCTAACGATCTCCTCGATTTTTCCAGCCAGGTCCTTGCCAATACCCGGTAATTTTGTAAGGTCTTCTTTTGATTTTATCATCTCTGACACGTTCCGCGGCAGGCTGGAGACAGCCCGTGAAGCGTTCCGGTAAGCACGAACTCGAAATCGGTTTGCACCTTCTATTTCAAGGATGTCTGCGACTTTATTAAATATATTGGATACATCTGAATTTTGAACCGGCATTGTTTACCTCTCGCAGGTTTTTGGAAATCAAAGCCTGTATTAATTATCGCGACCATCTCTCCATAAAAAATATCATATACCTCTTTAAGAAAATGCAAATAGGGTATTCACCCCATTTTGTTAAACAGGCAAAATTTTGTACCTTAAGTCATAAGTAACCCGGCATCAAAGGAGAAAAAAGTGGTTTTAAGATTTAAGAGATCGGTTTATCTGCATGTATATTGCCGCGCTACTCCGGTGAGCACTGGAGTGTGCAATGATCTGAAAACAATATGTTCCTGTTAAAGCTGTAGCACTTTCGATATATTTTAAAAGGCAAAGGTGGATAGTATGCTGCGAAGTCTAAAAGAGATTTTTAACTATGTTCTTTCCGCCGAGGATGTTGAAACAGGACGATGCAAGGATTTCCTTTTTGACGATGAACTCCGGACTATTCGTTACCTGGTAGTACACACTCGTAACTGGCTGCCAGGCAGGGACGTTCTAACAGCTCCTTCCTGGATCGAATCAGTGAGCTGGGCGGAAAAGAGTGTAACAGTCCCTTTGACTACTAAAGAAGTCAAGGAAAGCCCGGAATACCAACCTGCTCACCCCGTCACCAGGCAGTATGAAGTCCGCTTATATGATTTTTACGGTAGGCCGGCTTACTGGAAGTAAAGTTATAAACAAGGAGAAAATCAAATGTATATCTTAATAGCGCATAACTGGTGGCTCCATGTTCTGCGAGGGTGCCTTGCCATATTATTTGGTATTATGGCTCTTATATGGCCAGAATTGTCCCTGGGAATTCTCATTATTCTCTTTGGAGTTTATGTCCTGCTTGAAGGAGTTCTGGCTATTATAGCTTCTTTTAAGCAGCGTAAAGAAAAGTCCTGGTGGCTGCTTCTCCTCGAAGGAATTGCAGTCCTCGTGGTGGGAGTTTTTGCTTTTATCTGGCCGGCCCTGACTGCGGTTCTTTTGCTCATATTCATTGCTCTCTGGGCTGTCCTGACCGGAATACTTGAAATTGCCGCTGCTGTCCAGCTTCGAAGAGAAATGAAAGGGGAGTGGGCACTGGGGATAGCCGGAGGCCTCTCTGTACTGATAGGTATTCTATTGATTGCCAACCCTCTGGCAGGTGCTCTTGCAGTGGTGTGGCTGATTGGCATCTATGCCATTTTATTCGGAACCCTGCTTATATATCTCGGTTTTAAGGCCCGCTCCTACAAACCGTAGTATAGTTTACAGGCCTTCCTTAACCAGACAAAGAGATACGCCGGTATCAACGAAACCGGCAGGGAAAATAATATTCTGTACTGCTGATTCAAAACCGTTGAGACTCTATGGGAAATAGGCCAGCGACTCTCTGATGTCTTCATCGATGTCATTGGCAAGGTTGTTCAATTCTGTCTTAAATTTATGCCAGCTATTTTCATCAGACTGCTCCATTGCGGCCAGTTTTGCCTTGGCATCCTCGTGTTTCTTTATGGTTGCCTGTATGGGGATATTAGACAGGCTTTCCTTTCTCTTTTCCATTCTTGTTTTTATTTCGTTAATGGTTGCACCGAATCTCATGAGCCTGGCTTCCATTTCCGCGTGATATTTTTCTTTTTCTTCCATCAGTGTCTCCTTTTTTTAACTTTGAGATTTTTGGCTAATATCAGGTTGCCTTTTACAGCTATAAAAGAATGCTGATTGTATCTATCCCCGGGCCAATTCTTCAAATTCCTTCTCATCAATAATTTTCACTCCCTGATTTTTGGCCTCCTCCATCTTGCTGCCATGGCCCTCACCGGTTACAAGATAGTCCGTTTCACCGCTCACGCTGGTAGAAGCTCGGCCGCCCAGCTCTTCTACATACCTTTGGGCTTCCTCACGCGTATAATTTTCCAGTTTTCCCGTAAAAACAATGGTCTTTCCTTCAAGTGGTGTATCCCCTTTCTTTCCAGGCATTTCTTTTACTTTGACCCCGGACTTTTCAAGGCGGTCTAAAACCTTTTTATTAATCTCCTGGGTAAAAAACCGGCTCACGCTTTCCGCAATCTTCGGTCCGATTTCCTCAAGCTTTTCCAGGTCACTCCTGGTGGCCTTTTGAAGGTTATCCACTTTATGATATCTCCTGGCAAGCAACATGGCCACCCGCCTTCCTACATGACGGACGCCAAGGGCATAAAGAAATTTGTCCAGCGGCGGATTTTTTGTCTCCTGTATGGCCTCGTAAAGCTGGTCAGCGGATTTTTTGGCAAAACCGTCGAGTTTCTGCAAGTCTTCAACAGAAAGCGCATAGAGGGCAGAAATGTCTTTGACAAGGCCTTTCCTCACCATATCCTGCGCTGTCTTCTTGCCCAGGCCTTTAATATCCATGGCGTCCCTTGAAGCATAGTGAATGATCCGGCCGATTACCTGTGGCGGGCAGGAAAGTCCTGCAGGGCAGAAATAATAAGCACCTTCACGATAGATTTCGGCTCCACACGAAGGGCACTTTTTGGGCATGGAAAATGATTGCTTGCGCTTCTTTCCCGTGGTCCCCACACGCTCCACTACTTCGGGTATTACATCTCCTGCCCGCGCGATACGCACCGTGTCTCCGGGTCTTACATCTTTCTTTTTAACTTCATCCTCATTATGCAGAGTGGCACGGCTGACGGTAACTCCCCCCACGTCTACAGGCTGAAGAAGCGCTACCGGCGTAAGCATGCCGGTCCTTCCTATTCGAACTACAATATCCTCCAGTAAAGTAATTTCTTGCTTGGGAGAGAATTTCCAGGCATATGCCCAGCGCGGACTACGCTGTCGCACGCCAAGTTTTTTTCTCAGATCAAAGCTGTCCACTTTTATAACAATACCATCTATTTCATACTCAAGTTCATCCCTCTGATTCGACAGAGATTGGTGATACGATACAATATCTTTAAATCGAGTGGTTGTCTTCAGGTGTAGATCCGTCTTCAGTCCCCACTTTGCAAATTGCTTTAAGGCTTTCACGTGTGAAGCAAAGCCATTCCCTTCTATTTTTAGGATTTCATAGAAAAAAATATCCAGGGGTTTACCTGCCACATTTTTGGGGTCCAGTTGTCGCATGGTTCCTGCAGCAGCATTCCGGGGATTGGCAAAAGGTTCGAGGCCTTTTTCAATCCTCTCCTTATTCAATTGCTGAAATCCCTTCTTGGACATAAAGACTTCTCCCCGCACAGAAAGAAAAGAAGGGGTTTTCTTTTCACCTTTCAGGTGCATGGGAATAGCCCTGATTGTCTTCAGGTTTTTTGAAATATCTTCTCCTACTTCCCCGTTCCCACGAGTGGCTCCATACTGTAAGCTACCTTCCTGATAGCTTACTTCTACAGAAAAGCCGTCAAATTTGGGTTCCAGAACATATTTCGGATTCCTTTCGTCTGTATTGCGGCGTATGAACTCATGAAAGTCCTTGACATCACTTTGTTCCAGGGCCGAATTCAGGCTTAGCATAGGTTCGGCATGTTTTACCTTCTTCAGCTCATCTACGGGTTCGGACCCCACGCGCTGGGTGGGGGAGGTGTCGGTAATCACTTCGGGAAAGGCCTCTTCAAGCTCCTGCAGGCGACGAAACAGCTTGTCATAGACAAAATCAGAAATGCGGGGCTGATTTTTAACGTAATATAGATAGTCGTGGTATTCTATGCTTTCTCGCAGTGCATCCACTTCCTGTTGGGCCTCTTCTTTGGACAGGCTATCCACATTATTGAAGTTTGTGTCAGGATTTTTTTCAAGTCCATATGCCCATCTCATAAAAAACACCAGTACTATGGAATTCCCAGCATTATCTTCTATAAACGGTCCTGCCCTGTAAGCCATTGCCTTTTGGATTACAAATTTTTTATACATTGAGGCTTAAAGTGCCTCAATAGGGTGAATGATGTATATTCGCATTTACCGGGGGCGCGAAGATAAGGTTCAAGGAGGATAAAACAGCTCTTTAAAACGAGGATTGTGCCACAGAAAATTGATGACCCTGGAACAGCTACATTAGGGGGATAGTAAATATACCCGCCAGACCCTATTCATAATAAGTCTATTCTGTTCTATTAAATATTGATGAAAAATTTATAAAGGGGGGTCGAGGCATGGATATAACTGAAATTTGGGAAACCCTCATTCAGCCCAGTGGCGGGGATATTATCTATGTTATTATCGATGGTGTAGGAGGATTGCCTCTGAACCAGAAGGGGACAGAGCTGGAGTGGGCCAATACACCTAAACTGGACCGAATAGCAAAGGAATCGGCCTGTGGTCTTCTAGAAATAATTGGACCAGGCATTACCCCGGGAAGCGGTCCTGGCCATATGGCACTTTTTGGCTACGATCCAATCAAATACCAAATAGGAAGGGGTATTCTCTCTGCACTTGGAATAAACTTTGACCTTAGAAAAGGGGATGTGGCGGCCAGGATTAATTTCGCGACCGTGGACAGCACCGGAAAAGTGGTGGATCGAAGAGGGGGTAGAATTGCTACCGCAACAAATCAACGGCTGTGCCAAAAAATCAAAGATAATGTGACATTGAATATCGAAGGAGAGTTTTTTCTGGAGACAGTAAGTGAACATCGAGCCGTGTTTGTTTTACGAGGCCCTAAGTTTTACGGAAGTTTAAGTGATACGGATCCACAACAAACCGGAGTGAAACCCCTTGAGCCGAAAGCCCTTAATGAAAATTCACAGTACACGGCTGAAGTAACTGGCTCGTTTATCAAACAGGCGCGAGAAGTTCTTGCCGATGAAAAAAGTGCGAACATGATATTGCTGCGCGGTTTTGACAGATATCAACCTCTTCCAGGCCTAAAAACCCGGTTTGGCCTGAAAGGAGTTTGTATAGCGGAATATCCTATGTACAGGGGAATTAGCCGCCTCCTTGGACTTGATATCGCTGATCCGCCAGAAGACCTTGAGTCTTCTGTGGACCGCCTGGAGTCACTCTATGGTACAGGATATGACTTCTATTTTCTGCATATAAAGAAGACGGACAGCAGCGGGGAAAATGGAGATTTTACAAAAAAGGTAGAGATTATTGAGAGTGTTGACAAACTCATGCCCAGAGTAGCAAACCTCCATTCAGATGTTCTGGTAGTTACTGCTGATCACTCTACCCCGGCACTCATGGGCATGCACAGCTGGCATCCGGTACCTCTCGTGATCCGGTCTCCATTCGCGAGAGTAGACTCTGTAGAAGCTTTTAACGAAGAATCCTGCCTGCACGGTTCTCTGGGCCTTCGCCCCGGTTTGCATTTGATGGGGCTTGCCCTGGCACACGCAAGAAGGTTCAAAAAATACGGGGCCTAGGGCTATGAGCTAAAACCGGATTCGCCACTTTCAATTTTCCGACTTGAAAAGAAATACCACTAAGCTGGATCAAGCGCATTGAAATCCGATATTTCCTCAAAAGAAACGTAGAGGCCGTTTTAGCTCGCGATCAGCTTCTTTTCCCTGAATCTGGCGTATCTTATGCTCCCTCCTTTTTTTTCACAATTATTCTTTCAATACTCCTTGCTTCTATTTTTTATCCGCTCAAAAAACCTATGCTGCATCGCCTTAGAGGCAAAAAAACCTGGTAGCATTGACTGACGTAACGTTCATAACAGTCATGATAATGATGCCGGCCCTTGCTCATGCGGGACGAAAGCCGAATGTTCCCTTTTTATCTTTTTCTCGCCATTATTGTAGGGATCAAGTTTTTTGGTCTAAAAGGATTGCCATATTGCCCTCTGCTTCTAGGCTTTGCTAATGTTATGCTTTACATCTACAGGGTGGAATACAAAGAGATGATTGATAAAAAGTGGAAATAATTTAAACCGACTGGCAAAATAGCCTGTAACTTTTCAAGCCATTAGTTTGGCACATGGTTCAAATGTAACCCGACATCATTTTAAGAAATTTATTCGCTTGAATACTGACTCATATACCAGTATCCAAATAAGTGAAAATTCGCTTTATAGACTTATAAAGGTGCAGTCAAGTTTCTTGTGTAAATTTTTTATCTTCCAATGCTTTGAGGAAA
>CAZVGY010000117.1:0-10064 GCA_964627015.1 uncultured Desulfobacteraceae bacterium
ACTATGCCGTAAGGCGGCTTAACATAAACTGTCCGTTTTTATTTGACCACAACACAAAGGGTGAATTGATCGACCTGAACATACCTAACGTAATACGCCCATAGTCCACCGGCTATGCCTGCATAAAAAGCACCAATGAAAAAGGCCAGCGATTTATAATAGAAGTTACTGATCCCAATAATTTCAGCTGCATTGTCATTATCTCTCACAGCAACTAAAGATCTGCCGGTATTACTCCTTACAAGACTCCATGCGCCATAGAGCATTAAAGCTGCTATAAAAAAAATCAGATAGTACATACGTATATCCGAATCAAAGGAAAACCCCACTACACTTGCAGGATCGAGTCGAAGGCCTCCAGATTGTCCGAACCACTCCTTTGGCAACTTCAGCATAGTAAAATGAAAAACATACTGGGCTGCGAGTGTAGTCAAAGCCATATAAAACCCCCTGATCCTGACAGCGGCGAGCCCAAAAATAGCGCCAAAAATCGCAGCACCAACTCCACCGATCGGAATAGTGATCCAAAATGGAAGGCCAAAATTAACACTCAACGTCCCACAGATATATGCCCCAACGCCCATAAAAGCAGACTGACCTATATTAATTTGACCTGCATATCCAGTAGTAATCTGTAGACCGACTACCGCGATTACGGTGACACCTATGACGTTCATGGTACCTAATATGCCCCCTCCCATAATAAATGGGAAAAGAAGCATTAACGTTATCAAGGCAAAAAACCAGATCCATTGCTTTCTTGTTCGTATTAGAGCTTGGTCTTGGTCGTAAGTTTCCGAAAATACACCCGCTGGAAGCGTCATGACTATATCCTCCCTATTGTCTTCCAGCCAAATAATCCCGTAGGCCGAACCAATAGAATAATAATCATAATAATGAAAGGAGAAACCATGGTCACACCACCTTGAAATATTGGGTCAAGGAAAAAGGAGGCCATGCCTATTGTAATTCCAACAATCAGGCCAGCCAAAACCAGGCCTCCGATAGATTCTAGACCTGCCAGTAGGGCTACTGGTAAAGCTGCAAAACCTATATCCGACGCCAAAAAACTCATGCCCTTACCATTCAGCAAGATTATTCCTGCAATAGTACACAAGACGCCACTAATCGCCCAAGAAAAAGCTATGGATTTTTTAACAGTAATTCCTAGGGAAAGGGCAATCTGATGATCTTCGGCAACCGCTGTCATCTCAAGGCCCATACGAGTTCGATTGAAAAACCATGAAAAGGCAAAGCCAAGGATTATTGTTATAAAGGCTCCTACCACTAGGGCCCTGTCGAGGATCAATGATCCAATTTTGACAGCTTTTAAAGGGATTATAACGGGGAACATAAAAATACCCCCTCCCCATGAAACCAATATTGTGCCTCTTAGAAAAATTAGAAGTCCAATAGTAATCATAATTAACGAGAATAATTCTTCACCTATTAACGGTCTAAGGAGTACTCTTTCTATGATTAAGCCTAATAGTATACTAGAGATGAAGGCTAACAATATTGAGAGCCATAATGGTAATCCGAGTCCCATTGAAAATGTCCAAACCAAGAATGCTCCCAGCATCAAAATCTCACCCTGTGCGAAGTTGAAAGCCTTTCCGGACCTGTATATAATTACAAATCCCATGGCAACCAAAGCGTAAAGAAGCCCTGTCAGTACACCATTAATCAGATGCGTAAACAAATTAATCATATCAGTGTCTCCTTTATCGAATGGGTTCTACTTCTAACAGGAACCATAGAATCTAACTAATCTCATTCGATCAAATCATTAACAAAGACAGTGGCATTTACTACCCCGCTTCTACCGTCTCGATATTTAACAGGGATCTTAGCTTTAAATTCCTTGTCACCTTTGTAAATGTGAAGAATAAACTCATTGTATTTCTCTTCCAAAAACTTTCTACGGATCTTTCTGGTACGAGTTAGCTCACCTTCATCGGCATCCAACTCTTTTGGGAGATTAATAAAGCGTTTGACCTTAGATCCTTCGGGTAAAAAGTGGTTTATCTTTTTAATTTCGGAAGCAATAAGTTCCCTTATCTTTTGGTTTTGGGAGAGGTCAGTATAAGTTGTGTAACCTATCTTCCTCTGTTCAGCCCAAACACCCAGAGTCCCTGCATCAATATTGATAAATGCTGAAACATAAGGTTTTTCTTTATCACCAATAGTCATGACATCTTTTACAAAGGGGCTAAACCGGAGTCTATTTTCGATAAATTGAGGAGGATAACTATGATTAGTTGACAATTGTCGTAAATCACTTATACGATCAAGATAAACCAACTCTTCTTTCTTCGTTAAATTTACAGAGTCTCCAGTTAAAAACCACCCATCTGAAATAACTTTGGAAGTAGCATCCGGGTCTTTATAATAACCTGCGAAACCTGAGCCTCCTGCCATTAAAAGCTCGCTTTCCTCTGAAACCTTAAATTTTTGCGGAGGTCCTATCTTCCCTAACACGGGCAATAATTTTCCTACTGTCTCTAGGTCGAAAGTTTCTCCTAAATGTAGAGTAAAAAGGCCCATTTCTGTTGTCCCATAACCGTTTCTCAATTTAACACCCATAGAATGGAAAAAACGAAAGACATCCGGGGCCATCCCTGAACCGCCGGATACAGTTAAATAAGCCCGTTGGAGTCCCAGGTTATCCCTCAAATGATATAGCACTATTTTATCAGCTAAATAATATAAGCATCTCGCTCTTAAAGAAACCTCCTTCCCCTCAAGGAGATTGACATTAACTTTATGTCCTATATCTATTCCAAAATTAAAGAGAGCCTTTCGTATCAGACCAGCATCTATCATCTTAGATTGAACAAGTGCTGCCAGACTCTCCCATTGACGAGGACTCAGCATCAAAAACTCTATCCCTAATTCTCTTATGTTTTCTTGGACAGTCTCCGGTTCCTCGGGAAAATTCAAAGTCATTGGTGCTAAAAGCCCTAAAGACACACCAAGGATTTGCTCTGTTAGCCAAGCTGGGGAAACATACGAAAGATATTCAGTAAATTGTTTAATATGTATCCCCCCTGCAACACGAAAAGCGTAATCCAAAAGATTAGTGTGGGTAATAATGCATCCTTTAGGAAGCCCTGTTGTCCCTGAAGTATAGGATAATAAAGCTACATCATTCCCTTTACCGGCACTGACTACTTCATCAAATAATTCTGGTTGCATATTTATATGTTCTTCGCCTCTTTTAATGACATCCTCAAGCGTTATCAATTTTTGGTGGTGATAACCCCACATGCCCTTGTCATCCCAATAAATTATGCTGTTCACTTGAGAGAGCTCGGGCTCTAGCTCTAGAACTTTATCAACTTGTTCTTGATCTTCACATATTGCTGAAACAGTATCTGAATGAATAAGCACATATTTCATCTCGGCAGCTGTCAAATCCGGATAAAGACAAACAACCTTAGATCCAATTGCTTGTGCTGCCAGTTGACACCAGAAGTATTCCGGCTCATTCTCACCTATTAGGGCAACAGTTTGATACCGTTCTACGCCCAAAGACAGCAATCCCATGGCAACCGCCTTAACCTTTGCAAGAAGTTCAGACCAAGTATAGCGCTGCCATACACCATAATTCTTTTTCCTTTGAGCAATCCTATCTCTAAATAACCGAGCTTGGTATACTAATAATTGAGGAAGAGTTTGTACTCCATGATCCAAAATACTGGGCAGATCTCCCCACTTCTTATCTTCGTCAATTGAAACGTTCATTTTAATGTTTCCTTTCCGAGATAGGCCTTTATAACTTTTGGATCACTTTTTATTTCTGCAGGATTTCCTTCTGCAATAACATTTCCCCAATCCAACACATAAATTCGGTCAGCTATATCCATAACCACCTGCATATCATGCTCAACTATTACAATGGGGATATCCATAGCTTCTCGAATATCCAAAACAAAACGAGCCATGTCTTCTTTTTCTTCCATATTCATACCAGCCAAAGGCTCATCCATAAGTAAAATACTTGGATCCATTGCTAGTGCCCGACCTAAATCCACTCGTTTTCGAAGACCATAACCTAAAGACCCAACAAGTCTATGACGAATTGCTTTAATTTCTAAAAAATCGATAATTTCTTCTACTCTCCTCCGTTCTTTTATCTCTTCACGATGACTCCAGGGTCTGTACAAAAAATCCTGGATAAAATTGGTTTTCATTCTAATTTGACGTCCTGTCAGAAGGTTACCAATGACAGTTAGGCCTGGAAAAAGTTGCACACCTTGAAATGTACGTGCTATCCCGAGGGCGGCAACTTTATGAGGCTTATAATTACTGATGCAATGTCCGTTAAAAAAAACTTCTCCTTCCTGAGGGTGATAAAAATTGTTAAAGCAGTTCAATAGACAACTTTTACCTGCGCCATTAGGACCTATGATAGCGAGTATTTCACTTTTGCCGATGGTGACACTTACCTCCCTAAGCGCCACTACATTACCAAAAGTAAGATTTAATTTACTAGCTTTTAGCAAGCAATCCTTTTCCTCCATTAGAGACTCCCCTCACTAAATGAGAATACTACCTGACTACTTGATTGAACAATTCATGAATAACATTTTGTATCTCAAAGCTATAGCTAGGGTTTTGGCCCTCGTTTAAATTCATCTGGAAGGGTTTTCTCAGTATTCCCGACATACTTAGCGCCTAGTTCAGGAGGGATGATTCTAACAGGCATTCCATGCAAGGTTTCCTCAGTTACATGGGCTATAATCCCCGGCATAAACGAAATCGCGGCTACACCTGCCATTTCAATGGGATTAAATCCCATGTCGGCAAGAACACAAGCCATCATTCCATCTACATTAATCGGGAGTTTTTTCTTTGTTTTCTTTTCAAACGCCTTTTGTATAGCTTCGTACATTTCAGATTTTTCCTTGAAAAACCCATTTGCCTCGGCAACCTTTTTGATTGCTATAGCCCGTGGATCTCCGTCAGGATGAAGAGGATGGCCAATACCTGGTATATTTTTACGGGCTTTAATATAATCATTGATAATCTCCTCAGCGGCCTCCTCTTGAGAAAGGCCCTTCTTTTCCATTTTTTCTATGGCCTTTTCAATTAATTCAGCAGTGTCTTGAGGAGAAACAGTATGTGAGCCCATGGCTAATATTCCAGCGGCAAATGCTGGGATAGGTGTAGCGTGTCCTGTTGAGGCAACGAAGCGAGCTGCAGGTGTTGTAGAAGCGAAAAAGTAATGATCTACAATACCGGAGACAACTGCATCAAAAACACGTCTTTGCTCTTTTGATGGGAGTTCCCCCTTCAAACAAAGATATAGAATTTCGGTATAACTGACATTTTCAATCAAATCTTGTAAAGAATAGCCCCTTATCAGAATTTTGTGGTCACCAGCATAGCTGACACCTGTCTTCCAATAATCTTTCCATGATCGGTTAAGCGTACTTTGCTCCTTGTTAGCTTTATTTTCTGCGCTCATAAGTCCTCCTTATATTTTGTCTTTCTTTGCAAATTATTTACCAATCGTTTGGTAGAATTAAATTTCAAACAATTAATAGAATAAGCAACTTTAGACTCTGAATTTCGTTCTAAAAAATTGTTAATCTATAGTTAGCAATCAAAAATTTCTCGAATTAATCAGTAGGCGCTTTAGCCTTAAAAAACACTTCGGAGTTTCTGGCTGAAAAAAAACTATTTTTTTAGATACTTTATAATAAGCTGAAGGGTTACAATCTAAAAATCCACTTTAGGAGGTTTTCTTAATTTCAGCAAAACCTCCTATGTGAAAAATTATCATTTCGCTTAACTGTATGTCCACTATTCGGGGGAAAATTCACACCTCACTTTAAATCACTTGGTCTTTTCGCATGCTTTCAATCTCAGAATCTGTATAACCTAGCTTGGATATAATTTCCTCGGTGTGTTCTCCCAAGGCAGGTGCAGACCGCCTCACCTCTCCTGGCGTATCTGAGAGTTTAATAGGTATACCCAGCTGTTTGATTTTACCGACCTCAGGATCCGCCATCTCAAAAACCATTTCCCTTTCCAAAAGCTGAGGATCATCAAAGGCCTCCGATAGAGATTTTACAGGCCCAAAACAAATCTCTATATTTTCAAAAGTTTTCACCCATTCAGCTTGTGTCTTTGTAAGGAAAACCTTTGTGAAAGCATCCTTCATTCCTATCTGCTTTTCGGGATTTAATTGGTCTGGAATTAAAGCCTCCAAGTTCATAGTCTTACAAAAAGTTTTCCAGAACTTGTCCTCCAAGGCTCCAACTGTGACGTATTTGCCATCCTTGGTTGGGTATACGGAATAGCAGGCGTAGCCTCCGGTGACAAGACTATCACCCCGGGAAGGACAATAGTTCGTTGCAAAATAATCACCAGCAATATGGTAAAGCCAAGCTATCAATCCATCCAGCATGGAGATATCAACATATTGGCCTTTACCTGTTTGATTTCTTGCATAAAGGGCTGTAAGTATTCCGGTAAGGGCCATCATTCCTCCTCCAATATCTCCTATTGGTGTGCCGGGAACAGTGGGAGGTTCTCCTTTTTGACCTGTGATATCAAGAAGGCCACCAATCCCTATATAATTTATATCATGTCCCACCAAATTTTTGTATGGGCCATTTTGACCGTAGCCGGAAAGCGAGCAGTAAATTATCCTTGGATTCAATTCTCTTGCTGTCGAATAGTCCATTCCTAAACGTCCCATCACCCCTGGCCTGAACCCCTCGATCAATATATCTGATTCCCTAACCAGTTTAAAAAATACCTCCTTGCCTTTCTCTTTTTTTAAATCTAAGGTTATGCTCTTCTTGTTGCGATTTACCAGATGATGCCTTGCGCTCATTTTCCCAATCATAGGGGGAACCCAGCGGATGTAGTCCCCGGTTTTAGGAGCTTCAACCTTGATAACTTCCGCTCCAAAATCAGCCAAAAAAACTGTGCAAAGAGGACCGGGGAGCAACATAGACAGATCTAAAACCTGAAGGTCTTTAAGGGGTAGCATTTCCATTTTCTCCTTAGTCGCTAGTTTTACTAAGGGCTGTCAAAATATCAAAATTACTTTTTTTCCTTTAATAAATTAAGATATTCCTTAGGAATATCTTCTGAATTTTTATAGATATAGGCCTTACAAGGGTCCTCAGGCTTAGTCGGCAAATCATAAACCCAGAGAGGATTTCCAAACCACTCAAAAGGGAGTAAGCTATTCCAAACAGGACAATGAGTACAATAAGCCGGTAAACCCTCTTGGCCAAGATTCATAATATGTGGCTTGATAGTCATATAATGCCTTTTTAAGCAAACGCCCTGAGTTTCACCTCGCCAAAGCCGCCCTCCTGAACCACATGGATTCATAATGAAGGTGAACTTTTCATCATCCTCTTCAATTTTCAAATTGCCGTTGTGCATCTTTAATATCCAGGCAGTATGTCTCACCAAATCATCGACTGGAAGCTTAGTCGTTTCCTCAAACCAGTTCTTTTTCTTTTCACCCGCATATCTTAAGGCATCGTAAAGTGAATCTTCGCCAAAAACCTCAGCAATAGTAGATTCAAGAACAGTAAGTATCTCAAGGTAAAGGTCATGTAAAAACATATGTTCTTGTGTCTTCTTAGACAATATTTCTAAAGCTTTTTCGTATTTTTCCTGCTCAAGATAATCTTCGATAGCCTTAGCAGCATTTGCTTGGGACCTTCTAAATAATTTATCAATAAAATGGAACAAATCCTCTGCGGTACTCCATAAATTTTTATGGATAGGTACAAATTCTCTCGCTAACCCCTGAGCCATCTTAGTGAGAAGTTCTTTGTCTTCTCTATTTTTAAGTGCCTCCTCCAATTTCTGATAGAGCTGTAAACATAGTTCGGAGAGTTCACCTTTTTCCATAATTATTTACCCGTGGAGTTTAACTGTATAAATTATTTTCGTCTGATAGAATACAATTTCTTCCAGTATGAAAATAACATCGCCCTATTATTTCGATTCAAATACATTCAAAAAATGCCCCCATCAACTTGGATAACTTGTCCATTAATATAATCACCCCCGTAAGCCAAAAAAGTTACTACCTCAGCGATCTCCTCAACTGTACCGAAACGCTGCATCGGAATTTTCGCAATAAGCTCCTCCCGGTATTTTGAAGAAACCGTATCCTGGATTCCTGTGGGGACAAATCCAGGTGCAACTACATTTATATAGATACCCTTCGAAGCCAGTTCCTTTGTCAGAGTCTTTGACAGACCAATTATACCTGCCTTTGCAGCACAATAGTTAGCGTATCCGGCATACCCAGTGAGGCCTATCCCCGAAGAAATATTTATAACTCTGCCGTATTTCTGTTTTACCATATAAGGTAATACGAGTTTACAGCAATTAAATGTTCCATTGAGATGAATATTTAGGACATCATGCCATTCTTCTCGGGAAAGTTTTAAAAAAGTTTTAGGGACAGTTGCTCCTGCATTATTCACCAAGATATCGATCTTTCCATAACGAGCAATGGCATTATTAACCATAGTTTCAACTTGCTCATAATCACCAACATCAGCCTTTATGGCGACCGCATCTCTACCCCGCTTAACTATTTGCTCAACAACTTCCTCGGCTGATGATTTGCTATTTAAATAATTAACAACAACACTAGCCCCTTCGGATGAAAACTTTAAACATATCCCACGGCCGATTCCTTTGGACCCCCCGGTTACTATAGCGACCTTACCTCCAAGTTTCATAAATTAATCTCCTAAAACTTACTCTTTTATCCCTGCAAGTTTTTTAGCAGCTTTTATCTTTTGGTCTAGGTTACAAGTGTGAAGTAAAATGTCCAACAATGGCTGAGGAGACCCTGCTCCATGGAGCTCTGCAATTCGATTATTATATCCAAGACTAGCGTTCTCTATAAGACGAACCATCCTCATTCTATTTTCCGTACTGACATTCGGATTTCCCTTAAAATATTTCTCGATATACTTTCCTACTGTCTCACTTCTAAAATCCGCTTCTGACGGCAAGGTCGAAACAATTCCACCTGCAGGATAATTCAATAATTCCAAAAGCTCAAAAGTTTTATGAGCAGATACATGCTTAGTTGTGTTGGCCATAAGAAAATGGTTTAGGTATCCTCCTGAAGGGCCTTTATGACCTTCGTAGCATGCACACATAGCACACCCTCTAATAGTTTCGCCTATACCTACCATTTCAGCTATTTTATTTTGTATATGTTTCATATGTGCTAAACCATTATAATCGGCAATAGCTGCCGCTGCACCAATCCAAACATCTATCACTCCAGGGACACAGCCTCCCCCTGAAGTAACCCTGTGCGTTCCTCCAAAAATCTCCACGGCTCGAATTGGCATATCTCCTTCCTTATATAAAAATACTCTTTCCCAAGGGACGAAAACATCGTCGAAAATCGTAAGGGTTTCAACACATGAAAAATAATTACCAATATCTATAGTTCCTTCTTCCTCCTTACGTGTATCACAGGACTGCCGACCAACTATATTATAAACACCTTTTGTATTTGAAGGTACAGCAAAGGAAACAGCATAATTCTCCTCTTCTTTAGTCATATTACGGCAAGGAATTACAAACAGTTCATGTGCGTTGGTACCACCAGTCTGATGTGCCTTTGCACCTCTCACAATGATTCCATCCTTTCTCTCCTCAACAACTCTTAAATACAGGTCTGGATCCGCTTGCTTACTAGGCCTCTTGGACCTATCGCCCTTTGGATCCATTACACCAGCCGTAACCATAAAATCGTTGTCTTGAACATATTTGAGATAATCACGAAATCTCTGATGATAATTTGTACCGTATTTTTGGTCAGTCTCATAAGTCATATGATAGGCCGTTATTAGGCAATCGGTCCCACCGCATCGCTGAAAACAAGTTGCTGTTTCTCGTCCTAGCAAACGAACCATCTTTGTTTTTAAAACCAGGTCTTCGATACTCTGTGGAATATGCGTGAAGCGGCTGATCTGTTTACCGGTTAGGTGAGATGTATTAGTCAAGGACTTCCCGGACAGTCAGTTCCTCTCCGGAGTTGATGGTTA
>CAZVGY010000118.1:0-9830 GCA_964627015.1 uncultured Desulfobacteraceae bacterium
AAGCCACTGAACTCTGACCTGGTCCAAAGGACCAGGGTTTCTATGCTGGACTAAAGAAAAAATATATTAAAGAAGTTGTTTAGAAAAAATTTTCAAAAGCGGGCATACTTAAAAGGGTATTTAAAGGATATACTATGGGCCGAAAGCAATCATATAGAGAAAAGCAGAAAGGCCGGGTTGATCTTGTTGGAGAACATAAGTTTAGTGATGCCGGACAGATAATTCTGGCATGTTTATTTGCCACAGTATGGATATCTGATACATTTTTTCTGAAGATTACTACTACGCTGAACGGTTATGTGCCGGTTCTAATAAGAATACCCTTTGGGATTGTCCTGCTGATTTTCTCAGGTTACCTCGCGAAAACAGGGCTTTCGGTTGTGTTCGGTGAGAGGAGAGAGACTCCTGGTATAATTAGAAAGAGCGTTTTCGGCGTTGTACGTCACCCGATATATCTTAGTGAATTGTTGCTTTATTCTAGCTTTTTCGTGCTGCATATTTCTATTGCTGCTTTATGTGTCATTGTGATGGCAGTATTCTTTCTGCACTTTATTGCCCGTTATGAGGAGAAACTTCTCCTCGATCGTTTTGGAGATGAGTATAAAAAATACATGCAGGAGGTACCGATGTGGATTCCGAGGGCTCCTTGGAGGTTATAATATAACTTGGTCAGTTTGATGTTTTTAAGGTTGTGATTAAGTTAAAGCCATCTCTTGCGTCGTTTGTAATGTTTTACATTACGATAATTCTTTTTTTCTCCAATAGCAGATAATCCCAGATAGAATTCTTTGATATCCTCATTTCCCCTAAGATATTCTGAAGTCCCGTCCAGTACCACGCGGCCGTTTTCGATAACATATCCATATTTGGCAATGGAAAGAGCCGCACGTGCATTTTGTTCAACCAGCAGAACAGAGGTCTTTTCAGTATTATTAATTTTTGCGATCATTTCGAAAATGGTCTTTACCAGAATAGGTGCGAGTCCTAATGAGGGTTCATCCAGAAGGATTAATTTTGGATGGGCCATAAGTGCGCGGCCTATGCCCAGCATTTGCCTCTCACCACCGGAAATATATCCGCTTGTAGCCTTTCTAAGCCCTTTGAGTTCCGGAAAGTACCCGTACACCATATCCAGGTCTTTTTTTATTGTGCTGCGGGACCGGATCACCGCAGCCCCTGCAACAAGATTTTCTTCCACAGTAAGGTGCTCAAGAACACATCCGCCCTCCATGACCTGGATGATTCCCTTCCTGGCAATGTCTTCCGGACCCATATGGTGAATGCTGTCCCCCAGAAAAGTTATGCTGCCGTCGGAGACTTCGCCTTCCTCAGTGCGGAGCAGTCCGGATATGGCCTTCAAAGTTGTTGTCTTTCCTGCACCGTTTGCTCCCAGCATGGCCACGATAGCGCCCTCCTTCACCTCAACCGCCACACCTCGGAGGACGAGAATGACTTTGGAATATCTAACCTCTATATTGTTCACATTGAGCATTATTCACCGTCGTGTTACCCTTAATAAATTCAGGGCATGATTCAAATCTGTTTGAAATCTCTATCTGGTCTCAGAATTTTATGTTAAGTGCAATAGTGTTTCATCTCGTTAGTCAGAAAGCCCTCTTATACCCTTGAGGAATTTTCTAATATCATCACGGGTCCGTGGCAGGATAAGTGTGGAATAGATCCTGCACTTGAGAACATCATCCTGGTTGTATGCATCCATTTTGTATTGCAGGTAGCACTTACCCCTTTTCATGTACCTGTCGTGTGGCACTATTTTTATATGTATAGTTTCTCCCACGTGGAAATTTTCATATATCTCCATGGATTGTCCGGGATTCCGGGCACCGGGAGTCCGTATCCAGTTGCCGCGGCCTTTGACACCTACACACCAGAAGATTATGGGAGTCATAAACAGGGGATGCGGAACCAACTCTCCATAGGCGGATTGTCTGGCAAACTCTTCATCCGTCAGGAGCGGGTTGTCGTCCAGGCCTCCCTCTGCATAAAACATCATGTCTTCCGCTTTGATTTCATAGGTGTTTTCCCCGTCAACTTCCTGGAGATCGGAGAAATCGATTTCATCCCAGACTTCGTAGTTTTCAGCTTCGGTAAAGAAATCCATACTGAATTGATGGTGTTTTTCAGTTTTGAAATATTTCCTTATCTCGTCTTTATAATCCATATATCTAACTCCTTTCCTATAGAAGCATGTTATTTCACCTTATTTAATCAGGAAAGACTACTTCAAAATCGCTCACACCCAGGAGTTCTCCATCTTGGTTTTCGGCTTTTACATCAACTATCACAAAATTTCTGCCCTTGCAGATAAAATGCTTTGACGAAACGACCCCTGTGCACTTAACTGTCCAGTGCGCTTCAACAGGCCTGGTGAACTTCGAATTTATTTTCCTTATCCTGAGCATTGAAGGCAAGGCCCAGTTAGTAACCGTTGATGTCATAAAGGACATTGTCATCATACCATGCCCCACTGTATATGGTATCTTGAAAGGTTGAGCTGTCTTTACCCACTCTGGATCATTATGAACCGGATTGTAATCCATAGATGCGACTGAATATTTCCAGAAGGTATTCTGGTCCACCTCCCGAATAAATTCGGGAAGAGCGTCTCCGGTTTCAACCTTATCGAATGTCAGTTTTTCCATAAACCTCCTCCTAAGCCTGAAGTTTTAGATATTAAAAGGTTTACAAATTAATCAAGCCCGCAAAGCCCCTCTGGTTGAGGCCTGAGGCCCTTATTTTCCTCAGGTGGGGTCAACAGGGCCCACGTCAACCTTTGCTCTCCGAAGCAAGGGGTATACTACAGAATATTTGATGTGTCTGCTTACAGACTTTTTTACTTACCGCTTTCCGCTTTCAGCTTGAGGTTCCAGGGGGCGGCCATCCAGTCTGTTACATCTTTGATACTGCCATCCTCCTGGAACTGGCAGATCTTAAGCCACTTGGAGCCTCTAAGGTCCTCTGCTGTATATTTAACATTTTTATAGAGTCCCATGGCATTGAAGTCTTTTATGCTTTTGTATCCTTCCATAATGGCCGGTCCGCTTATCCCGTCGTATCCAGCATTGCGTATTGTGTTCTTCAAGGCCTCAGCCCAGATCATGGCTCCGCCTGTGGCGGCAATATACACATACGGGGGCATCGGCCCACGTTTTTCGTAGAGTTTGTATGCGAACTGGACACCTTCAACATCCTTTTCCCACCAGGATCGAGCTAACTGAAAACCCATGTATCCGGCATAAGCCTCTGGTGGAACAGTTTTCTTTATCAACAGGGAATTAAATACAAAGTTTACCTGGGGGATCTTAATTCCAAGCTTCATGCGGTCTCTCAGGACTACCTTTACCTGTCCCGGCATAAGTGTGTCATAAATGAAGTCCGGTTTCGCATTCCGTATGCGGATCAGAAGATCACTTGTGTCAGTGGGGAGCAGAGGACAATATTCAGTAGCCACGATGTCGATTCCCTTTTTTTCGCAATACCACTTAGCGGCCTCTGGAGATCTGCCGGAAGCGTAATCTCCTAGAAAGAGGGCCAGACGAGGGGCCCGATCCTCTTTCCAGTTCTCTTTTATCCAGTCCGCCATGGTACACAGGGTATCGTCATAAGGTGGCATAATTGACACGACCCAGGATGCGGGGTACAAGGCCGGGCCATGTCCGGTGCACATAAGAACCGGTATCCTGTCCTTTGCAAACTCCTGTCTAAGCGCTTCTATTCCACCGGAGAGCGAGTCAAAGGAGACGGTGGTATGTTTCCTGTTCTTCACTCTTGTATAGGCCGTCCTCATAAGTGGAAGCTGATACTTTGTATCTACCAGTTCCACGCGGGCAGGGTGGCCTTCTATACCCCCATGCTCGTTCAACCAGTTGAAATAATCCTCCATGGCCCAGCCCAGGGGAGCGGCCTGAGCGTGCGCGGGCCCGGTGAGATCTGTTATGTAAACGAAATTAATAGGTCCCTTTTCCGCGGCAAGGACTGTGTTTAGGCTTGCGCCGGAACAAAGAACCAACACTATTGCCAGAAAAAACAGCGTTATTCTTTTCATGGTTACTTCCCCCCTTGTTTTTGGTTAGTAAGAAAATGGCCAAAGACGATAAGATTCTTTTAGGATTTCCCACCTGTGGGCGATTCCCCTGGGTTCATAGACAAGAAAAAGGATAATAGTTAAGCCGAATGTCATCTCCACCAATGCCGCTGAAATTTGCGCCCCGATCTGGGGGATTGCCGCAGTTATCAACGGGCCTACCATCACGCAGACTTCATTCAAGAACTTTATGAAAACGGCGCCGAAAAAGGGTCCGAGAGTGCTTCCCAGTCCGCCGACGATGAGCATACCCATTTGCCATATTGAATTCATTAACGTAAAATCATCTGGTGAGATTACCCTGACATAAGCCGCCCACATGGATCCTGCTACGCCTGCATAAAAGCAGCCAATGAAGAAAGCCAGCAATTTGTAGGAGTAAAGATTGATACCCATGGCTTCTGCTGCAATATCATTATCCCGTATAGCAACAAAACCTCTTCCGAAATGGCTACGCATCACGCTTTTTGAAAAAAACGTCATGAGTATAGTCAGTATCAAAATAAGGTAGTAGAAGTGGGTTTCAGTTTCAAAAACGAACCCTGCGATAGATACCTGTGGCACGTGCAGAGCTATGGCACCACCGGTGATTTCAGGAAAGGGGGTTTTGATCAGGTATATAATTATGAACTGCGCAGCGATAGTGGTTAGGGCAAGGTAATATCCTTTAACCCTGAGCGAAGGAAGTCCGAAGATAATGCCCACAATTCCTGCGCCCAGACCAGCGCATGGCAGACAGAGCAGAAATGGAAGGCCCATAAATTTTGCTAGGAGCGCTGAGGTATATGCGCCAACCGCCATAAAGGCGGTATGGCCGATAGAAATCTGGCCACAGGAACCACTGAGGATATTCAATCCCTGTAATGCGATGGCTGTGATTGCCGTCGTGCTGATAAATGCAAGCGAAAATTCACTGCCAACCATGGGCAGAGCAAGAAACAAAAGCACGATCAGGCCCATGCCGAGGCGTTGGGAATTAGTGCGGAATACCATCATATCCTGCAGGTACGAAGTATCAAATACACCTGAAGGTCTCCTCATTCTAAACCCTCTCTATCCTTTCGAGACCGAACAACCCATATGGTCTCCACACCAATACGAACACCATGATAACATAGGGTACCACTTCCTTGAGCCCGTGCCCTATATAGCAGCCGGTAAGGGTCTCTGCGAGTCCGATTATAAGGCCACCCATAATGGCACCTTTAAAGGATTCCAGACCGCCAACCAGTGCGGCCGCCATGGCTATCAGCCCGATTTGCGATAGACCGAAATCCATGCCCCTCATGTATCCCAGAAGGAATCCTCCCATAGTTGACACCAGTGCTGCTATGGCCCATGACTGCGCAATGGCTCGAGTCACTCTTATCCCCATACTCTGTGAGAGTTGATGATTATCGGCCGCCGCCCGCATATGAAGTCCACTCCTGGAATAGTTAAAAAAGAGGCTAAGGAGGATTACCAAAACCATAACCAGTATAAAATTTGCTATGATAACATTTGATAAAGGCACCCCGAAGACATCAATATTCTTTTCAGCTAAAATTGGAGGAAATTTTATCCCTATATCCGTAGACCAGATGAGAATGGCTAATCCCTGAAGAAATATGGCGATACCCATGGTAACCATAATAGTTGCGAGCACCGGTTGTCCGATCATAGGCCTCAATGGGAATCTTTCCAGCCCGAATCCTACGCCTCCAGCAATGATAAAGACCGCCAGCATACCGATCCATGCAGGCAGGCCCAGGGAGACGAGGAACGTCCATACCAGGTAGGCCCCTACCATAACCATCTCCCCCTGGGCAAAATTGAAGATCTGGGAAGATTTATAGATCATCACAAACCCAACTGCTACAAGGCCGTATATCAGCCCTACAGATAACCCGGTTATACAAAGCTGAATAAAGTTGATCATTTATTCATCTCTTTTACAGGCCAGATTTTGATATTAGTCTTAACGACACCTTCCCGACCATCCCTGTATTTGACATCTGCCTCGATATCAATACTCGGTTTGTCCTGATACATGGCCTCTACCAGGTCCTTGTACCTTTCGGACATAAATCCCCTCCTCAGTTTTCGAGTTCTGGTCAATTCTTCTTCGTCCGGGTCGAATTCCTTGTGCAGAAGCACAAATTTACGTATCTTTACTTCTTCAGAAAAGTCCTTGTTCACTCTGGCCATGTCTTCCCCGATAAGCTGAGCCACCTCGGCTTTTTGGGAGAGGTCTGCAAAGGTCGTATAGTTTATACGATTTTCTTCAGCCCAGTTGCCCACATTCTCGAAATCAATAATGACAATGACTGCTATAAAATCCCTTGTTTCGCCCCCCAGTACCATAGCGTCTTTGATATAGGGACTGAACCGAAGCCTCCCTTCTATGTATTGGGGGGCATACTTGGTACCGTTTGAAAGAGTGCTGAGGTCCTTGAGCCTGTCCAGGAAGACGAGATGGCCCCTTTTATCAATTAAACCAGCGTCTCCGGTATGGACCCAGCCATTCACCAGAGTTTCTTCGGTTTTTTCAGGATCATTGAAGTATCCTGAGAATATTTGGGGGCCTCTGACCAGGATTTCCTGTTCATCGGATATTTTTACTTCGGCACAACGGCTGATATTACCCAGTGTCTCGAAGAAGATTTCATCAGAGGTGTGCCCCGCCACAAAACCGGCCTCGGTGCTTCCGTAGACTTGTTTCAAGCGCAGTCCGAGGGCACTCCAGAACCGGAAGGTGTCTACGCTCATTGCGGCGCTTCCTGTTGTGGCGATATTACAGCGCCTGAGGCCGAAGTTTTCTTTCAGAGGATTCAAGACCAGGAAGTCGGCCAGCGCAATGAGGAATTTCCATATAAGCCTTCCCTTTCTTTCTTCTTCTATGAATTGTACTCGCTTATAACCCAATTTGAGGGCGGCCCGGTAAAGAAGTCGGTTCAAAAGGCCGGCTTCACGAATTCTTACCTGAATGGTCCGCGCGAGATCCTCCCACTGTCTGGGACCGTAGGAAACCACGTAGGGCCCGATTTCTCTCATGTCCTCCTGAACCGTCTCAGGTTCTTCAGCAAAATTGAGGATTACCCCGCCAACAAGGTGGGCCGAAGTCCCAAACATGCCCTCACCGATCCAGGCAGCCGGGAGATAAGAGAATAGGTTGTCGGTTCTTTTCAGGGGATTGTAGTCCAGAAACGCTGAGCCTGAGCTGATAAGGGCAAGGTGAGAAACAAGTCCTGCTTTGGGTTCTCCGGAAGTCCCGGAAGTATAATAGAAGGCTGCAATATCACGGTCTTGGCCTTCCTCTACTTTCTGTTCAAAAAGACCGGGATGGTCTGTATCATATTTTTTTCCAAGTTCGATGGCTTCTTCATATGACATCAAGATCGAATCTTCGTAATTCCTCAGGCCTTTGGGATCCCAGTAAATAATTTTCTTCATCCCTGGAATGCGGTCCCTTATATCGAGAAACTTGTCAACCTGTTCCTGGTCTTTGGCAACAGCAAAAGTCGCGCCTGAATGGTTGACCATGAACTCGACCTGGGGTGGGGTCATATCTGTATATATGCCCACCATGGTTCCCCCGGCGGCCTGAACAGCGAATTCAGTCCAGAACCACTCCGGCTCATTTTCACCTATAATGCCGACACGGTCCCCGGGATTAAGCCCCAGTCTAATGAAACACAGGCAAAGGTACTTGACATTTATGAAACAATCGTTCCAGGTATGTTCTCTCCAAATGCCGAAGTCCTTTTTGCGCATGGCCACTTCATCAGGCCATATCTCCCGGTTTCTCAATAGGAGCTTTGGAAAGGTGTCATGATTTTCAGGTTTCACTCCCCCCTCCACAGACAGGTCTTTCTGAAAAACTATTCCCCCAGATAGGCCTTGATTACTTCCTGGTTCCCGACGATTTCCCTGGGCGTCCCCTCTGCGATTTTAGCTCCGAAATTCAGGACAACCACACGATCTGAGATGTCCATGACTACGCCCATATCGTGCTCAATAAGAATGATGGGGATATTTTTTTCCTCATAGATATCGATGATGAACCTGGCCATATCCTCTTTTTCTTCTATATTCATTCCGGACATGGGCTCATCGAGGAGAAGAATCTCTGGTTCAATAGCCAGGGCGCGTCCCAACTCAACTCTTTTTCTCAATCCATATGGTAACGATCCCACAATTTTTTTTCGGATTGGTTTGATTTCGAGGAAGTCTATTATCCATTCTATGGTCTTTCGGTGTTCTATTTCTTCATTTCTGGCATTACCGAAATAAAGGGCCGCACTGAAGATGTTGTTTTTGAAATGGATGTGTCTTGCCGCGAGCAGGTTGTCCAGTGCAGACAGACCGTCAAAAAGTTCGATGTTCTGAAATGTTCTTGCTATACCTGCTTTTGTTCTTTCGTATATGGGGAGGGTGGCAATATCAATTCCATCAAAAAAAATGGTACCGCTCTGGGGCTTGTAAAAACCGTTGATGCAGTTGAGCAAACTTGTCTTGCCGGCACCGTTGGGCCCGATAATCGCAAGGATCTCGCTCTTATCTATCCGGAAACTTACATCACGCAGGGCATGTAGATTACCGAATCTCAAATTGATATTTTCAATGGACATTGCCGGGCTGTTTGGAGGTTCCATCTAGCCGCCTTTCTTGTTTAATCCATTGAAGATTAGATCAATATTCTGATCAATAAGGGATTCCCAGGTGCATTTTCCTGAATCCTTGTACCAATAGCCCATCCAATGGTTCATGGCTATCAAGAGGAAGGATATTGCAGTAGGGTTGTAGGTGTCATTCAAATAGGGAATTTTTTTCAGCTGGCTTCGAAAAATGTCAAATATCTCCCTTTCCATTTCGAGAAGCTTCGCCTTGTTTTTACCCGTGAGCTGGTGCCTCTCCCTCAATACCAGCATGGCAGTTTTGCGGTTCTCGAGTAGAAACTTTGCATAAATGCGCACAAGTTCTTTGAACGCCTCATCCTCGGGCAGGCCATTGCGTGTGCATTCGTCTATACATTGATTAAGTTCACTGACGCCGTTCTCGGTGTTGGTGATAAGGATGTGGGCCAGGATGTCTTCTTTGGCCTTGAAGTAATGGTAGATGCTTGCCTTACTGATTTTTCCTTTTTTGGATACATCGGAAAGGGATGACTCCTTGTATCCTTTCTCAAGAAAAATTTCTCCCGCTATCTTAGCCAGGTATTCACGCTTTTCGTCGAAGGTTTTTCCGAACACTTTTATACCCTCCGAAAGCATTTACCTTTTTTACACGGGTGATCAATTGTAAGCAGGGCTTTTGATATCGGCCGGCCGGACTATTATCGACCGGCTGGCCGATATTAAAAGCTGAAAAATTTTCAATGTCAAGACTTTTAAGAACGCCACAGCAAAAAATACCTAAAATACCTCGTGGAGAGAAATTGCCGGGAATTTTATGGACGGGCCGGATTTTCAGCCGCTCTGTTTTATGCTAAAATTCTTAATTTCAAAAAATTCGAGGGAGGTTATGAAAAAGAGGCGGGTTTTTTGCGCCCTGCGCGTCAGGAGCACAATTTTTGTCGAGAAATCTATTGCAACGGACAATTTACCATTCGCACCTGACCGCAATCTGTCGGCATTTCGGGCCACAAGCCAAGAAAAAAGGGTTGGCTTTTTAGCCAACCCTTGTATTAACTGGTGGAGCTGAGGGGGATCGAACCCCTGACCTCATGACTGCCAGTCATGCGCTC
>CAZVGY010000119.1:0-9805 GCA_964627015.1 uncultured Desulfobacteraceae bacterium
TGCTATACATGATTATAAACAAATTTTCCTTGCTTGTATTGATCTTATAGCATATATAAATATTACGATAATGCTATACAATTTGTCCTGAATTGAAAAAAAAGAATGAAACTCATCATACTCAATCAGAAAGGTGGTGTCGGGAAATCAACGGTTGCCACTAACATGGCCTACGGCTTGGCCCTTTCCGGAAAGAGAACCCTGCTCGTTGACCTTGATCCCCAAGCTCATAGCACAGTTATTTTTTGCCCGGATCTTCCTAAAACCAATACGGTCGGTGAACTCCTCTCAAAAAAATCATTCAAAATAGGTGATTCAATCCGGGAAGCCGAGATCGGTGACAATGAAGAACCTGTGAAAGACCTTTTCATCATTCCTGCCAATATCCACTTGGCCATAACAGCAGAACAGATCACTACCAAAATCCACCGGGAAAAGTTGCTCCATAACCACCTGAAAAAGATCGAGAATGATTTTGACTTTATCATTATCGACTGCCCTCCTTCTGTAAACGTGCTTACAGTCAATGCGATTTACACATCCGACCTGATCATCATTCCGACGATTTACGGACGTTATTCGCTTGATGGCATTGCCGATCTCTTTCAGTCCATTGAAGATGTCAAAGAAACCAGCGATTTTAAGTATATGATCTTGAGAAATAACCGCGATTCCCGAAACAAACTCTCCAACGAATTTGTCGAAGAACAACTGGCTCCATTCAAAAAGAATCTCCTCCAAACCGTAATCCGAAGAAATGAAGCCATCAACCAGGCCCAGATGAACAATGAACCCGTGATGGTCTTTGACCCCAGATCATACGGAGCAGAAGATTTCAAAAAACTCACCAGGGAAATTATCAGCTATGGCGGCTAAAAAAATTACCGGCAAATCCAAGCTGGCTAAAACGGTCGAGTCGAAAGACCAGACTAAAGAACAACTTGACTTGGTAACTCCAAGCAAAAAGGCGACATTAAAAGCTTACCGGTTGTATAATGATGATATTGCGCGGTTGAAAAAGATTACCGCAACCATGAACAGGGCGAGTCACCGGCACATCAGCGCAACCGCTGCAATCCGAGCTTTGCTTGTATTGGGGAGTAATGCTTCAGGAGAAAGGCTATTGAATGCGTTACGGAAAACAATATAATAATATATATTAAAAATGCTATACAGATATACTGCGTAATATAGCAAAACAGATTTTAAACAAACCGGAAAACAAGAAACAGCATGCTGAGAAAAAACGTAAAAAATCGTAAAATTAAGAAGATTATTCTTTTCATAACCATGATCCATGAATTGAGCATCATGTAAGTATTTTGTTTTTTGGATCAGCTCCTGACTTTAAACTTATATTTTCCGTGTAAGTGAAGCATGTTATAGGTAAAAATGAAAACACAGTCGACAAATAGCCAGTCTCAACATCCTCAATATACCTGCATTGATCTTTTCGCAGGTGCAGGTGGGCTATCACTTGCTGCAAAGAATGTCGGGCTGACGATAAAGGTTGCTGTAGAAAAAAATAGGCATGCATGCGAAACGTACAGGCATAACATAGTACAAGATAACCAATGGCCACATTTATATGAGACGGATATCCTTGAGTTATCGCCTCATATAGTTTTTGAAGAATATTTTTCGGAAAACGATTGCTGCGACATCGTTTTGGGAGGTCCTCCTTGTCAGGGATTTTCTGTTCATCGTTTTAAAAATGCGGGTGTAGGGGATCCAAGGAACGAACTTATTTTAAGATACTTTGAGTTTGTAGATGTTTTGCGACCCAAAGTTTTCTTGATGGAAAATGTTCCCGGTATTTTATGGGAGCGTCATGCTGACTATTTAGAAGAATTTTATGCCAGGGGAAAGGCTACCGGTTATTTACTCCACGCTCCTGCGATATTAGATGCAAGAGATTTCGGGATACCCCAGCGACGTAAACGAGTCTTTATTTTGGGTGTCAGAAATGACATCACATTTAACTCTGCATGGCCTCCAGAGCGAACTCACGGCGATGAAAAAGCCATGGCTGAACATCCTGACTTGAAACCGTGGGCTCTTGCAAAAGAGGTATTTGCCGAACCGCTTTCAGCGGAGGACGAAAATAATCTACATATGAACCATACACCGAAAATTATAGAAGTATTTAAGTCCACGCCGTTGAATGGTGGAAGTCGTGCTCAATCAAACCGTACTTTACCATGTCATAAGAATCATACAGGCCACAAGGATGTTTACGGAAGGATTAATCCTTCGTTACCCGGCCCGACCATGACAACGGCCTGCATCAATCCGTCTAAGGGGCGTTTTGTTCACCCTACCGAACATCACGGCATTACCCTGAGACACGCTGCACGTTTTCAGACGTTTCCTGACTGGTTCGTTTTTAAAGGAGGATTGATTGCTGCAGGCGAACAGATAGGCAATGCCGTACCAATTATGCTGGGGAAAATATTACTGAAGTCAGTTTTAGAAGGAATTCAAAATCGCTCTGATAACACGATTGAGACAAAAATGAGTAAGGGGAAAAATGATTGATTCAGTAGCTTTCAAAACGAGAGCAAGAACTATCGACCATCTTGGCCGGGAACAAATAGCAGACTGTCCTACAGCGATCTCTGAACTCTGGAAAAATTCTTACGATGCCTATGCCAGGGATGTAGCCTTACACATTTATAATGGGGAGATTCCGATAGCAGCACTCGTTGATGACGGCCATGGCATGAGTCGCCGAGAGTTCGAAGAAAAATGGCTTGTTGTCGGCACTGAATCAAAAGCTGACGGTTCAGAGGTACCGGAAGAAGACCGAAACGGGCTGTCTCCACGACCACGACAGGGGCAAAAGGGTATCGGCCGGCTTTCGTCAGCTGCTTTAGGTCCGCTTTTGCTGGTTGTATCGAAAAGAAGAACAGAGTCTTTTGTTGCCGCATTAGTCGATTGGAGACTTTTTGAAAACCCCTTTCTTTACTTGCAGGATATAGAACTGCCGGTGGTAGAATTCTCAGAAAAAGAGGAAATCTTTGACCTGCTCCCCTCAATGTTTGACCGATTGATGAGTAATATCTGGGGAGGCGGTGAGGATCAAGCCAGAGATGAAAGAATCGCTTTAGCCTGGAAAAATTTTGATAATCTGGAAAATAATGAAGGTCGATCCCTGACTAGAGAGGGTATTGAAGAAGTAATTATCGGCACAGCGTTTACGGAACGGCATTTTGAACAATGGTCCGTGTGGTCTGGTAAAAAAGATACGGGAACAGCTTTATTAATTGGAGATATTACATTTGACCTTAGAGCCCAGTTAAACAGCCTCGTGGCAACTGTGGATGCTGACGCAGCAAAACAGGCAAAAAATAGATTATTTGAGACGCTGTCAAATTTTACAGATCCATTTGCTGATACCACAAATGCCGACAAAGGGTACGCGGTGAAAAATTTTAATTATTCAGTCACAGCCTGGGAGGGAGAATTCAGCATTCCTATTATTTCAGATGATCGTGAGTTTGATTTGAACAATCTTGAAGAATTGGAGCATGTTGTTGAGGGATACGTTGATGATTCCGGAATTTTCAAAGGAAGGATTAAGGCTTTTGGGAAATGGTTGGATGGTGACGTTACAATTCTCCCACAATCAGGCGTTCCTACCCATAAAAAATCCAAAGTAGGCTCTTTTCATTTACGTTTAGGAACATATGAAAGAGCTGCAAAAAACACCACTCTTTCTCCGGAGGTTATTGCGAAAATAAAAGAGCAGGAGGCGAAATATGCAGGCTTTATGGTGTATAGGAATGGACTTCGTGTTATGCCGTATGGACGGGAGGATAGCGATTTTTTTGAGATTGAAAAAAGACGTGCACTTCATGCAGGTCGTGAATTTTGGGTTACCCGTAGTACATTTGGACGAGTAGCGATTACACGAGAATTAAATCCAAACCTCAAGGACAAAGCCGGACGAGAAGGTATTATTGATAATAAAGCGTCTAAAGTTTTTCGGGATCTTGTAATGAACATTTTAATGACAACAGCACGTCGTTATTTTGGAACAGATTCTGATATTCGGAAGAAGGCCTTACCCGACATTCAAAAAGACAGAGCAAAAGAAAAGGCCGAAGAAGCTCGAAAGAAAATAACGAAAAGAAAAAGAAAAGAATTCAGAAAGAATCTGAAAATATTTTCTGAATTGCTTATCGATTTGCTGAGTCGGCTTGAGACCTTTGCAACTCGAGCACGCATGGAAGAGCTACCGGATTCAGAGACTGAACTCTTGCTGCTCAGGGATCAATTGGCAGAACTGGCCGAAAAATCCCGCGAATTGTCGCTTGGCCCCGCTCCGAATAAACTCGGAACGCTGGAAGATACCTACAGAGAATATCGTCAAAAAAAGAGTCAGATAAAAGAACTATTGGTTCAGCTTAATGATTCTATGGTTCGAAAGCTGGAGATTATTAAACCAAAATCTCCCCGTGATATAGCGTATTCCGAGTTGACCAGAAACGCTGTTTTTCTGCAAAACCGCTTACGTAAATGGTCACTTGAAACTAAAGAAATCTTAACATCAGAAATGCGTCGTCTCACCAGTCTCGTTGACACAAGGAACAAGCAGTACCATACAGAGATGCTTCCACTCCTTGATGATCTGGAACATGACCGCATTACACTTACTCAAATGCTGGCTGAATTGGACAAAGAACGGACGAAGCAAGATCGCGAAAATTCCGAGCTGTTTGAACCATACATTTCAACATTAAAAAGTTTGCAGGACAGTATTGATATTGAAACTCTCGTTTCTTTCTCCATGACTGAAGTGAGTGAAACCCGTCAGGAAATCGAACGGTTGAATGCGCTTGCCCAGCTCGGCATTACTGTTGAAATAATCGGCCACGAAATTGAAGGGCTTGAAATGACAATATCCAGAGGGCTCCGGGAAATGCCGGATGAGGTGAAAAAGGCACCCTCTTTCAATGCTGTTAAAACAGCCCATGAAGCATTAACTGATCGTCTTCGTTTTCTTTCTCCTCTGAAGTTATCCGGCGAAAAAATAAAGACATGGATCAACGGGGAGAAAATATTTGATTATATATCAGATTTCTTCGGCGAGAAACTGGAGCAGAAAGGGATTTCTTTAGAGGCCTCACCGGCATTTCGTAATTTTTCCGTCTATGAACAATTTTCCCGTATTTACCCTGTATTTATAAATCTGGTAAACAATTCAAAATACTGGGTCGGGATGTCTCCTCGTGAGGAAAAAAGAATCTTACTCGACATAGTGGAGAATAAAGTCGTCGTTGCTGACAACGGGCCGGGAGTGGAAGAAGAAGATTTCAAACATCTTTTTTCTTTGTTTTTCACACGTAAAGTGCGGGGCGGAAGAGGTGTCGGTCTTTATCTCTGTCGTGCCAACCTGGCTGCCGGTGGGCATACCATTGAGTATGCAACGGATAACAAGCTGAAAAAACTTCCTGGAGCGAATTTCGTTATTGATTTTAAAGGGGCTGAATATGTGTGACAACACTGCACAGCATGCAACAGAGTATAGAGAATTCATAAAAGAAGCCTATATTGATCCAATTCGTACAGTTATTGTTGTAGATGACGAATTCCCCTCCATTGATGGTTTAATCAGGCAAGAAACAAAAAGATCTTCATCTGACCAGGAAGATGAGAGTAGCCAACATCTATGGAAAGAAAGTGACATTGAGAGTGTTGGTAAAATATTAGATATCTGCAGAAAGCCTGATAGACATTGGCTCGTAGATATACATGATGCCCAAATGGTATCTATCGAAGACGAAAAGGGATTTGCCCCTCATCTACATCAAAGCGATTTAATGATCCTGGATTATCATCTTGACGGGAATGATGGTGATGGAACCAAGGCGATAGAATTGCTTAGATTGTTAATGAAAAATGACCATTTCAATTTGGTCATTGTCTATACTCAAGGGTATCCGCAGGCAGGGGGAGATATCAGCAGAGTTATCCAGGAAATTATCTTGGGATTAATGTCAGCAGATCCAGATTTATTTCTTCATGAAAATCCCTCAGCCCAAGTCCTTGAAGCATTACAGGAATGGGAAGATGACGAACCGGATATCGTCAAACAGCTACAGGAAAAAGTTGATATCGGTGCTTACCTGGCTATAAGACAACAAAAAAAATATGACATTGAAATTGCAAGGACTCTGCCGGAATTCCATAGCATTACCACTCTAATTGAAACTAAGCCAGAGGAGGTGGAGCTCGACAGCAAACTATTATTGCGATGGTTGATTTCAGAAAAACAAAAAACGCTGAAAGATAAATTAAATACATCCTCAGAGCAGCGGGTTGATTTCCAACAAGCGAATGATGAAAACAACTGGATTAGAACTGAGCGGCTTTTTGTTACTGTTGTAAGTAAACAATTTGACCCGGATCAACTACCGGATAAACTGGTCGATGCGTTATACGAATGGCGGCCTCATCCACACAGATTGATCATGTCAAGAATGAGGGCCGAATTAGATGAAAGAGGGGTTGTCGCGGAAGAAAAAATTCTGAGTAATCATTATTTGGAGGCTGGCTGGCTACAAAGTCTTTTGGAGGAAGATTCAGAAAACAGGAAATTAAAAATAAGGAGAACCATTGAGAATCACTGGGACTCTCTCGGAGATCTGATCAGAAATAATGTGGAAGAATATGCATCATCACTGGCAAAGCACTTAAATAGCCAGACAGAGGATGAAATAGTTAAAGAATTTCGGCTGGTTGATCCTGCGGTCAACCATACCGAGATCATGAAACATATTAATGCCTTTAACTGCAGTAAGCCAATTGAGGGATACCATTTAACGACAGGACATATTTTAAGAACAAAGAATGGTGGTGGAAAGGAATATTGGTTGTGTTTGACTCCTGCCTGCGATCTTGTCCCTGAGCAAAAAAATGATCGGGGTTGGAAAAAACATTTAGGTGAAAATATACCATTTAAAGCTGTACGACTTTTCCCGTCAGATGCATGTGAAGCACTGGATCACGCAACGATGAATAATCACATTTTTTTAAATATTGATGATTCAATTTCTGCTTTCAGCTTTACTCCCTCAGGGAAACCAACATCAAATCCTGTTTGGGAACAAATGTTTTCAAAAAATCATGGAATGTTTTCAGCCCCTGACTTTGAAATATCCGTAAATCGTGTTGCTATCCAGGAAGGAGCATTGCAGGTGCATGAAAGCAGTTTCTGCATTGTTTCTCAACTTCGTTATGAATATGCCCTTAATTTACTGCAAAGATTGGGTAGTACCCTTTCTAGGGTTGGTCTGGATTTCCAAAAAAGATGAAAGGGTTTTTTCAACATGAATAGCAACCATGGATAACCTCTCCCAGCTTCAACGGTCAAAAAATATGGCCGCTGTTCGGGGGAAAAATACAACGCCGGAATTACGGGTACGGCGCAGGCTTCATGCAATGGGCTACCGATTTCGATTGCATCGAAAGGATCTCCCGGGAAAACCTGATATAGTCCTGCCGAAATATCGGCTTTGTATATTCGTTCATGGTTGTTTTTGGCATCAACATCCGGGCTGTAAAAGGGCGACGATACCTGAAACCAGAAGGAAATTTTGGCAGGAGAAATTCCTCAAGAATCGCATCAGGGATGAGAAGGTGCAAAACGAACTCAGAAGAACAGGGTGGCACGTTTGTACTATTTGGGAATGTGAAACAAAAAAAGACGAAGACCTTACTGAGATCATCGCTGAATGTTTTAAAAAATTTAATGGGCAATAATAAATATGGATCACGCAGCACATAATAAAATTGTTTCTTTCATCTGGTCGATTGCCGATGACTGCCTTCGGGATGTCTACGTGCGCGGAAAATACCGTGACGTTATTCTTCCCATGTTTGTGTTGCGGCGGCTTGACTGCCTGCTGGAGCCAAGCAAAGATTCGGTTATGGAGGAGGTCAGATTTCAGCGGGAGGATGCAGGGCTGACAGAGCTGGACCCGGAAGGGATTTGTGAGGCATCCGGCTATGTCTTCTACAATACCTCGCCATGGACTCTGAAAAAACTGGTTGATACGGCAGCCAACAACCGCCAGATTCTGGAGGCTAACTTCAAGGCCTATCTCAACGGATTCAGCGAAAACGTTAAAGAAATCGTCGATAAATTCAAGCTGCGTGCCCAGGCCAACCACATGGCGGAAAAGGATGTGCTGCTGGAGGTGCTGGAAAAATTCACTTCCCCGTATATCAACCTGACCCCTGACCCTGCTAAAGATCCGGATGGCCGTAAACTCCCGCCGCTCACCAACCTCGGCATGGGCTATGTCTTTGAAGAGTTGATTCGTAAGTTTAACGAAGAGAACAACGAAGAGGCCGGTGAACATTTTACCCCGCGTGAGGTGATCGACCTGATGACCCACATCCTTTTTGAACCGGTGAAAGATCAGCTGCCGCCGGTTATCACGGTCTATGATCCCGCCTGTGGTTCCGGCGGCATGCTCACTGAATCCCAGGATTTTATTACCCGAGCGGAAGGGCAGATTAAAGCGGATGCCGAGGTCTATCTTTACGGCAAGGAGATTAATGACGAGACCTATGCCATCTGCAAGTCGGACATGATGATCAAGGGCAACAACCCGGAAAACATCAGGTGCGGCTCCACCCTGGCGGTTGATGAGTTTGCCGGACTGCGCTTTGATTTCATGCTCTCCAATCCACCTTACGGAAAATCCTGGGCAGGTGATAAAAAATATATCCTTGACGGAAAGCAGGTATTGGACAGCAGGTTTGAAGTGGAGTTAAAGGATTTTCGCGGCACCAAAATAACTGTTGCTGCCACGCCCCGGTCATCAGACGGCCAACTCCTCTTCCTGATGGAGATGGTCTCCAAGATGAAAGATTTAGATAAAGGCCCTGGCGGTTCCCGCATCGCCTCGGTGCATAACGGCTCCTCTCTTTTTACCGGTGATGCCGGAGGCGGAGAGTCTAATATCCGGCGCTATATCATTGAAAATGATCTGCTGGAAGCAATTATCCAGTTGCCCAATAACCTTTTTTACAATACCGGCATTACCACCTATATCTGGGTACTTTCCAATAAAAAGCCGGAAAATCGTCAGGGCAGGGTGCAGTTGATTGATGCCAGTCAGATGTTCCGAAAACTGCGGAAAAACCTGGGCGCCAAAAATTGTGAATTTTCCCCTGAGCATATCAAAGAGATCACCCGTATTTATATTGATATGGAGGACAACACCGTCTCCAAGGTGTTCTGTAATAGTGATTTCGGATACTTCAAGGTGACTATTGAACGGCCCAGCCGCAAGGCAGCGCAGTTCACACCGGAACGTGTTGCGGGCTTACGTTTTGTTCCCGCCTTACGGGAAATTATGGAGTGGGTGTATGAACAATGGGGCGATGCGGTTTATGACGGACTGACAGATCAGCGAAAAACCATTGAAGCCTATCTGGAAAAAGAGGGTTTCAACCTGACCACCAAGAACAGCAAGACCCTGTTTAACCCGCAGACCTGGATGAAACAAAAAAGGTTGCTGGATGTGGCCCTGCTGCTGGTGGAAGGGATCGGCCAGGAGCTGTTCATGGATTTCAATGTGCTCAGGAAAAAGGTGGATGGTTTTCTGAAAAAAGAAAAGATCAAGCTGACCGCTCCTGAGAAGAAGCAAATTCTAGGGGCAGTAAGTTGGCAGGATGAGAATGCTGAACGGGTGATTAAAAAAGTTCACAAACTCAGCCCCAAGAAAATGGAAACATTGCTCACGGATTTGCAGTGCAGGCAGGAAGAGCTGCAAGACTTTGGCTACTG
>CAZVGY010000120.1:0-9785 GCA_964627015.1 uncultured Desulfobacteraceae bacterium
ATGCACAGCATTTTTAAACGACCACTTTTGAGACATTTTCGCGCGGCCGCTAACACCCAAGTAGTGAATATACCTGAAACCTTTGCCTTTCAAAGCTCTGATGGGCTTTCCTTCAAATATGATCGTCCATGTGGGAGGTTCTTCATAGAAGGCATACTGTTTTGTGGCGAGCTTTTCCTTTTTCATTTGTTGATGGAGTTCAATGAGGTGGTTTCTTGTCAATTGTTCAGGTATTGCGCTGTTGAAGCCGACTTTTGTTGCGACTTCAATATATTTGTGAATAAACGGAATGGCGTTTTTATCAAGATAATCTTTGCCATATCCTCCCTCATTGAACAAAGAAGCAACCTCCTCCGCCATGGATGCGTAATCAGGATCGTCGGGCTTCGAATCCTGCGAGTTGGTTTTTTTGCGAAAGATTTCTTCTACCCTTTGAGGAAATGTCGTCAGTAATTTTAGGAAATCATAGGATCTTCTTGCTTCCCTTTGGGTCTCACTTGGATCCAGATGGGCATTAAATCCCTCTGGGAGCCTAATCCGTCTATTAAACTCCAATTCCAAGAAGTGTTCATAGCAGAACGTATCGACAGCTTCTAGCACACGGTCATAGAGCACGTATCTGGGAAACACTCTGATTCCATTTTCATTTTCGAAATTGACAGCCTCCACGATACTTTCCTCGGGAAGCCAAAAGATATAGATCGCTGGTCCTATTGCCATGTCCCCCAAGAAATACGAACAATAGCTGCCTGACATTTGTTCGGAATTGTCTATGAAAGGGTCAGATACTTCACAGCCGTCAAGGTTTTTTGGTGTGCCTTCGTGAAGCGTTTTCCAATATGCCTTCACATAACTCGGCATCCCATGTTCATCATGACCATAACTGAACGGGAAAGAATGATACCTGATTCTGGGTATTACATATCCGGGACCATACTCACCTTCTTCGAACAGTTTGTCCCTGATTTGTTGAATCCGTTTCTTGGTTTCTTTTTTTAGGATGGTTTTCCGGCAGCCTGGGTTTTGGCATGTCGCTCCAATGTACCCGTCATCTTGTCCACTCAATAGAATAAGTCCGTTGCGTAGCACAGAACGATAAGCCGGCAAAATAAGGCTACCCTGCTCACAGTGATCGCATTGCAAGAACATTACGTCCGTATCAATCTCCATATCGTCTACGTTCATGTTGATGTCTCCATCAAATCAGTGGGTTTTCCTGCTTCGCAGGTAGCAGGTTGTATCGTAAATAAATAGTATAACTATACAATATAACTATACAATACCACTATTCTATACAGTAATTTACCCTTTAAGGGGTTACCCTATGCCTCGATATTTTATTACTCTTAGTGTCATACTGTATTCATAGTATGTCCATAATCCTATAATTAATACTGTTAGTATAAATTACTGTAAAGTATTTAGACTACACTATTACATTACTATTATTTATTTTATTTACTCAAATGAGTTCAGCTCAATCCTTGACAAAATATCTGACGGATAGTCTCTGCGTTATGCCTTTCTTCTCAATATTCAGGTAACCTGTTTGTTTCAGTATGTTTTTGTATTTGAATATGGTCTTGCGCGACGTGTTGAGCCAGCCCGCGATGGTTGTGTCGGTTTCCTTGATTTTGCGTTTTCTTCTCTGTTGTTCAATGGCGATGCGGAGATGGAGAATCAGGGCTTCTCCCATTTTGAGATAGTCCTCATCCTCAATGAACTTGGTGGGGAGACGAAAATATTCCGGCTGAATGTCATTTGAAGGTGGTTGTTTTTTGGGGGCTTCAAGGGTAGATTTTATGTGGGCCAGTTTCTTGTCCAATTCTGCTCGATTTCCGTGGTTATAGGAGAGCAATATCATGATGTCTTCAATCCTGTACCAGTAACCTTTTGGTTTTTCATCGACCTGGGCTTTTTCAATGACTTCTCCTGTGAGGGCTTGGGTCGGTTTGAAAAGGATCTCATCCGCAACGACCTTGTCCTTGCCCATTCTTCGGACCGGAAAAGCGGCCATGACGGGTTTTCCGGATGGGGATTTCTGTTCCATTCCTTTTTGTAGGTGACGGATACCAAAATTACTGACCGTGCTCATCACCCCTTTGAGACTGTCCGCTGGATCCTCGCCCTCTTTCAGGGATCCAAGAAAAGAAATTTGGGTGTGTCCAATTTCCGTTGCCACCTTCATAATGCCCCTCATTCCGGCTGGATCCCAATCAAAGGCCACAATAATGTGCTTCGCTCTTAGTCTTTTCAGGGTTTCCACGGTTTTCTTGTCTATGCGAGTCCCCAGGGAAGAAACCACAATCGGTCTATTCCTATCTTCCAGGATATTGTAGAACGCGAAAAAATCGAAGATCCCCTCCACAATAATGACGGTCTGGTATTCTTTTATCCCCCTGGCTGATTTATCTATGCCATAAAGCCAGCCCTTTGATTCAATATAGGTTTCCTTTTGTGTTTGTTTGAGCCACCGTATCCCTCGATTGTCCGGGCGTCGGCCTATCATCCCTTCAATACGGCCATCGACATCATAAATGGGGAAGATAATTCTGTTGTAGAAATAATCCGAATAGACGCCATACGGGTTATCCCGGGAATGGATGATGTGTCTTTTGAAATACTTGAACCCTGGGGCGGTTTCATCGTTGAGCAGGCGGAAAAGGCCTGTTTGCTGGTATTGTCGAAAATAGCCTAGATCCTTCATGAATTCATGGAAATGGCTGTTGAGCAAAGCACGTCCTTTGTATTCTCCATCTTCCAAGGCCGGACAGAAGCCAATAGTGAATCGTTCTATGGTAGCTTCATCGATGCCTCTTGATGCCAGGTACTCAAGGATTTTTCCGAACCTGTCTGGCCGTGAAAGAAGCAGCTTGCAGTAGAACCTTGCGGCATCTTCCATGATTTTCCTGTGTTTATCCGTGAGGTTTTCTCTTTTGGTTTTCAGAACCGGCTCATCGGGATCTTTTTCAACCTTTTCTTTTTCTTCTTTGCCTTTTCTTTTCGTGTAGAATTCAACTTGCTCCAGACCGAGAAATGATGCGAAATGTTTCTGTGCCTCGCGGAAACTGCACTTTTTCTTTTTCATGATGAGGTCGAAGACATCCCAATTGCCGTCACACGCCCCAAAACAACGGAACTTGATTTCGTCCTCGCCGTCGACATAGATCCGAAAGGAATCGCTCCTATCATCATGGAAGGGACAATGGGCTCTCGTTCTATCCAGGAAGCGAATGTTCAAAAGTTCCTCAACGAACGTCTTTGTCACTTCGAGGTATTTTTTATCCTTGAGATCTTTATAGGAGATGGACATAATTCCCTCCATTCTCTATTCGGCATAAATTCTCTGATGTTCAAATAAAAATACTGTGTGGCGTGATTATGGACAGAAAAGGCAGTATGATTTATTTGACAGTTCTGGGTGCAAGATCTATTGATGACTTATTTTTTTCGTGACATTGTATTGGTATAGCTAGATAAACCATAGCTCTTGTTTAGGGAAGTTGAGGACTTTACAGCATGGCTACAGACTATGAAAAACGGCTCAAAATACCAATTGAGGGAAATGGCCACACCCGTTTTGAAACCAGCACAGAATTACACGTCGCGACTGGGTATATAAGAGTCGTAATAGGGGAAAGAGGACCATACATCGAATTCAGTCCTGAACAGATTATTTTAGTGAATCTTCACATACCGGAAGATAAAAGATTCAAGCTGACACTCTATTGGCGGGATAAAGTTGACTACTTTGAATGGCGCACGAATGACGATGCCAATGTGAAGATCTACGAGCAGAAAAGAACTGTCGATTATGCGGATTACAGGGTTGGTATGCTCTACGCCTCACCTTTTGATTTATTCGTGGACGGCAAACCGGTCATAACGAAATTGAATAAGAAAAAAAATGATGATGTCCAGTATCTCTTTTAACCCGTGACTTTATTGCAATGATACAGTGCCAGGCACATTTGGGCAGTCCCGGGCGTGAAATTCCCCTTATCCCCTTACTCTGCTATTCAATTTTTGTGATCGTGTGCCAGATTGGAGATTCAAGTGTGTGCTGAAAAAGCTGAAAATCGTCGGGGCAGTATTTTGTCGTCAGAATGGATATTCCCCCAGATGCCCTTCGCAAAAATGTTCCACTCTCTCAAATATTGCGTCTCTCTCTACTCCGCCGGAGTGCTTTAGCTGCTACTGCGAAAGCATTTTCAAGATGTCCTTGATCTCGTCTGACATCTGGTTCAAATGTTCATCGGTGAGCAATCCTTCGCGACGAAGGACTGGTATCTTTAACCGTATGGTGGAACGACGCCAGTCATCAAAACAACTAGCCACAATCCGGTCGGAGTTCTTCACGTGTTGATACAAATTCCGGTATTTTTCGTGTTCTGATTCTGCGTGCGATTCAAGCAAGACCCTTGCCTCGCGGTTGATTCTGGCACATAAAGAAGAAAGCATTTCTGGCTGAATCTTTCGCAGATACTTCCAGTCTTTTTCAGAAATTGATCTGTTCATCATCCTCTGTTGAAGTGAAATAAATTCTCGATGAATCCAAGGATAATCTCTTCTGAGATATGTTGATCCGGCCCATTTTCGCTAAAGTCACCCTCCAGATAGGCAATTTTTCCACTGTACTGTTCCTTCACTACAAACTCTCCATTCTCATCTGTCTCGATGAGGGTATCGGAACAAGAGGGACAAAACGGGCCATCCTTTTCCTTGTCTCCGTCCCACGCATAGGGGATCCACCCTTGGTCAATTCCGTTTTCGACCGAATCTATCTCAAGTCCACATATGGCGCATTTCATAGTGCTCCTCCACATCTGAGTTCAGTTTTACGAAAAAAGTCCTGCCAGGACAAGAAAAATTCCTGTTTTTGCTCGATAAACGGGAAAGAATACTGATAAATCCATTGAAAATTACCACTTTCCCAATGAACCATGACGGAGATGTTCAGGCTTCTGGCATACTCCACCTCGAACTTGGTCCCACCTATGAACCCATCTTCCTTGCTTATGAAGGCATGGAGCATATCGCACGCCTCCACCATTTCCTTGTTGCGTTGATAATACCTCTTTGGAACTTCGAACCACGCCCGGATGTTTGTAAGGTCCGGCGTATAGACGATGACCTCCAAGCCTTTTTCTTCTGCTGCCTCTCTTGTCCAGGTGCACACACCTTTGCATGAGCTGGTGATGATAACCGTTTGGCCGGGTAGGGAGTTGACAAGGTCAATGACCGATTGTCTGTCCTGATATTTCCTGGCTCCCACTATTCCGATTTTCATTGTTGCCACCTCCATAAAAAGAAAGGCGCTCACAGGTAGAACAACCCATGAACGCCTTTGGTTTCCAGGTTATGTGGTTTAGGGAATTACTGCTTTACCAGGGATAGAATCATTCCTCCCACCCGTTCGAGCTTGTAGGACTCCTCTGCGGTTAGAGTGGGATCCTGTGCCGCACGAGTATAAGCATTGACGACCTCAAACATGGTGTATCCCGGCTCGAACTCCCATCCTCTCTCGATTGCCTCTGCCTCCTTCTTGGTGATCTGAAATTGCCGGTTGAATGAGCCAATGGTCTGCAATGGATTATCCACTCTCGATTGCGTGGAAATCTCAAATCGTCTCTGATTATGTTCCGATTCGTAGACCACCTGTTGCAGGATGTGCGGGAATTCATCCAGGGCTCGGCGAGAAATGTGTTTGAACCTGGATGCCACGGCTGTTTTGGAAATCATCCCATTGCTACAAATCAGGCGATAAAAATACGCCTCTATACTGAATGCCAGGATCCCGACCTCACTATTGGCGATACTGATACCCGGGACTATTCTGTCGTCCTTGCCAAAGCCGAATGTTCTGGTGAAATCCGGCACCTTGAGAACGAGCAGGTTTTGATCCAGGGAATAATGAACCTCCACCTCGGGGCTAAATCCGTATTCCAGCATTCGTGAAAGCACTTCCATGTGGTCAATGGCCGTGTATCTGTCCGTGAATACGGCTCGCAGGCTGTCTCCGTTGAACCGGCAAAAGAAGGTCTCTCTCTTTTTCGTCTCCTCCTGTATCCAGTAATTGAGGTTTTCCGCCTGCAGGTCCGCCGGACACCGGGACAGGTAAGAATAGGGGACCCGCAACCTGTTCGCCAGGAGCCGTTGAGCACTCGGCAGTACCTCAATGTCCTTGCCGCTGATGCGCATGTTGTTGAGATTTTCAAATTCCATGTCCATGACGGGGATGACCTCATCGTAATAATTGGCGGCCATCTCATGGACTCGCTCAATGACGCTCTCAAATGTGTTGATGGTTCTCATTGTCTATCTCCTTTCCTGTGATTGAATGGTTTGTTGTTTCTGGAGGAGGCGCTTATTTTCCTCCTCCAGGGCTGCTTTACATGCGGGACAAATGGAATGCGTAATAGGCAAAGGCGGCATGTCTTCATCAGGGATTTCTCTTGTTGCCATGACCCTCCCGCACCAGGCACAAACTACTTTGAGTTGCATTTCTACCTCCTTTCTATGGACACAAAAAAAGCCCCTCTCCCTGACGCTTGAACAATCAGAAAGAGGGGCTTGGTTAGGCTTAGTGGTTATCAGTGATTACGGATACGGCTCGTCGAAATCGTCGTCGAAGTCATCGCAGCATTGGCCGTCATTGAACCGGTCGATTTCTTCCTGCGCTTTCTCCGTTTCCCGTTCCAGTCGCGCGGTTTCTTCGCATTCCTCTTCGGCATACCCGAATATGCCACCAAGGATTGCGAAATCACCTGCGTCCATATCCCAAAAACCGTCATCGCCGCCGTCGAAATCACACATGATTATCACCTCCTTTCAATTCTGGATTTCATTACGCGAAACACGCCTTCTTGAACTGGCAGTCACTGCACTGCCAGCCTGTTTGCCGGTAGAAGATTCGATTCTCAATGGCTCTGAGCACCTCATTAATCAATTGTATGAGCCTCTTGTGGTCGGCTTTAGTCCTCGTGACGAAATAGTGCTCAAAGGCGGGCTTCTTGGTTTTCAACAGCACATCATATCGGACCAAACAGGAATTTTCAGATGTCGCCACGCGCATCCTGTCCATGGCGTAAGAGTAGGTTGTTGCCTGGTTGTCGTATTCCAGCCGGAGCGACGAAAACCGCTGTGCGCTGGTTTTCAGTTCCACCACAGCATAATTTCCTTCCTGGTCGCTCTCAATGAGGTCAAAGTATCCCTCCAGTTTTATGGGTAAATCACCAGTGCCGTTGATGATGTCCGGGACCTTCACGGAGAAGGGAAATTCCACTGCCACAATCTTCTGCGGCTTTATCTCTGCGTGAAAAAGTCTCAGCAGGTCTATCCCCTGATCTCGAATCGATTCGAGATTTTCACCGTTCTTGAAGGTCAGCTCGATATCCGTCTTGCCTGTCTCCTCGATAAACGCGAACTCAAACGTGGCAATGATCTGGTCCACCGGGATGATTTCACCGGTCTCTTTGAGGTTCCGGTAATAGGTCTCCGCTGCCTTGTGGATGGCTTTGCCAAAAGGCAGGGCTACCGGTTTGGTTTCCCATGGCGTTCCCCACACATAGTTGTGGGCGTATTTCATGGGACAGATGAGAAAAGTTGAGAGCTGGGAATAACTGAAATGGAGATGGGTTCTTGGCTCTTGCCTTTGTTGTGGTTTGACCATTTGCAAAGTCATAATTGTCCCCCTTTCTAATGACGAAAAAGGGGAGCAGAGAAAAATCTCCACTCCCCTTCGGTTAATGGTTGAATGCCTGTTCCTGGTTCAGTCCATCTTGCTCTTGAGTATGTCTATGAAAGACGAGGCGTCCTTTACAGAGAGGTACGCCATTTTGACGCCGAATGTCTTAATGGCCTCTTCGTCAAGATCCTTCGAATTCCAGCCGAGGTTCTTGCCGAGATTTACCGCATAGTTGAGCTGCTTGTTGGTGATGCGGCTGTTCTCTCCGTTTCCGCCATTGTTCCCTTTTTCTCCATTTCCGCCTTTCTGGTTAGTAGATTTCGGGGTAGTTTCCAACGGCAATTTCCCGTTGCCGTTTTCCAGGTGAGAGATTTCCTCTGCCGAGCAGTATTCCACCCCATACCCGGCAAACCGCAAGGACCTGGCGATTGCACGGGTTTCTGCCAGTTCCAGGATAGCGGGCGCAATCTTGTCATCTCGTTCTTTGCTGGACATTCCAATCCCGGGAAATGATCCCTTCGTAGTCGTGCTCACGGCCCGGACAACGGCAATGTTCTCATCGTACTTGATGATCTCCGTGGTAATGGAGAGGTTGTCGTTGTCCTCATGCGCGAGCCTCAACCTTCCTCCTATTTTGGGGTAGACGGTTCTCACCCATTCATCGTTCTTCTTGTCCCAGTGGGACATGATGACGATTTCGTCCTCTCTAAACTGGTTGGCGTTGAATTGATTTTCCATGATGTGTTCTCCTTTCTCGTGTTTTGGTTGGGTCCAAAACGCAAAAAGGGCCAGCCGAATAAACGACTGACCCCGTGGTTAATGGTATTGGCGACTATGTGTTCGCCTCCTTCTATGGCTTACTGATTATTACTCACCTCCTTTCTGGGTTGGGGTATTGAGCGTTTCCATATGTGTGGAAAGGTTATTGGTGGACAGCGCTGTCCATTTGTCTTTTACAAATGTCTTTTTTAAGTTTGTGTAACTTCGGGATGTTGTTCTGGATTTACTACTTGATAGATGAGGAGTATAGGACTAAAATTGCAATGTTATGAATTTGATTTTGATTTCTGACGGTTGATAGACATGGCGCGGTTGAGAATTGTAAATGGCAAAATATGGGGGAACAGTATTTGCTGATGTAAGGTGTTAATATGCAGAATTTTTTCTGCTTAATGCGATACGTTAGATTTTCAGGAGCTACAAAATGACCGATTATAAGCCTACAGAGGACGAGGAAAGAATAATAAAAGAATTGGAAGCTTTTCGGGACCTCATAGTAAGTTGGTCAAAATCGTCTGGTATAAATAGACAGCAATTTCGCTCCCAAATTAACCGCCGCATTGATCGTGTCAGAGAAATTGTAATCCTTGCAGGATGCATGCAAACGTTGACAATAGGACCGCCTCCTGCAATTGGTGGCTATGTCATGCAAAATGTTGATCCCTTTAGGTACATTTTTGAAGACGTGTGGGGTAGAAGCCTAAATAGCAAAGTTTTTGACATGATAGATCAAACCATTGGAATCATCGAATCGGGCAAATTCGAACAAAGAAAAGAGAGTATTAAAAAAGCACAGGGTCCGATGGAACCAATTTCTGGAAGCAAAGTTTTTTTGGTTCATGGCCATGATGACAGTGCGCGAGAGACTACAGCCCGATTTTTGGAAAGGTTAAAGCTTGAACCAATAATCTTGCATGAACAGGCAAATGAAGGGCGTACTATCATTGAAAAAGTAGAGCATTATTCCGAAGTTGTATTTGCTGTTGTATTGCTCACCCCAGATGATGTTGGAGGTTTAAATGTGCAGAACCCTGAACTAAAGCCAAGAGCAAGACAGAACGTAATTTTGGAACTTGGTTATTTTTTGGGGAAATTAGGTCGAACACGCATTGCGGCTCTTTTAAAGGATGATGTTGAAAAGCCCTCTGATTACGATGGGGTGATATATATATCAATGGATAAAGCAGGCGCATGGAAGCTGCAATTGGCGAGAGAATTAAAAACTGCAGGTTTAAATATCGATCTAAATGACGCAGTATAATCTAATCGGGTAGCCGGGGGTTTTAACCCCCCAGCCCCCACAACACCCGGCATGCGG
>CAZVGY010000121.1:0-9731 GCA_964627015.1 uncultured Desulfobacteraceae bacterium
AACTATGCTTAGAAAAAAGCCAATTTAATTTTTTGCTTCCTAAGCCCCTAAATAAAAAGCCAGAACCTCTAACACAGGAGAAATATGGTGCAGGATGACACCAGCTTGGACCATGCTATAAACATAAGAGCGGTGGGCTTCGTAAAAAACAAGATAAAGAAGCCTTTGCTTGTAGCTGAAAATGACGGCATCAGCGCTCATAAAGATGCTGAAACTATAAGGGCGGATACCCATAAACTTAGAAAGGGAATATCAAAAATAATAATAAATAAAGAGCTGGTAGAGGTCCTGGACGGAATAGAAAAATATTCTCACATCGTAGTGTTGTACTGGGCCCATAAAGTTCCTGAACAGGCACGTACCCTGACTAAAGTGCATCCCATGGGGCGAAAAGACTTTCCTCTGGTAGGTATTTTTTCTACATGCAGCCCTGCAAGGCCCAACCCGTTGCTCATGACAGTTGTTCGTCTGGTGAATAAAAAGGAGAATATTCTGGAGGTAACAGGTCTTGATGCGGTGGATGGTAGCCCTGTTGTGGACATCAAGCCGTATATCGATACATTTTATCCCTGGAAAGGTGTAACCACCCCTGAATGGATGCAAAGGATCCAGAGGGAGGTCGCCAGGGAGAAAACCCTGGAATAACCTTAGCCGAGTCCTGGCTAAGCCTGAAAAAAATGTGCCGCTTTGTGTTAATAACACTTACTAATTTAATCAGGAAAGAATCAGGAGGAAATATACCATGTGTGAAGCCAATGCATATATGATAGAAGAAGACAAAGAGCAGTTATTGATGGAGAACGTAGACCTTATAGAGCCAGAGGGCGAGAATACCTGGCGCCTGGTGGATCTTTTCGGGGAGCAAAAGGTCGTAAAAGGCCAAATCAAGAGAATGAACCTTGTAGACCATAAAATTTTATTTCAAGCAAAAGGCGATTGACTTGTTCGATGAAATTTCGACTTTTGAGGGTTAATGTTAAAAAGACCGGCAGAAGCAGGAAACCGGTTCAGGGTTCAGTCGACTGTGCCCATGCTGCGGTTTCCTGTTTCGAGCCGTCTTTCAATGCGCTCTCTTTTTTCTATTCTTCTGTATTCGCGTAGTTGCTCCGCGCTGAAAATACCTTTCAGCCTGTTTTCCGTATTAATTCGAAGGTTCCTTACCTCCTGCCTTAAGCAGGAGACTTCGGGGTTAGTCTTCCTTCTGTATTTCTCAATTATTCTTTCCAGTTCTCTATAATTCTCCTCAATAATTGGTCGAAGCCTGGCTGCCTGTGATTTGGTGAGACTCAGACGTTCTCTCAGGGTTGAAATAGTCTGTTCCGGCAACTCTGGTGTAATTGAATTAATAAATGCCCTGGCATGACGGCGCCCAACTCTTTGCTTGAGACTTTCCAGCTTATTTTTCTGTTCTGCATCCAGCTTTGTCTTCATTAACTCAAAGCTCTGGTCCATAACTTCTTTTATTTCAGGAAGATACGTGCGCCTAATAGCCATAATCCTGGACTCGGACTGTTCAACGATTCTTTCTATCTCTCGCCGCTGCGTTTCTGTTAAACCAAGATCCTCCGTCATCCTTTCAACCACCATGGACGTCCTTAAACGGGGAGGAGGGCCTCCAGGTCCGAAACGATCAATCCTGTTACTAAAATACAACCCTGTTCCCAGTGCCCCTGTCAGGGCACCCACCAGGAATATAAGGATTACGCCGGCTACCAGTTTTAATTTGTTCATGAACACCTCACTATCCAGCGTAAATTGAAAGCAGCCCGAAATCGGCTGGATCCTCTGCTAATATTTTAGACACCTCATAGCCTGAAAGAAAATCAAATCGGCTTATAAACAAAGCCAGCAGACACATAAGCACAAAGGCGGCTGGTGAAAGTCTCCACACCAGACCCTGGAAAAGGTCAAAAAAACGTAACTTCGGGTAGAGTAAGTCCGTGCTCCTTATACGCTTCATCAACCTGGCCTGCCACAGTTTATCCTCTTCGATTGCATCTTTTCCATTATAAGCCGCGGCTAAAGCCTTCCCGGCTCTTTCAAAATCTTCATTCGTGAAAGTTTTCATAATCCATAACCTCTTACCGGCTCTCCAACAATTTTTCCAGGAGCTTTTTAATCTTCCTGCGGGCACGTAAAGACCTGACCTTTACATTTGCGATGCTCCAGCCGAGTAGTTCGGCCGCCTCTTTTCCTGAAAGGCCCTCCAGATAAACCAGTTCCACAACCATCCTGTCCTCGGCTGACAGTCTGGCCAGGACCCAATCAAGTAATTCCCCTGCTTCCTTTCGAGCGCCTTTTTTATCAAGCTCCTCTTCCGATTCCGCTGTCAGCACCTGCTCCAGCCAGTCCTGGTGTTTCTCGTTCAGGGAACTCATGGGGACTTCCCGGGACCTGTAAGCCTTCCTCCAGTAATCCTGGCAGGTTCTTATCGCAATTGAAGAAAGCCAACCCCTGAAATCGCTCTTTCCCTTATAGGTGGGCAAAGAAAGATATGCTCTCACAAAAACATCCTGAGCCGTCTCCGCAACATCGTTTTTATGAACATGCCTGTTTACGATTTTCAACACATGGCTCTTGTACCTTGTTACCAGATACTCAAAGGCATTTGTATCGCCTGTAAGTACACGCTCGACAATCTCATTTTCATTGAGGGTGAAAGGCTCATTCGGCATCTTTTATCATTCATTACAAGTAGAGACTTACTGTTTCAGGGCCCGCACAAAAATCCTAAAAAGCCTAGTATGATTTCAGCGGTCAGGACATTGTTAACACTGTCCTGACCGCTTTACAAGACTATTTGGATCTGTTGTACTGCCGGCTATCTGATAGGGCCCGCTTCTTTTACCTGCCGAGGCCCCAGCTTCTTTAATATCTCCTGCTGTTCCGGAGTGAGAACCTTCTTGATCTGGGCCATCAATTTAGCCTTTGCGACAAACATGTCCTCCCTGAACTGGTAACCCCTCCTCTCCTCGTAAGCCTTTCGGAATCCCTTACGTACTCTTTCTTCGTTAAACTGCTCCTCTTCCAATAGTCTCCTCAGTTCCCTCCTGTTTTCAGCAACAGGACATCCAACCTCCTTTCTATCTTTCCAGTATTTATCAAGGATGTTCATAATTTGCATCCTTTGAGAATCTGTAAGCTTAAGTTCAAGCAACACCCTAAAGCCGCGCATATCCGGTCCCATCCCCTTATCGTTGAAATAGGGGCCTCTGCATCGGGCCTCAGCTGCAAAAGCAGACACAAACAACATAAAAATCGCCGTCACAACAATGAACATATTTCTAAATCTCATATTTTTTTCTCCTTTTTTGGTTTAATTGTATTTTTGAAACCTTCTGTCTTTACGATTACAGTCGTAGCTCTGCATGAAAAAGTTACAAAAAGATGGCCTCTATAAAGGGTTGTTGAAGTGAGCATCAGAGAGCCTCTGTTTCTTTAAGGGACCTGGCCTATTTCCTCCTGGTTCGATCAGGGATGGTAATTTTATTGTAACCATTGTAAAAATGCGCGCGACTTTCATAAAAAGGAAGGCGGTTTGGAAGATAAAACAGCGGGCGCATCTGCCATAGGAACATGAACAGGCGCCAGCCTTGTGAACGGGCTGGATCAATTAATCACAAATTTCATTAATTTTATATTTACAGGGACTTGCGATATATTTAATTATGTGTGAAAAGACACCAATGAAAATAAATTTTAAAAATAAACCGCTTCTTCTAATTATAGGGGTCATATTTGGCTGCGCCTGCTCCTGCTCCATCTATCAACCTGCACCCCTGAATTCTCCAGAAGGAAAAATTCCGGGCACATTTTCCCAGCACTCGGACAACTCCCCGAGCAGACAATGTTTCTGGAAGGAGCTCAATGAACCGGAACTGAACTCTCTTATAGATGAAGCCTTTTCTGGCAATTTCACACTAAAACAGGCCTGGGCCCGTTTGAAACAGGCCAGAGCATCAGCAGTAATAGCGGGAGCAAATCTCTATCCATCTTTAACTTTTTCTGCGGATGGTTCCAGGGCGCGACAGAGGACCGATACAGGCAGGGCAGCAGATTCAAAAACTGCCAGTAACTATTCCCTTGCCCTGGCCAGCAGCTATGAACTTGATCTATGGGGAAGAGTTCGAGCCGGTGAGCAGTCAGCAAGTCTGGAATTTGAGGCCACAAGGGAGGACCTGAGCACTGCGGCCATGACTCTGGCGGCCGAGGTCACGGAACACTGGGCAAATATAATCTCCAAGAAAATGCAAAAGATCCTCCTTGAAAAACAGCTTAAGACCAGCCTGACCTACCTGGAACTTGTAGAACTGAGGTATCGGAATTCAATGGCCTCAGCTCTGGCCGTATACCAGCAGACCCAGGTTGTTGAAAAGGTCAGGGCACAGATACCCCTTGTAGAATCACAGGAACAGGCATTTTTATACGAGCTGGCACTACTTATCGGGAAGCCGCCAGGGACTGTATTACAAATTAATCGCGAGACTATTCCGGATCTTCCCGGCATCCCGGGAACAGGACTGCCGGCAAATCTCCTCTCCGCCCGCCCGGACATTCGGGCGGCCAGGAAGCGCCTCCAGGCCGCTGGCTGGCAGGTTTCGGCGGCCCAGGCAGACCGTCTACCTGCTATCAGCCTGAACGCATCAGGGGCATTCGGTGCCGGCAAGATGGACCTGCTTTTTGACAACTGGTTGCTAAGTCTGGCCGCCAACCTTACCGCACCCCTGTTTGACGGCGACAGAAGGGAGGCAGAGGTGGATCGCACCAGGGCGATTGTTGATGAAGTTCTCGCCGCTTACAGGAAGACAGTCTATACCGCGATCAAGGAGGTTGAAAATGCCCTGGTCGGAGAAAAAAACCTTGCAATACATATAAAGGCTCTTGAAAGAGAAACAACAGCGGCACGAAGGGCCCTGGAAGAGGCCCGAGAGCGCTATCTAAAAGGTATCGACAGCTATCTGGCCGTGCTTACCCAGCTCTTAACACTCCAGCAACTGGAACAGGACATGATTGAACGTAAGACAGAGCGTTTTATTCAACGCATAAGGCTTTACAGGGCACTGGGAGGGACATGGACAAAAAACCTGGCGCCCGCTACAGGCCTGAATACATACGAAGCAAAATAATTAGGTTAAAATAGTTATGATGGATAATATTTCCAACAATAGAGAAGAAAACAGGGCTGTGGATAAAACCACCCGCCGCGGGTTTAAAATTTTTGTGAGGGGACTTATTTGTCTCGTGATTCTGTTCGCAGGCATTACGGGTGCATTATACATATTCAAAACCTCACCAAAAGCCGGCAAAAAGCCTCCCAGTAAAAAAGTTCCTCTGGTCCAGGTTGAAAAGGTTTTCCCATCCCTCGAAACAGTAGTTATCCGGGCCATGGGCACGGTGATCCCTTCCAGGCAGGTTTTACTCAAATCAAGGGTATCCGGCGAAGTAATAGAAACGCACCCGGAATTCATAGAGGGAGGGCTCATTAAAAAAGGAGCCATGGTGTTGCAACTGGATCCCGAGGATTATGAACTGGCCGTAACGCAAAAAAAGAGCCAGGTGGTTCACGCTCAATACCAGCTTGAACTGGAGCTTGGACAGCAGGAAGTAGCCGAACGTGAATGGAAGCTGTTGAACCAGGGCAGGTCTGTGGACGAGGAGGACGCGGACCTGGCCCTTAGAAAACCACACCTGGAGAAAGCAAAAGCAGACCTGGCAGCGGCTCAGGCCGAGCTTAGCAGGGCTTTACTGGATCTTTCCAGGGCAACAATTGTTGCGCCCTTTAATGCAATTGTCAGAGAAAAAAATGTGGAGGTCGGTTCCCAGGTGTCTGCCCAGGAGCAGCTAGCCGATCTGGTCTGCACGGATTCTTACTGGATCCGTGTGGCTGTACCCCTTGATCGTCTCAGATGGATAAATATTCCCTTAAAAAAAGGAACCCGGGGCTCCAGGGTCCGCCTGTTATGCAGTAACAGCCAGAGTTCAGCTTGTGCCAGGACAGGTACCGTGATCAAAATACTTTCTGACCTGGAAACTGAAGGGCGCATGGCCAGACTGCTGGTATCAGTCAGTGATCCGCTCTGCCTCAAGGAAGAAAATATCCGATGCTCACCGATGCTCATTGGAGACTATATTCGGGTTGAGATCCAGGGCCCTGAGATAGAAAACGTATACCGTATTCCACGGACCGCTCTCAGGGACAATTCAAAGATCTGGGTAGCAGCACAAGATGGGAAACTCCATATAAGGGAAGTAACCACTATATGGAGGGACATAGAAACTGTCTTGGTCCGCGACGGTCTCAATCCGGGGGAAAGACTGATCATTTCTGATCTTCAATCACCGGTGGAAGGAATGAGCATACGGCTGTCTGACGACGACGGAAAGGCTTTCTCTCCACAAAAGTTTTCTCAAAAAAGCAGGAGCTGACATTAATGCAAGACGGTGGTGACAGGGTTGATTCAAAAGGCCCTATAGCCTGGATGGCAGGGCATTCCGTGGCGGCCAATCTGCTAATGCTGGTCCTGCTTCTGGGCGGCCTCATATGGGCCATGAAAATAAAAAAAGAGTTATTTCCAGATTTTACACTGGATATGGTTGTAGTGACCATCTCTTATCCCGGCGCCAGTCCGGAAGAGGTGGAACAGGGCATCATCCTGGCTGTGGAAGAGGCCGTTCAGGGGCTTGACAACGTAAAGGAGGTAACCTCAACCGCCCGTGAGGGAGTAGGGGTTGTTACCATCGAAATGCTTGTCGGCGGGGAGCTTCAAAAGCTGGCGCAGGATATACAAAGCGAGGTAGACCGCATAACCTCTTTTCCTCAGGAAGCAGAAGATCCTGAGATTTCTATTGCTACCCACAGGAGAGAGGTAATTTCCCTCGTCCTCTATGGAGATTTTGACGAAACAGTACTACGAGCGGCCGCTGAGGACATCAGAGACCGCCTGTTACAATATCCTGATATCACCCAGGTGGAACTCTCCGGTGTAAGAGATCTTGAAATAAGTATAGAAATACCACAAGCCAATCTGAGGGCCTATAACCTTACTATTGAAGAAGTGGCAAAAAGGGTGGCCCTGGCCTCGGTTGAGTTACCTGGAGGGGGCATCAAGACACAGGGGGGCGAAGTCCTGGTGCGAATGAAGGAACGAAAGGATTATGGAAGGGAGTTCGCCCGGATCCCCATTATTACCAGTGATGAAGGGACGCCCCTTAAGCTTGAAGATATCGGCACCATTATTGACGGGTTTGAGGATACTGACAACTATGCCACTTACAACGGCAAAAGGGCCGTCATGGTTGACGTTTACCGGGTCGGAGACCAAACCCCGGTTGCCGTTGCCCAGACAGTTCAGGAGTGCGTCGAGAAGCTGCGCGACACTCTCCCCCCGGGCCTTGAAGTAGCCACCTTGAAAGACCGATCGGAAATGTACCGGCAGAGACTGGAACTTCTCACGGGAAACGGTTACCTGGGCCTGATCCTGGTATTCGTGTTACTCGGAATCTTCCTGGAACCGCGCCTGGCCTTCTGGGTTACCATGGGGATACCTGTATCCTTTTTAGGGGCGCTGTTATTTTTGCCTTCCCTGGGTATCAGCATCAACATGATGTCTATGTTTGCCTTCATTGTGGCCCTGGGAATCGTGGTGGACGATGCTATTGTTGTTGGTGAAAACATATATAAATATCGAAGTATGGGGTACCCTTTCTCAAGGGCAGCCGTGGTCGGCACTCGAGAAGTGGCACAGCCCGTTACTTTCAGCATTCTCACTAACATCGCCACATTTGCTCCCCTGTATTTCGTGCCTGGAATTGTGGGAAAAATTTTCAGCTCTATTCCACTTGTAGTCATTACCGTCTTGCTAATTTCGCTGGTAGAAAGCCTTTTTATCCTGCCGGCGCATCTGGGGCACCAGAAACAGAGAGAAAAGCGTGGCCCCATGGCATTGTTTACAAGTGTGCAGGAAAAATTCAGCGCCTGGTTTATCCATAAGATCGAAACCGTTTATGGCCCGATTCTCAGGCTCGCGCTTAATAATCGGTATATAGCAATTTCAATAGCTGTCGTCATTCTTATGCTTACTTCTGCTTTTGTCTTAAGTGGACGAATGGGGATGACCCTGTTTGAGAGGATCGAATCGGACTTTGCACAGGCAACTGCAGTCTTACCATATGGCTCTGCAGTTGAAAAAACAGAGGCTGTTCAGGACAGACTGGTAAAGGCGGCCCAGGAAATTATACAGGAAAATGGGGGGAAAACCCTGGCTGAAGGGATCTACGCGGAGATCGGTGCATCTTCAAACAGCTCTTCAGGAGGGCATATCACCATGGTCCGGGTATTCCTGACAGCACCTGAAAAACGGCCCATGCAGACAGCCGAGTTTGTAAAGGTATGGCGTGAAAGGGTCGGGGAACTGTCCGGCCTTGAATCAATCGTTTTCAGATCAGATGTCGGAGGTCCCGGATCAGGTGCTGCTCTTACCGTAGAACTCAGCCACCGTAACCTCGAGGTGCTGGAAGCTGCCAGCGCTGATCTTGCTGGCGACCTTTCCTATTTTCCAAATGTAAAGGATATAGACGACGGATTTCACCCCGGTAAGCAGCAGATAGATTTTACTGTCCGTTCAGAAGGCAGAGCCCTCGGACTCACAGCCCAGGAGGTAGCCAACCAGGTTCGTCACGCTTTTTACGGAGCCCGGGTACTTCGCCAGCAAAGAGACCGAAATGAAGTCACGGTCATGGTAAGGCTCCCCGAAAATGAACGGGTTTCGGAATACAACCTGGAGGAACTGATTCTACACACGCCATCAGGAAAAGAAGTGCCGCTCAGGGATGTGGTGGACGTGAAACGTGGTCGAGCATACACCAATATCGATCGCAGGGCCGGACGCCGGGTCGTTACGGTTACAGCGGACATTGATCCTCCCAGCCAGGCGGGTCGCGTTCTTGCCTCCCTGAAATCCGACGCCCTGCCCAATCTTGTGGAACAATATTCCGGTCTGAGTTATGGTTTTGAAGGCAGGCAGGCAGACATGAAAGAGAGCATGCAAAGCCTCGCCATGGGTCTTTTGCTGGCCATGCTTGTTATATATGCACTCCTGGCTATCCCTTTCAGGAGTTACTCCCAGCCGGCCATAGTCATGACCAGCATCCCTTTCGGCATTATCGGAGCGGTACTGGGCCACATTATCATGGGTTACGGCCTTAGCACCATGAGCCTCTTCGGGATGGTAGCCCTGGCAGGAGTGGCGGTAAATGACTCCCTGGTGCTGATAGACTTTACAAACCGTGAGCGCAGACAGGGACTTTCTTCAAAAGCCGCCCTGATCTCGGCGGGAATCCGCCGGTTTCGTCCTATCCTTCTCACTTCTCTCACTACATTCGGTGGGTTGATGCCACTTATGTTCGAAACCTCCCGCCAGGCCAGGTACTTGATTCCAATGGCCATCTCCCTGGGTTTTGGAGTCATGTTTGCCACCTTTATCACCCTGCTGCTGGTACCTTCTCTATACCTGATGATAGAAGACCTGCGGGGACTATTAAAAAAAGGGGCAGAAATCAATCTGCCGGAGACTTCATCCTTACAGGAACACTCACAGTAAACCATCTCTTAGAACCCTTTTTATTGGACAGTCGCGGGTGGCTATTTCCGCATTCTGCCGCTGAAGCTTGAGGAATAATTTAAATATCCGACCCCAAAGGGGCCGGAATTGCAATAACCCCTTGAAGGGGAT
>CAZVGY010000122.1:0-9639 GCA_964627015.1 uncultured Desulfobacteraceae bacterium
TGTCATGACGAGAACTTAGACTAAAATTTAAGTCCTGTTCTAGTCAAGACCCTATCTTTAATAAGGAAGGTTAGTTAATGAATAAAATAAAGGTAGGCATTATCGGAGCCGGAGGGTACGGGGGCTGTGGTGCAATAGAACTTCTCCAGAGTCACCCGTTTGCTGAAATTAAAGTCCTTATTGATAAGCTGGATATTGGAAAGCCTATCAGCGATCTTTATCCACATCTCACGGGCTTCTGTGATCTGCCGCTCATGTCACCGGATGACCCTAACTGTCCGGATGATCTCCAGGTTGTCTTTTTTTCCACACCAGATGGAGTCGGCCAGGCACTAGCCCCGGCTTGGCTTAAAAAAGGTGTGAGAGTAATAGATTACAGTGGCGACTTCCGATTCAATGACCTGGAAACCTACAAGGGATATGCTTCCAGGATAGGACGATTGCAGGAGCATGCCTCTCCCGAGCTGCTCCCCAAATCCGTCTATGGTCTTGCAGAACTTCATCGCAATGAAATATCCGGTTCTGACCTGGTAGGTAACCCGGGCTGTTTTGCTGTGAGCGCCATACTCGGACTGTGTCCCGCCCTGAAATCAAAGACGATTGATCCCGGCTCTATAATATGCGATGCAAAAACCGGCGTTTCCGGAGCCGGCAAGAACCCGAGCCCCACCTTCCATTATCCGGCCCGCTACGAGACAATGAATGCATACAAAATCTCCGGCCACCAGCACGTGTATGAGGTGGAAAGAGAACTGGGACTCATTGCCGGCCAGGAAATAAAAATAACCTTTACGCCTCACGTGATACCACTATGCCGGGGAATACTGACGACTATATACGCAAAGCTGGATGAAGGCGTTGACTTTAAGACTGTTAAAGAAGCCTACAGGTCTTTTTATGAAAAGGAACCTTTCGTGAGGGTGTTTGGGCCTGATAAACCTCAGATGAGTGTTAATGTTCGAGGAAGCAATTTCTGTAATATCTCTCTTAATATAGACGAAAGGACAGGTAGGCTCATCGTGGTAAGCCTCATCGACAACCTGGTAAAAGGTCAGGCTGGGAGTGCTGTTCAAAATATGAATATTTTATTCGGGATGGATGAAACTACAGGCCTCTTGCACCCGGGAATTTATCCATAGGGCGCAGGCCGGCAGGGTATTTTATACTGGGCGTATTTTTACTACTTTATGCAGACCCTCCTGACCTGTAAGAGATCGGTCTGACCGAGGCAAACCTTTCTTATACCGTCCTGCATGAGTGTAGTCATCCCATCTTTTACAGCTTGACCTCTCAAATCCTCCATCTTGGCCCTGCCCTGTATCAGCGATTTTATCTCGTCTGTACCTTCCAGAATTTCATGCAGGCCTGCCCGGCCTCTGTACCCGGTATTACTACACTTTGGACAACCCTTGGGTCTGTACAGAAAGAAATCATCATTGTACTCAAAACCAAGTGCGTCAAAATTACCGTCATAACTCCTCACAAGAGTGTCGAATTCCTCACGGTCGGGGTGATATTTTTCCTTACAATCCTTACATAGAGTCCTAACCAGTCTTTGCGCCAGGACTCCAAGTAAAGCATCAGCAAAATTGAACGGGTCCATGCCCATGTCCAGTAAACGCGTGATGGTCTCTGGTGCGCTGTTCGTATGTAAAGTGCTGAAGACAAGGTGACCGGTTAAAGACGCTTCTATTCCAGTGGCTACGGTCTCATAGTCACGCATCTCGCCTACCATAATCACATCCGGGTCAGCTCTTAGAAACGCCCTCATAGCCGTTGCGAAAGTGAACCCAATCTTCGGAAGGACCTGTACCTGGCGCAACCCTTCCTGAGTTATCTCCACCGGGTCCTCAGCAGTCCATATCTTTGTTTCCGGCTTATTAATATAGCCTAAGGCTGCATGCAGGGTGGTAGTCTTACCACTTCCCGTAGGCCCCACAACCAGGACAATACCGTAAGGCTTGGTAATCATATCTGTAAAAACAGTGTAGTTCCTCTTGTCCATGCCCATTTTGTCCAGGGGAATCGGCTCTCCAGCCGCCAGGATACGCATTACCACATCCTCATTCTGGCCTGCCGTCGGTATGGTGGCGACACGAAGTTCGATATCCAGGGGCGCGTACTTCTTGAACTTGATTTTTCCGTCCTGGGGAAGCCTTCTTTCTGAGATATCCAGATCTGACATAATCTTGAGCCGCGACACAATAGCCTTCTTATATGTATGAGGGATGGTTTGATATACCTGGCAGGCACCGTCAACCCTGATCCTAATCAGTGCATTGGCCTTCCCCGGCCTGGGCTCTATATGAATATCCGAAGCGCCCCGGTTATAAGAGTCAATAATCATCTTGTTTACGAGCTGTACAATAGCGCTGTCATCCTCGGCCATGCCATCAAAATCTTCTTCCATTTCATCAGATCCTGAATCGAGTTGGCCAAGTATGTCTTCGATGCTCTCTGAATCGGTCATCATTTCTGTTCTCTTCACATCGAAGAACAGGTTTATCATCTCAAAAATTTCGGACTTCAAAGATACGCAATACTCAAAATCCTTGGCAGAAGGTAAAATCCTCTTAATCGCATCCCTTAACGGAAGGTAGTTGGGATTTTCCATTGCAATGACAACCCTATCCCCGGACTGACCCACCGGAACAAATACATTGGTTTTCAGGTAGTTCACTCTGAGGCCCTTGAGCAGCTGGCCTGGTATAACCATCTTGTCGTTAAAAGGGATGAACCGGGTGTTGTAAAAAGTCGCTAGAGACTTGCCTATATCATCCTTAGAGACATGGAAATCGGTCATAAGGACCTCTTCCACTCCCTTCTGCAGCTTTCTCGCCCGGCTCATCGCCTCGGTGAGATCACCCTTACTGATGATGTTATTCTCTATAAGAAAATCAAACCTGGTAGGTTTAGTCTTTTGAGTAGCCTTCTGGTTTTTAAAAAAGGCGGTACCCAGAACCTTTGCGATATCCTGCACAGAGGACAGATCTTCTTCTGTAAAGTGGGTTCCAGCCACCTTGTTTATAAGCTGTATTACCCCCAAGAGATACTTGTTATATGTTATGGGGGCTACAAGGACCTGTGTAGTCTTATAGCCGGTCTTCTGATCCCAGCTCTTGTCAAAACGCAGTTGGGGATTGATAGCTTTCAGTTCGTCTTCATTGTATACATCAGAGACCCTAATTGTATTTCCAGTAGCGGCGCAATGTCCGGAAATACTCATGTTATTAATAGGAACACGGATCTCGTTGACCTCATCCCCAGCCTTGAATCTGGATACTATCTGCTTTTTTATCCCGTCAACTACGTAGACTGTTATCCTGTCGGCGTCGAACAGGCTCAAAATATCACCCTGGAGATTCAGCAATATGTCATTGATATCATTAGCTGAATGTATTTTATTTGTAATAGCGTTCAGCTTTTTCTGATATTCGAGCTGCTCTTCCAGTGATTTGCCGCTAGTCCCGTTATTTTCCGCTTTTTTTGGTAACACACCCATAAAAAACCAAACCCCAAGCCCTTGAATTTCCTATCGCCCTGCCCTCAACCTGAAGCAGAAATAAAAACTATTGGGCCAAAACAGTTTACAGTACTGCGGAGAGATGAGAGCCTCGCCTTTAAAAAAAATATCTTAAATATGCAAGGCCTTAGAATGCGTTTTCAGCTCAAATCCAAATGGCAATACTTAAAAAACACATACTCTTTAATTTTAGGCTATTTGCCAGAATATGCAACATAATTATTTGCGAAACCAAACCGTTTAAATTATAACCTATCGTCAAGAGATACTGCCCTTTTTTCCACTCTTTTTAAATGATTAATAATGTTGGAGGTGTAATGTTAATAGATAGTCATGCTCATCTTGACTTGGAGGAATTTAAAAAGGATCTCCCAGAGGTCCTGGAAAGATCGTTCGGCGGCGGTCTTAGTAATATAATAACAGTAGGAATAGATCTGGACAGCTCTCTAGCTGCATTGGAGATTGCAAGAAGTTATACTCCTGTTTTTGCATCGGTTGGGTTTCACCCGCATCTTGCCGAAAATTGCGAAGACAGTAGTCTCGATAGGCTGGCAAGTGCGGCTTCTAATGTCGAGGTTGTGGCATGGGGAGAAATCGGTCTCGACTATTACCGTGGCTATTCTTCAAATGATGCCCAGTTAAAGGCCTTTAGGAGGCAACTGGAAATAGCAAATGAACTGGGTCTGCCTGTGATCATCCACGACCGCGAAGCACATAACGATGTTCTGGCCATACTCAAGCAAATGGGAAAGGGCGAAAATAAAGGGGTCATACACTGCTTCTCAGGAGATATCGACCTGGCTCTTGAATTCATAAACCTGGGTTACTATATCTCAATTCCAGGCACTGTTACATATAAAAAAGCAACACAGGTGAAAGAGGTCGCAGCAGGAGTTCCGCTGGAATATCTGCTGATCGAGACCGATGCACCGTTCCTGGCACCTGTTCCTAAAAGAGGTAAAAGAAATGAGCCGGTTTTCGTAACTTATACTGCCGAGGAAATCGCCCGACTCAGGAAAACCGATTTTGAAAAAATAGCATTGGCCACCACTGAAAATGCCAAGACCTTATTTGGAATCTGATAATGTAATGAACTTCAAACCTATAGACACAAAATATCCTCTCGTTCTGGCCTCTGGTTCTCCTCGAAGAAAAAGCTTATTGAGGCAGCTGCGCCTTCCTTTCTGTTCAATCACGAGTAATATCCCGGAAAATGATACTGGTAAAAATCCCGAGCAGACAGCCAGAAAACTTTCAGAGGAAAAGGCGCTACAAGTCTACTCAAATAAAGGAAGTTTTTGGACTCTGGGAGCGGATACAATAGTAGCTATCGATGGTATCACATTAGGAAAACCAAAAGACAGGGACCAGGCTTACGGTATGCTTTCCCTTTTAAGCGGCAAAGAGCACAGGGTCATTACAGGATTGTCTATATTAAATCCCGCCGGCAATATAGCTTTTTCTCAAGCGGTTACCACATTAGTAAAGGTCAAAAAACTCAGTCGAAAGGAAATAAATTCCTATATCCTCACAGACGAACCATTCGGTAAGGCAGGTAGCTACGCGATCCAGGGCATTGGATCTTTTATGATTGAACGAATCTCAGGATCGTACACCAACGTGGTCGGACTGCCTTTGTGTGTCCTCATAGAGTCTCTGGTATCTCTAGGCGCGCTCAAGGAATTTCCCTTCCCCTCCTGTCAGTCCTATTTAGCTCTATAACCGCCCTCTCAGAACCTTCTACTTTCTATCCAACTGGCAAAATTTAAAAAGTGATCCAGGTGGCGCTTCTAATCCTTTCATTAAAGCGTTTAGAAGACCAGTAACATTTTTATTTAAATGCTTGACAAATACCTTTTATACATAGTATTCACATTCCGACTGACGATCAGAATTTTTTATGGAATATTTTAATCTATTTTATCTTATTTTACTATGTTTTTTCTTATATCGACTTTCAGTCAGAATTTTATAGATGATCACCTATGGGGATAAAATGAAAACAAATAGCACAAGCCCGATGCATCTAGACCCCTTTAGTTCGGCCATAGCCCGCCTCAGAGACCGGATGGGAACGCTTTATTACCCTACCATCAACCACGCAGAATTCCTTGGACGGACAAACGAAGCAGCGAGTAAGGATGCCATCAGACATTTCTGCAATAGTGTAGGGTACATTAATCCGCTGTTTCGCGACGCTTCATATGCAACAAACACCAAGTACGGTGGGATTATAGCGCCGCCATTTTTCCTGAATGCGATATACCCCGCACAAGGAAAATATGAATCTCATTTACGAAGAAGAGGCGAACCTGCTATTCCTTTTTTTATGCCCGTGTCCGGCCATTCATGGGAATGGTTCCAGCCAATAAGACTAAACGATGAAATTTCAGTATCGCTAATCAGTCCCATAGAAATAAACGACCTTAGTGAAGGACAAAAAACCCGATATGTCCAACAGATAGATAGAATCACTTATATGAACAAACAAGGTGTCGTGGCCGTGTGCGATGTGGAAGCCATGTATACGGAAGACCTCAGATCAGCCAAATCTCAGGCACCCGTGCATATTTATACAGATGAGGAGTCAGAAGAAATCAGACGAACATATAAGGCCGAGGAAATCCGAGGAGCTAATCCACGTTACTGGGAAGACATAAGAGAAGGGGATGAATTGAAACCTATGGTCAAAGGCCCTTTGACTCATACCGATATGGTTGCTTTCTATGTAGGAGTCGGTTGGAATGACCAGGGTTTTGGTTGCAGGGAAGCCATGCTGAAAGTGCTCCCGGAGGCAGTTTACTGGTCCGATAATGGCAGCGGAGAGAGAATCTGTGAGATACATGTCATCAATGAGGCGGCTCAGAAAGATATAGGCCTGCCCAAGGCATTTGATTTCGGCCTGCAAAGAGGATGTTGGGTCGGTCATTTTATTACCAATTGGATGGGGGATGAAGGTTTTCTAAAAAAATTCAAGATTAAATGGACAGGATTCAATTTTATCGGTGATACCTCCTGGATAAAAGGAAAAGTAGAAAAAAATATATCAAAAACAGGGAAAACCTGGTCGATCTGAAAATCTGGATCGAAAACTGGAATGGAGACCTCTTGTCCAATGGAGGAAGAGCAACTATTTCATTGCCCTCGAAGCCCGCTAAAAAACTTAGAATAGAGAAATAAAACAGCTCTTAACCATAATCAGCTTAGTAAAAGGGAAATATTATTCCCAATCAAAATACCTTGTCAAAAAAATTATCTTTGAAACAAACGAGAGTCCTTATGAAACCCCTAAACAAACTCTCTTATTACATACATAAAATTTCATGTCTTTCTCTGTGGGGTAAGAGGAAAATCGTTTTCTCTAAATTTGATTAAAGCCCCAAAACGTTGCGGAATCATAAAAATAAATCACGGTCTGTCGCCTGGAAATTCGGCGGCCGTCCGAAAGCTCCATGAAAATTGGAACCGTACAACCGCATAGAAGGAGGTAACAAAATGAAACTTTCACCAAGGGCTGAAAAAATTAGGCAACACGTGACGATGAAATCTCAGAGACAAATATACAACCCTGATGAAAACCAATTTTACACCAAGTACCCACCTGAAGTAAAAGTCTGCACCGAGCGCCTTCATCTGATTACTCAAAGCTATAAAAATAATGAAGCCGATCCTGCAATAATAAAAAATGCAAAGGCATTCAAGCATCTCCTAGAAAACATGACAATCTATATTGACCCATATCAGTTGATAGCGGGCAACGAAACCAGCCATACTTCCAAACTTCCGCTTTATGTTGAGATGTCCCATGACTGGATAAAGGCCAATCTGAATACAGTTTATAAGGATATTTTTTCTGAAGCTGACATGAAAAGAGTGTACGAAGATTTTGCCTATTGGGATGGAAAAACAATGGGTGACAGGTGGAAGAATCTTCTTCCGGAGGATCTGGATGTCTGGAGCGAAATCACCAAGAGCGGCGTGTTTTCTTCATTCGTACGAAAAGGAATGGACAGGCCCAACCCCGACTGGGATAAGCTGTTGAAAATTGGTATGAACGGGCTTCTGGAAGAATCCAGGGGAAAATTGGCCGAACTCAACGCTCGGATACCCGATAATATGTCTGCGGGTGAATATATACGGAAAAAGACCTTCTTTGAAGCAAATATAATGTCAATAGAAGCATCGATAGCCTGGATGAGGAGGTATGCCACACTAGCGAGCGAACTGGCCAGGCAAGCAAAAGACAAAAAGCGGAAACAGGAACTCCTGAAAATGTCTGAGGTATGTGACAGGGTTTCTAGGGCAGCCCCTGAAACTTTCTATGAGGCAGTCCAGTTCATCTATTTTATCCATCTGCTCCAGAGACTGGAGTGCATGTCCCACGGCGCCGGATACCGCCTTGACCAAATACTATATCCCTATTACCAAAAAGACCTACACGAAGGAAATATTACAGACGAAGAAGTTTTGGAATTATTTGAATGCCTGTGGTTAAAAATAGAGGACGTAGGTGAAATTGCCCCTCCAGAAATATCCGGTTCCCAATCAGGGGCCTTAGCCTGGCAAAATGCCACCTTGGGAGGAATTAAAGCTGACGGGAGCGATGCTACCAATGAACTATCCTACCTTATGATCCAAGCAACCTTAAATACAGGTGCCAAAGATCCTTCACTTTGCTTAAGGTATCATGACAACATCCCCGAAGATCTGATCAACAAGGCCCTTGAACTTATCGCTGAAGGGCATGGCATGCCAGCAATGTTCAACGATAATGCCATCATGCCATTTCTTGAAAAATGGTACGCAATACCGAGTGATGAATCATGGAACTATACTCCGACAGGCTGTGTAAAGGTCGGAATGCCTGGTAAAAACTGGCACGCTCACTGGCCTAATGTCGGAGGTGCCAATCTCCTAAAACTCCTGGAGTTCGCGCTTAACCAAGGAAAGAGCATGGGCGGAATCGGAGGAGATATGCAGATAGGCTATCCCACCCCGGACCCCCTTACTTTCGAATCTATTGAGGACGTAAAAAGGGCTTATATTAAACAGGTAGAATATGCCGCCGAAAAGATTGCCACACTTACCAATCTAAGTGACGCGATTTACGCTCAAAATTTAAAACGTCCCTTCAGCTCAGGCCTTGTTGATGGTGGCATTGAAAAAGGCCAAGACTGCTCGGAGAACTTCTACCAGGAAGGTCTGGCTCTTCTCGTAGGAGGAATGACTAATATAGCAAACTCTATGGCAGTTATTGAAAAACTTGTTTTCGATGATCAGGTCGTTTCCATGGAAGAACTCCTCACGGCATTGAAACAAAACTGGGAAGGTTATGAGGATCTCCGTCAGCAGGCGCTCAGGGTACCTAAATATGGTAACGACGATGATTATGTGGATAAATTTATGAAATGGGTCCATGTAGAATCAAACAAGGCTTTCATGAAACAAAAGGGAAATCACGGGGGAATGTTTACACTCGGCTCAAGTATTGCATCCGGATATTATGCAGTTACTATGATAGCATGGGCATCGCCTGACGGCAGAAAGTTCCTTGACCCTGGAGCGGATGCAACAGCCTCTCCCACAGCTGGATCAGACACTAGAGGACCGACAGCCGTGCTTAATTCCGTCCGAAAAATAGATGTCTTGGACAGCGGCTGGGATCAGCTCCTAAATGCCAAATTTCATCCCGCCATGCTGACTGGGAATGCGGATGCTGCCAAGGCGTATTTAAAAACCTGGAGCCAAGGTAACAACTGGCACGTGCAGTTCAACGTCGTTGACAAGGAAACACTGCTTGATGCGCAAGAGCACCCCCAGAACCATCAAGACCTGATAGTAAGGGTAGCTGGTTACAGCGCCTTCTTCGTGGATCTTGGAAGAGGGGTCCAAGATGATATTATAAAAAGGACCGAGCTTAGTGCCTGAGGATGAATGTTAGGGGCTGCTGAGGAAAAAAATCCCTCAGCAGGTCCCTATCGTCTGGGATATCCGCGTAAGCTTACGGTTCACACAATGATAGCCCTTTCTATAACTCCTGAGTGAAAATCAAGGCCTTAAGAATTAAATATCCGACCCCAAAGGGGCCGGAATTGCAATAACCCCTTGAAGGGGAT
>CAZVGY010000123.1:0-8593 GCA_964627015.1 uncultured Desulfobacteraceae bacterium
GGAACAAATGTATGAGCTTGGTATAGATAAAGCCGAGAGTGCCTTCACAGCTGATGCTGCTTTTTCAATGAATGCAACGCCTGACAAAAAGTTGCCGGAAGCAGATCATAAAGAAATTTTTAACATCCTTAAATTTAAAAATAAAAATCAGACATCGCCTCTGCTTTTTCTAAGTTTACGAAAGTGGGCGTTTCCAGATGCAAAAAACAGTCAATCGTTAACACAAAAGTATAAGGCCGCATTGTGCTCCTTTATTGAGCGTGTTCTCTCGGAATCCTCATGGTGTCTATGTTTTGTTTCTACCTGTCAAAGTAGACCAGGTTATGCTTATGATGACGCCGAATTTGCCCGTTCATTGGTTGAAAATCTCTCTAACCATGCCAAGGACCGTATTTATTTGTGCAGTCATGCCTTCAATCCACGCTCTTATCCCTCTCTTATATCACAATGTGCGAACATGGTTTTGGCAATGCGCATGCATTTTATGATTTTTTCTATTTTGTCAGGTACACCTGTTATAGGACTGGCTTACGAACAGAAAACTGTAGAGCTCGCTCGACAAGTTCATATTGACAACTACTGCCATGAATTAAAATCATTAAACAGCCATGAGCTCTGGCAAACTTTCCTCTCTATTCAAGAACAAAAAAATGAGACAGCAGAGACAATTCGAAATTCATGCCGCCATTTACAGACACGGTCTCTACAGAATGCTGTACTGTTGAAACAGGTTCTGGTTCCTTGAGGATTGCTATTCTTGCAGGATATTGGAATCCACCATGTTTCCGTGGTGGAATCAGTCGTGTCATCTTTGAACTCAGGAAAGTGTGGGTTAGACAGGGTCATACTGTCCATGTCTATGCCCCCCAAACAACGACCGACCCCCAAAAGGGTATATTTCGTGTTCCAGTTCCTCGTGTTCCCCTGAGAGGTATTTTTATCAACCTATATCTCAGTTTGTTTATTGATCTGGATTCATATGATATTTTGTTTCCACAATCCTTATTTCAAGCTGTTTTTTTAAATAAAGAGAAGTGTGTACCTTTCGTTCATACTCTCTCACAGGTGGAATATAAAACTCCCTGGCGTTTTTGGAGGTATACAATTCCATTTATTGAAAAATATGCAGCTAAGGATTTACCTGCCTGCGTTGTGCTTTCAAAGAAAGCCCAAAAAACACTTTGTACACACTTTTCTTTTCAAAGCCATACGGTTTTACAATGCAAAAATGGAGTTGATTATCAGCTCTTCAAACCAGATGAACATTTTGTCACTGATCAGGTTTTTACTGTTCTTACTGCCGGCAGATTTATTCCCAGAAAAAGATTTCATTTATTGATCCAGGCATTTGCAATCTTTGCAGAGAACAGGCCTGAAACACAATTAATTATTGCCGGAGATGGAGAACTGAAATCTGAATTAAAGAATCTTGCCCAATCTTTGAACATTTCCAATCAGGTTTTTTTTCCAGGAATGATGAACAGTGGAGCAATGATAAAATTGTATAGGAAAGCTTCAATCTTTGTTTTTCCTTCTAAAGCTGAAGGCATGCCGATGGCTGTACTGGAAGCACAATCCTCGGGTTTACCTGTAATCATAGGCGATTTTGACACGTCAGAAGACCTGGTAATTAACAGACAAACCGGGTTTATCATCAAGCAGGATGATCCTGAAATATGGAAAAAAGCTATCGAAAAGCTATATCAATCCCCCGAATTACGTTATCGTATTGCACGTGATGCAAGAAAGCGTATCCTTAAACAATTTAGTTGGGAATATACTGCAGACAGTATCATGACACATTTTAAAACGATGGTTGGAGAACATAGATGATATTTATATTTCCCTCCATCTGGATATGAAATTGTTCTATTTTGATAATTTATAAAAATAATAACCTGTGTCGGAAGAAGAAGTATGTTAACAACCAAAAAACAGATTGCTTACTCCATTGTTATTTTTTTGTTTTGCATATCTGATCTCTCTCCTGTCATTAAATTTCATCAAACAGATATTAAAATTACAGATCTTATCTCTGCAGTTGGAATATTTTATTTTATTATAACTTTCTTTATATCACATAACCACAGAACTATTTTTTATGATTCTATATTTGTTATTTGGTTCTTGTTAATTTTCCATGGTATGGTTTTTGGAATACTCAATAACTATGATATTTTTTATAAATTTTATTTCCCAACTGAAATGTGGCAATATGCAAAAAGAATGCTGTATTTTACAGTTGCATATTATATCTCACGCAGACAGATAATAAGATCAAGGTTTTTTTTAGAGATACTAATAGCCTCTCTTCTAATAATTGAATTTGTAGGAATCATACAGATATACAGTACTTCTCTTGGCCATTACCTTGCTTCATTGTATACGAGAACAGATGCTCAACTCACTCTTCTGATAGAACGATCTCATTCAACAAAAAGAATTTTTGGTGTCGCAGGTTTTAGCAGCTCTTGGGGGGCTTTTTCAGTTTTTGCTTTTTGCGTTTCTACATCGTATTTATTTTTAAGAAAAACAAATGGTTATCGAAACATATTGCTATTATTTTTATCTGTTCTTTTAATGTGTTTTTCCCTACTAAATATCTGGTTTTCCGGTTCCCGAGGGTCAATTTTAGCACTTCTTTTCGTTATAATTTCCTTCTTCATCATCACCTTCTTTGCATCCAGGAAGAGTATCAATCTTTTTCTTAGGTGTTTATCAATATTTTTTCTACTATCTATTATTGGTTGGCTTTACTTACACTATTTTGATCAAGGCAGGTTGAATACGATTATCTATCGTTTTAATACTCTGTACGCAACCTATGGAGGAGCGAGGGTGGACCAAATCCTCCTGAGCATGGGATTACTGACAGGAACGTATGAATTTTTTTTCGGTATTGGAAATTTGGCTCAAAGAACATATGGCGTTAGTTTTGGAGCTGAATCGGAGCCGTTCTTTCTGTTAGTTAACTATGGCATAACAGGAATTTTATTGCGGTACCTGCTTCTTTTTTTTATTGCAAAACATGCTTATCGAATTCTGAAAACCTGTCAGCAACACGACAATAACTATCCATTGGCGTTAGCTGCTCTTCTATCACTTGTCGGGTACGTATCTTTTTCATTTACCTACTTTTTCTTCCATGAGCTGTATATTGGTACAATGCCTTGGTTGCTCTTTGGCTGGATATATGGAATTCCAAGAAATTCCCAATTAACAGCAGCTACACATTTTCACCAAACAACAAGATATACTGTAGAAGAAGTTCTTTACTGATATGACTAAGGTTGTACACTTAACTTCTGTTCACCATCCCTATGATAATCGTATTTTATATAAAGAATGCTCTACATTGGCAAACAATGGCTTTAAAGTTGTTCTTATTGCTCCATATACTCATGATGAAACTGTTAACGGGGTTCAACTACGATCCGTACCAATACCTGCAAGGCGCCTGTCGCGTATTCTGTTTACAACGAACAAAATTTATGCACAAGCCCTCAAAGAAAATGGGGAATTATATCATATACACGACCCGGAATTATTGCCATTGGTTCAATTGTTCAGATTGAAAGGAAAGCATGTAATTTTTGATATGCATGAAAATATGCCTTTGGCACTTATGACTAAACCGTGGATTCCACGCCCCTTACGATCAATAACCAAACGATTTTTTGCATTTATTGAAAGGATTTTCCTTTCAAAATGTGCAGTTATTTTTGCTGAACATTCGTACCAAAAACATTATCCATGGATAATTAAGCATGAGACGATCCTTAATACTTCTATATTTCAGGAAGTTAACAGATATGCTTCCTCCAAGAAGAGGAACTCTTTTACAATAGGTTATATAGGAAGGATTGCTCAACAACGGGGAAGCTTAGTCATTCTTGAAGCCTTATCCTGCCTAGCACAACGAGGCAACATGGTTCACTTTGACTGTATTGGGCCTTTTAGCAGCAAACAGCATCAAAATGAGGTTACATCTTTGGTAGACTCCCTGAATCTCCAGGGTGTTCGTTTTTATGGCTGGCAACAGCCTGAAACAGGGTTGGCCATTCTTGCACGTTGCCATGTCGGACTAGCTGTACTACAAGATCACCCGAACTATGTTGAATCGTACCCTACTAAAATATTTGAATATATGGGGTTGGGTCTTCCGGTTATTGCTTCAAACTTTCCTTTATATAAAGATATTATAGAAAAAAACAAATGTGGTCTCTGCGTGAATCCCGCCGACCCTGCTGAAATATCCAATGCTATACAATGGTTATTGCAACATCCTGAAAAAGCTAATGAATTAGGGGAACGGGGCAAACTTACCGTCATAAAAAAGTTCAACTGGAATTTAGAGGAGATTAAATTAATCAAGTTTTATAATCAATTGCTTGCCGATGAATTAACTCCCTCAAGATAAAACAATTACTTCGTCACGTATGCGCATCGTATATCTTCATCAATATTTCAATCTACCAACAGACAGTGGCGGTACACGCTCTTATGAAATGGCTCGGCGTCTCGTGACAGCAGGACATGAAGTGGATATAGTCACAACCGATCGGAGCGGCAGATTTAAAAAAGGCTGGCATGTCACTAAAGAAGTGGGGATTAAAATACACTGGCTTCCCCTGCCTTACGACAACAAGATGTCTTATCCGCAACGTATCAGTGCGTTTAAAAAATTTGCCGTTTGCGCGTCCTTCCGTGCTGCATCTATTCCTGCAGATGTTGTCTTTGCTACCAGCACCCCCTTGACCATAGCCATCCCTGGCATTTATGCTGCCAAGCGCCAGCAGATCCCTATGGTTTTTGAAATTCGTGATCTGTGGCCTGAAATCCCGATTGCCATCGGGGCCTTAAAAGGTCCGGTAAAACCCGCTGCAAAATGGTTGGAACGATTTGCCTACCGTCATTCTGAACGTATCATTGCATTATCACCAGGAATAAGTGATGGAATTATTCATCAAGGTTATCCACCAGAGAAGGTAAGAGTTATACCCAACAGTGCTGATCTGGATTTATTTAGTGGATCGTATCTTGCCGGAAAAAAATTCAGGGCAAAACTGGAGTGGCTGCAGGACAGACCTCTTGTCCTTTATGCCGGAACGTTGGGCAAAATTAACAGAGTAACATACTTTGCAAAACTGGCTGCAGATGTTCGGAAATTAACACATGAAATTCGTTTCCTGGTAGTGGGTGATGGCATCGAAAGACAGAAAATTCTGAACATAGCTAATCAACTTGGTATATCAGGAAAGTCATTTTTTATGTTAAATCCTGTTGCAAAAAAAAACATGCCTGCCATTTTTTCCGCAGCAGACATAACGTCATCCCTCTTTATAAATATACCTGAAATGTGGAGCAATTCAGCAAACAAATTTTTTGATTCTCTTGCTTCAGCAACACCGATTGCTATAAACTATCAAGGCTGGCAGGCGGAACTGTTAAACAAATCAGGGGCAGGAATTGTTCTGTCACCAACCGACACTCAACAGGCTGCCCGTGAACTGGTAAGTCTTCTTCTTGACAAAAAAGAGTTGACCCAGGCGGGGCAAGCCGCCCGCCACTTGGCTGAAACGCAGTTTAACAGAGACAAGCTTGCTATGGATCTAGAAACTGAACTACTGCAGGCCATTGAAAATTTTAGATAAATAAATCAGATGAGAAATGGTCAAGCAATACCCTTTATCGAAATATTTTTTTGATTACCTGTTTATTCTGCTGGGTGCTGTTGTCGTTATTCCGGTTATTTTTTTTACGGCGTTACTGGTGCGTATTCAATTAGGCTCACCGATTCTTTTCATCCAGACCCGTCCCGGACTCCATGGTAAGCCTTTTCGTCTTTACAAATTCAGAACAATGACTGATGAAAAAAACAGGGACGGTGAATTGTTGCCGGATACAGAAAGACTGCCCTCATTTGGCCTATTCCTCCGCAGCACCAGTCTGGATGAATTGCCTGAGCTTATTAATGTTCTCAAGGGTGATATGAGCCTGGTAGGACCACGTCCATTGCTTATGGAATATCTTGATAGATACACACCTGAACAGTTCAGAAGACATGAAGTTCGGCCTGGTATTACGGGCTGGGCCCAAGTAAATGGACGTAATGCAATTTCCTGGGAAGAAAAATTTAAACTGGATGTATGGTATGTGGATAACTGGTCTTTATGGCTGGATATCAAAATACTGTTTATTACACTCTGGAAAACAGTGCAGCAAAAAAATATCAACTTTGATGAACATGAAACAATGAGTAAGTTTATGGGAACAGAACAAGATGCCTAAGACACGATTTGAAAACTGGCAATTTCCTGAAATTAAGGAAGGCCTTCCTACAAAACACCATTGGTTGGTCCAGAACTTAGAAGGGTTTACACTCGGCACCAATACAGATATTGGTGCTTTTACATATATTAATGCCCGGTTTGGCGTAATTTTTGAGGAAGGGGTACAAGTGGGATCACATTGCTCAATTTATTCCGTATCAACAATCGACAACAGGCAGGGCAAAGTCATCTTAAAAAAGAATTGTAAAATTGGCTCACATTCTACAGTGATGCCTGGAGTAACTATAGGAAAGAATACAATTATTGGGGCACATAGTTTCGTAACTTCCGATATTCCTGACAATAGTGTTGCCGTTGGTGTGCCTGCAAAAATTATAAAGAAAATTTCTCCCCATTAAGTTCGATTGAAGGATAAGAATGAATAAACGCATTTTTCTATCTCCTCCACACATGGGAGGAGAAGAACTTGATCTTATCCGTGATGCCTTTGCTTCAAACTATATAGCACCCGTTGGCCCCCATATTGATGCCTTTGAGCAAGAGTTTGCTCAGATAGTCGGTGCTCAGCATGCAGCAGCTGTTAATTCTGGAACAGCTGCGCTTCACCTTGTCCTTCGCTATGTAGATGTACAACCTGAAGATGAAGTAATCTGTTCAACACTGACCTTTGTTGCCAGTGCAAATGCAATCCTGTACCTAGGTGGAAAACCAATTTTCATCGATTCAGATTACAAAACCTGGAACATGGATCCTGAGCTTCTTGCTGTTTTTTTAAAAAAAAGAGCCAGGAAGAATCAAATACCCAAGGCTCTGGTATTAGTCCACCTGTATGGTCAATCGGCAGATATCGATCCAATAAAAGAATTATGCGACAGATATGACATTGCCCTTATCGAGGATGCAGCAGAAGCATTAGGGGCAACATATAAAGGAAAAGCACCAGGAATTTTCGGGCAAGCTGGAATTTTTTCTTTCAACGGCAATAAAATTATAAGCACCTCTGGCGGCGGGATGGTGGTTTCCGATGACGATATGTTAACTACAAAAATCAAATATTGGGCAAGCCAGGCACGAGATCCTGGAATTCATTATGAACATTCAGAACTTGGATATAACTACAGAATGAGTAATGTGTTAGCCGCCATTGGGCGGGGTCAGTTACGTGTTTTGGGAAAACGTGTTCAAAAAAAACAAAACATTTTTCGACAATATTATAATGCCTTGGCTGACCTGCCCGGCATCAAGTTTATGCCAGAATCGAATTTTGCCAGCTCAACTCACTGGCTTACCTGTCTTACCATTGACCCATCCAAGGCGGAGATTGACAGGGACATGGTGATTCGTGTGCTGGAAAAAAATAATATTGAATCCCGGCCAACCTGGAAACCCATGCATCTCCAACCACTGTACCAAGATAATGAGATTATTGGCGGAAATGTAGCTGAAACAATATTCAACTACGGTCTTTGCCTTCCTTCCGGGACTTCAATGTCTGACAGTGATTTGTCACACATCATCAACCTGATTCGAGGTTGCTGGGATTGATTTTTTTAAATCTATCGGATGGTAACAGTTAAAAACGCCCACTCAGGTGAAAAGAATGGGCGTTTTAGCATACAAGAGACTACTGTGCAGGGTTTTCTATAAACATGATAGTAACTAAAGAGCCCTGTTTAGAATCAGTTAAACGAACCCACACATCTTTACCCATAGATGCTGCAGTTAAAGCAGTTGCAGTACCCTTGTCCCCCATATCCCATGTAAGGTAAAAGTATCTTTCTCCTGTCCATAAACTATCTGATATGTCATCAAGTTTCACTCGAGTGGAACTTCTATTTATTGATTCATTTGCTATGTCAGGAAAATCACCAACCTGAGTGATCTTACACGTTGCATCTACAGCATAAGATGTACCCTGCAAGACGAACAACAACACGATAGCAATTAAGAACGATTTAAAAAATTTCATTTTTCCTCCCTTGATTATTGATTTACTTATTACAATAAAATTATTCGGATACTCAATTTTTTTCAACACATAGTTAATTCTGTTCCATATTCATCTGATCAAGCTCACTCCTTGTCAAATTCATTCCTGGTAGCATTGCATTAGGATCATTTACACTCCGTTTATATTCTTTATTCTGTTTCTCATTCATTTGATCCAGCTCAGCTCTGGTCATTTGCATGCCAGGAATTAACGCATCAGGATCATTAATACTCCTTTTGTATTCTTTATTTTGTCTCTCATTCATTTGATCCAGCTCAGCTCTGGTCATTTGCATGCCAGGAATTAACGC
>CAZVGY010000123.1:8693-9588 GCA_964627015.1 uncultured Desulfobacteraceae bacterium
CATTAATACTCCTTTTGTATTCTTTATTTTGTCTCTCATTCATTTGATCCAGCTCGGCTCTGGTCATTTGCATGCCAGGAATTAACGCATCAGGATCATGCAGACTTTTGAGATATTCTTCATACTGCTTTTTATGAAAAGCATTCAGTTCCTCTAAATTTTCCAAATCATCTACTTCTGTTAATGTTACAGAAGAAGCAGAATGCTGCCCAGTTATTTGTCTTTCTATTCCCGCCCAAACGAAATTCTTTGCGCCAAACGTCTTAACCACAATAACTTTTTCATCCTTGCTGACCTGGATACTTTTATTCTTGCCGCTGAACAGTCTGTTGATGGCATCCGAAGCTTTTACGTCTTTGTAATTGCCACTTACTTTTTCGTTAGCCAATTTCTGGTCATAGAGGATAGCTATACCGGTTTGTTTTGAAACTCTTTCCAAGATCTGGCTCAAAGGTTCATTCTGAAAACGAACTGTTACCGGTTCATCCAGCCAATTATCCGCTTGTTGCACTGCTGAGAACCCATTGACGGGCAGAAGCATTATTATTGTGAACAGAGCTATGAAACAGCCGATTCTACTTATGGGTACGGTTTTTATTATTGTTAAATTTTTCATGGAATACCTAAAGCAATTACCGGGCCAGTTTTGGACCTATGCATGGCCATCCTGTCGGATATCCTCTAAACTCCCCTGCCGCGCTACGGAAGTGCTGCGGAACAGAGACAGATCTATTGTTTGTTATGGGTTTTCTCAGGTTACGTATTACGTTTTTGTTTTGGGTAACTCTATTGACAGGATGGTCTGGAAAGTAATAGAAAATCCAAGTTGTCAAAGCACCCTTTAGGCCACCTTGCAAAATTGCTATTCTGCCCGATTTCTGTGTCACAGCGAAAA
>CAZVGY010000124.1:0-9575 GCA_964627015.1 uncultured Desulfobacteraceae bacterium
AGGCGGCAGGACTGTTGGCGCCGGCGTTATCAGCGACATCATAGAATAGAAGGGGGCTTTTCAGGATGAGCGATATCATCACACTGGCCTGTGAACAGTGCAAGAATAGAAATTATACGTCTACAAAGAATAAACGGAAGACGCCGGATAAACTGGCATTCAAAAAATACTGTCCGTTTTGTAGAATGCACACACTTCATAAGGAAACCAAGTAGGTTTTGCAGTACGATGCAGGCCAGTAGCTCTAACGGCTAGAGCACCGGACTCCAAATCCGGGTGTTGGGGGTTCGAATCCCTCCTGGCCTGCCATTTTCTTTAAGTTTACGCTAGATGGGTCAGAATAGCCGGCCCTTTCCTTATATTACAGGAAGATTTAAAGGCAGATGAAAAAACAGAGCCAGAAGAAAAAGAAAAAAAGCTCGAAGAAGAATTCGCAGACAAAGGGGGGTGGGGCTTCACAGGCAAAGCTTGAGCCCTTAGAGAAGGAGCCGGCAAAACAAAAGACTGTCCGGAGTATGCCTAAAAAACCAGCTGAAAAGAAAGGTGGTGTGGAAGGCCGCTCTATTAGTAAATTTGTTAATATGGCCGGCCAATTTTTGAGGGAGGCGAGGGGGGAACTAAAAAAAGTAAAGTGGCCCACTCGCAAGGAACTGGTGGCTTCTACCGCCGTTGTGATAGTTTTGACACTCATAGTTGCCTTTTTCCTCGGACTCATAGATTTTGGTCTTATTAAAATCATAAAAAATATTGTCGGGTAAGGGCACTGAAAATATATTCTTGGTCTGCTACAGGTGGAAATTGTGCGGGTAAGAGGGTAATAGCGTGGAGCTAAAGTGGTATATAGTTCATACCTATTCGGGTTTTGAGAATAAGGTTAAAAAAAATCTCGAGGAGAGGATAAAGACTCTGGGCCAGGAAGAATTTTTTGGTCGTATACTTGTGCCGACAGAGCAGGTGGTTGAGCTCAAGAAAGGGCAGAAAAAGACCTCCTCTCGAAAATTTTATCCCGGATATATCCTTGTGCAGCTAGTATTGAATGAGGAGACTTGGCACACCGTCAGGAATACTGCCAAGGTGACAGGGTTTGTTGGGGGAGAGATTAAGCCCGTTGCCATATCTGATGAAGAGGCAGAGAGGATTATTCATCAGATGGAAGAGGGTGTTAGCAGACCGAAGCCGAAGTATCGTTTTGAAGAGGGGGATGAGGTAAGGGTGATAGACGGCCCGTTCAGCAACTTCCAGGGTGTCGTGGAAGAAGTTAAACCGGATAAGGAAAAGCTGAGGGTACTTATAACTATATTTGGACGGCCGACCCCTGTAGAACTCGATTTTATACAGGTCAACAAGATTTAGAAGAGGTTAATATGGCAAAAAAAATTATTGGGTCCGTGAAATTACAGGTTAAAGGTGGACAGGCCAACCCATCTCCACCCATTGGCCCCGCCCTGGGACAGCACGGAGTAAATATTGCGGAATTTTGCAAGACGTTCAATGCAAGGACACAGGATCAAGCGGGTACTGTTATTCCTGTTATAATAACAATTTACGCTGACAGGTCTTTTTCGTTTATCACTAAGACCCCCCCGGCTGCTGTGCTTCTGAAGCAGGCTGCCAAGATCGCCAAGGGGTCAGGAGAGCCCAACCGTGAGAAGGTGGGGCAGGTAACACTCAAGCAGGTAGAAGAGATTGCAAAAACCAAACTCGAAGATTTAAATGCCAATGATTTGGAGAGCGCAGTCAAGATCATTGAGGGTACTGCCAGAAGCATGGGAATAACAGTAGGATAATCTAAACTTTATAGGAAGGTAAGACATGGCCCGGCAAGGGAAAAAATACAGGGATAATGCACAGAAGATCGACAAAATTAAGAAATACGATTTTCCAGAGGCGGTTCAATTGGCTCTTAATTGTGCGTACGCTAAATTTGATGAAGGTGTCGATTTGGCGGTGAGGCTCGGTGTAGACCCGAGGCATGCGGATCAAATGGTAAGGGGTACTGTTATTCTTCCCAACGGTGTGGGAAAAACAGTTCGTGTCGCAGTTTTTGCTAAGGGTGAAAAGGAGAAAGAGGCACTTGAGGCTGGGGCCGACTATGCTGGATCGGATGACCTTGTTGAAAAGATTCAAAATGGATGGCTTGAATTCGATAAAACAGTTGCTACTCCTGATATGATGGGCTCAGTCGGTAAACTCGGCAGGATACTGGGGCCGAGGGGAATGATGCCTAACGCCAAGCTGGGTACTGTCACATTTGATCTGGAAAAAGCTGTTAAAGAGATTAAGGCGGGAAAAATAGATTTCAAAGTTGAAAAAGCCGGCATAGTGCATGCACCTATGGGTAAGGTCTCATTCGGCGCCCAAAAACTTTTGGAAAATATCGCTTCCTTTATTGATATCATCCAGAGACTTAAACCTCCTTCTAGTAAAGGCACTTATTTCAGAAGCATAGCAATTTCCACAACTATGGGGCCAGGTATAAAGGTCGATCCTGCTTACATTAAAGATCTTGTAAGCCATTAACACATAAATAATGCAAATAAGATGCGCCCGTATACGGTAAGAGTGCAGGGTTATGGCGGGTGTGCTTCTTTTGTTTCGTAATAAACCCGATGATTACGGACACCCGGGGGTGCCTAAGGGTAATTCCCGGGGCTGTCCTATTATATATTTCATGGCTTTGAAAACGAGTATTTATAAGGAGAAGCCAGAAAACTTTATTTATTCTATAATCAATTTTTTGAGTCAAAGACAGTAGGTGCTTGTGACCACCGGTTGGTTATGGGCTTAAACTTGTAAGGCCTACCGAGACCAGTCTAATTCGATCTTGTGCTTCGCGCCTCTGTGCTTTGACATGTATTGTTAATAACTGTCAAACAGAGAGGAGGTGAATATGGATAAAAAAAAGAAAAAAGAGTTTGTAGCAGATTTTCACGGTCTGCTCGAGAAGGCTCAAGGGACCTTTCTTGTCGATTATAAGGGCCTTAATGTTGAAGCCATGAATCGTCTTAGAAGAGATCTCAGGAATGTCAACGCTGAACTGCGGGTTGTAAAAAACAGATTCATGAAACTTGCTAGTCAGAATACTGATACCGCGTTAATGAAGGACACGATGCATGGACCTTCTGCAATAGCAATCACATATGAGGACGTTGTTGCCCCGGCCAAGGTTCTGGTTGACTTTGCCAAGGATTTTAAACAGCTGGAGATAAAGAGCGGACAGATATCAGGGAAGCTGCTTGATGTAGCGAATATTAACCGTCTGGCTGAATTACCCAGCAGGGAAGTGCTTCTAGCCCAGGCCTTGTCCGCCATGCAAGGTGTTGCAGGATCTTTTGTTAGAGTCCTTAGCGGCGTACCCAGAAAGTTATTGTATGTACTCAAGGCGATAGAAAATACAAAACAGGAATAATTTCCTTTCAAGAAATTTCGGAGGTTTAAAATAGATATGGCAGAGAAAATCAGTAAAGAAGACGTTATTGAATATATTTCAAATATGACGGTTCTGGAACTTTCAGAATTTGTCAAGGAACTTGAGGAAAAATTCGGAGTAACAGCTGCAGCTCCGATGGCTATGGCCGGCGCACCTGCCGCAGAGGCAGTGGAAGAGACTGCTGAGAAGACAGAGTTTGACGTAGTCATTTCCAGCGTTGGGGATAAGAAAATACAAGTCATTAAGGTCGTGCGAGCTATTACAGGTTTGGGCCTCAAAGAGGCCAAGGCATTGGTCGACAGTGTTCCCGGCCCTGTAAAAGAAGGTGTGCCCAAGGAAGAGGCTGAAGATATCAAGAATCAACTCGAAGAAGCTGGTGCAGCTGTCGAAATAAAATAAAGCTGACACCGGAGGTTGGGGTACACTGAAATTTTTAAGGTAGGCCCTACCTCCGGAAACAGCGCCGGAATTAGGGACACCCTTTCCAGAGAACCGAAACCGGCAACCTTTTTTAACCTATAAGTTTTTAATTAAGGAGATGCCATGCCTGGACAAGATGGTATCAGCAGGCGAAAGAGACGGAGTTTCGGGAAGATAGAAAAAGTCGTTGAAATCCCGAATTTAATAGACATGCAGTTGCGTTCTTACGAGCGTCTCCTGCAGAAGGATATTCCAGCTGAGAATCGGCTGGATATTGGACTTCAAGGTGCTCTTAATAGTGTTTTCCCCATACATGATTTTTCCGGCACGTCTTCTCTTGAATTTGTCAGGTATGCGTTTGAAGAAGTCAAGTATGACGAGGACGATTGTCTAAGCAAAGGAATGACCTACGAGGCCCCTCTTAAGCTTACGGTCAGGCTGGTTGTCTTTGATACGGATACTGTTAATGGCAGTAAAAGTATAAGGGATATCAAAGAGCAGGAGATATATTTTGGTACACTCCCCATGATGACGGACCGAGGGACCTTTATTATCAATGGAACTGAAAGGGTTGTAGTCAGCCAGTTACATCGTTCGCCCGGTGCATTTTTTGATCATGACAAGGGTAAAACACACTCGAGCGGAAAACTTTTGTATTCCGCCAGAATAATACCTCTGAGAGGCTCCTGGCTTGATTTTGAGTTTGATCCGAAAGACCTTCTCTATGTACGTATAGACAGAAGGAGAAAATTTCCCGCTACCATTCTACTGAAAGCTCTCGGTTTTTCAACCAATGAAATATTGCACCATTTCTATGAAACAGAAGCTATCAGAATTGAAAGTGAAATATGCTGGCGACAGGCCAAGCTGGAGAATCTTTACCAGAAAAAATTCCCTATGGATGTTGTCAAAATTGATACAGGTGAAGTTTTAGCAAAAAAGGGGGAAAAATACACCAAGCGGCTTCACAAGATTTTTCAATCGGAAGGCATCGATTATATTCCGGTAGGTATTGAAGATGTTGAAGGGCGTGTGATAGCAGATGACCTGATTGATCCCGAAACAGGAGAGGTGCTGATCGAGGGAAACCGGCCTCTTAATAGGGATCTGCTCCAGAGTGTTATAGACAGAGGTATAAAGGAAATAGAATTCCTTGTTCTTGACGCTCCTGGCGTCAGCACAGCTATCAGGGATACCATGCTCCTGGACAAAACGGGAACCTCCGAGGAAGCTGTCCTGGACATATATAGAAAGATGCGACCCAGCAGTCCTCCCACCCTTGAAGTAGCGAATAAATTTTTCAACAACCTCTTTTTCAATATCGGCACCTATGATCTGTCAAAGGTTGGAAGGCTTAAATTGAATCATCGGCTTGGCCTTGATGTTCCTCTCGAAGAGCGGACCTTGAGAAGAGAAGATATTCTGGCTACTGTTAGAGAGTTGATTCAATTGAAGAATGCTGAGGCCGTGGTTGATGATATTGATAACCTTGGTAACCGTCGAGTCAGGGCTGTGGGAGAACTCCTTGAGAATCAATACAGAATTGGACTTGTACGAATGGAGAGGGCTATCAAAGAAAGGATGAGTCTTCAGGAAGTCGAGACGCTTATGCCTCATGATTTGATAAACTCCAAACCGGTATCGGCAGTAGTAAAAGAATTTTTCGGAACAAGCCAGCTGTCTCAATTTATGGATCAGACTAATCCTCTATCAGAAGTAACACATAAGCGCAGGTTGAGCGCATTAGGGCCAGGAGGCTTGACAAGAGAAAGGGCTGGATTTGAAGTCCGTGACGTCCATCCAACTCATTATGGCAGGATATGCCCGATAGAGACTCCAGAAGGGCCAAATATCGGCCTGATTGTTTCATTAAGTACATTTGCGAGTGTGAATGAGTTCGGGTTTATAGAGACACCCTACCGTCAGGTAAAAGAAGGTAGAGCAACCAGTACGATAGAATACCTTTCAGCCCTTGATGAGAAAAAGTTTCCCATTGCCCAGGCCAACGCTCCCTTAGACGCAAAAGGTCACTTTGTCAGGAAAGAGGCGGCGGTTAGGATAGAAGGAGAGGCTGCAAAGATTCCTATCCAGGACATTAAATATATGGATGTATCCCCTGATCAGCTTGTGAGTATTTCAGCTTCTCTGATACCCTTTCTGGAACATGATGACGCCAACAGGGCTTTGATGGGATCTAACATGCAGCGTCAGGCTGTACCTCTTCTTAAAACAAGCGCACCCTTGGTCGGCACCGGAATAGAAAGTGTGGTTGCGCGTGATTCAGGAATATCAGTGGTCGCCAGGCGGGATGGAATAGTGGAAGATGTAGATGCCTCTCGTATTGTTATAAGATCAAGCGCTGGCTCAGACAGCGATGAACCAGAGGTGGAGATTTATAAGATTCTGAAGTTTATAAAATCCAACCAAAACAGTTGCTATACGCAAAAACCCATTGTAACCAAAGGTCAGAAAGTCAAAAAAGGTCAGATAATTGCTGATGGCCCTTCATCTGAACTCGGAGAACTGGCTCTTGGTCAGAATGTTATGGTCGCTTTCATGTCCTGGGGAGGTTATAATTTTGAGGATTCCATTCTTATCAGCGAAAGGGTGGTTCATGAGGATAAGTATACCTCTATCCACATAGAGGAGTTCGAAATCCTTTCCAGGGATACAAAACTTGGCAAAGAAGAAATTACCAGAGATATTCCCAATGTGGGTGAAGAGGCCCTGAAGAATCTGGATGAAAGTGGAATAGTGAAAATTGGTGCTGAAGTTAACCCCGGGGACATATTGGTCGGCAAGATTACTCCAAAGGGTGAGACTCAGCTTTCCCCTGAGGAAAAACTCCTCCGTGCAATATTTGGAGACAAGGCCGGAGATGTCAAAGATACCTCAATGAGGGTCCCTCCGGGCATTCAGGGGATTGTTATTGATGCTAAGGTTTTTTCACGAAGGGGCGTAGAAAAGGACCAGCGGACCGCCGACATCGAAGCTGAGGAATTAAGTCGACTCAAGAAGGACCTCAGGGATGAACAGGAGGTTCTGGAAAGAAGTGCTAAAGAAAAGTTGCGAGGCCTTCTGACAGGAAAGAAGCTGAAAGTCGGCCTGGTTGATAGAGGGACGGATCAGGTAATTATGCGTCCCAACAGGGCAATAAAGGAAGAAGATATCGACCGGATACCAGTAGAGGCATGGTCGGGCGCAGACTTCAAAGTAGAAATGGAGACCATAGAAAGGTTGGACTCCATTATTGAGAATTATACTGCAAAGGTGGCACGTATCACCAAACAGGTGGAAGACAAAATAGAGAGGCTCAGCCTCGGTGACGAACTTGCTCCAGGCGTAATAAAGATGGTCAAAGTATTCCTTGCGGTAAAACGTAAATTGTCGGTTGGTGACAAGATGGCAGGTCGCCACGGAAATAAAGGGGTATTATCCAGAATCCTTCCTGTTGAGGATATGCCTTATTTTGCTGACGGGACCCCGGTGGATATAATCTTGAACCCGCTTGGAGTTCCCTCCAGGATGAATGTGGGTCAAGTGCTTGAAACGCATCTCGGATGGGCCTCGCGGGAGCTGGGCAATCAGATAGGAGAGCTTCTGGAGAAAATGAAAAATTCCAGTGAACTGAGGGAAAAACTCAGGGTCATATTTTCAAGACGTGAATACAATAAATTTTTTAAAGATTTACCGGATGATGATTTGATAGAAAATGCCAGGCTGCTTAAGAATGGTGTTCCCATGGCTACCCCGGTCTTTGATGGAGCCGAAGAAGACGAAATTAAGAAGTGCCTCAAAGAGGCGGGGCTTCCTGTATCCGGCCAGACTGTTTTGTATGACGGACGGAGTGGAGAACGTTTTGATCAGGAAGTTACCGTGGGAATTATGTATATACTTAAACTTCATCATCTGGTGGACGACAAGTTGCATGCACGCTCAATCGGCCCCTATTCTCTAGTGACTCAGCAGCCGTTAGGCGGAAAGGCGCAATTCGGCGGCCAGAGGCTTGGAGAAATGGAGGTTTGGGCAATGGAGGCTTATGGTGCAGCATATACTCTGCAGGAATTCCTTACGGTCAAATCCGACGACGTGGCGGGAAGGACGAGGATGTACGAAAGGATTGTAAAGGGCAATAATGTCCTGGAAGCAGGTCTGCCTGAGTCTTTCAAGGTCCTTATGAAAGAATTGCAGAGTCTCGGATTGGAGATCCAACTTTTTGAGGATAGTCAGGTCTGATCTAGCGAATGGGTGTTTATTGTATGCAGCCTTTTTCCGTGTCGGTATTTAATTTTCAATCTCAGGGAAAAGGTCGGTTCCGCTTAAAGACCATTACGATATAAGAGGAGAATGGCATTGGAAGAATTATACAGTTTTTTTACTAAGCCGAAAGACCCTTCAAGCTTTAACGCAGTCAAAATCTCACTGGCCTCACCTGAGAAGATCAGAGAGTGGTCTTTTGGGGAGGTAAATAAACCTGAAACCATAAATTACCGGACCTTCAAGCCCGAGAGAGATGGGCTTTTCTGTTCCAAGATCTTCGGACCCATAAAGGACTATGAGTGCAATTGCGGCAAATATAAACGAATGAAACATCGGGGTATCGTTTGCGAAAAGTGCGGCGTGGAGGTTATCCAGAGTAAAGTGCGTCGGGAACGCATGGGCCATATTGAACTGGCAGCTCCGGTAGCTCATATCTGGTTTTTGAAGTGCCTGCCTTCAAAGGCGGGAAATCTTTTGGATTTGACACTGAAAGATCTCGAGGGGGTTCTTTATTTCGAGAATTACATTGTTATCGACCCTGGAGATACACCGCTTACCAAAGGGGCGCTCTTGACAGATGAGCAGCTTCAACAGGCCAGGCAGGATTACGGTGACAGATTTATAGCAGGGATCGGCGCAGAAGCCATTCAGACGATGCTTCGGGATCTTGATCTGGACACGCTTTCGGAAACTCTGCGGGTTGAAATGCTGGGTACCAAATCTGAAGCAAAACGCAAAAAACTGGGAAAACGTCTGAAAATCATAGATGCATTTCGTGAGTCGAAAAATAGACCGGAGTGGATTATTCTGGACGTTATCCCTGTTTTGCCGCCGGACCTCAGGCCCCTAGTCCCTCTTGATGGAGGCCGATTTGCGACATCGGACCTGAATGACCTCTATCGGCGTGTAATTAATCGAAACAACAGACTAAGAAGACTTCTGGAGCTGAGCGCACCAGACATTATAATAAGAAATGAAAAAAGGATGCTGCAGGAGGCTGTTGATGTCCTGTTCGATAATGGGCGAAGAGGAAAGGTCGTCACGGGTGCGAATAAGAGACCTTTCAAGTCCTTGAGCGATATGCTTAAAGGCAAACAGGGAAGATTCAGGCAGAATCTGCTCGGGAAGCGTGTCGATTATTCAGGCCGTTCGGTTATCGTTGTGGGTCCCGATCTTCGATTGCATCAGTGTGGTCTTCCCAAGAAGATGGCCCTGGAGCTATTTAAGCCGTTTATATACAACAAACTGGATGAAAAAGGTCTGGTTACTACGATTAAGAGCGCCAAGAAGATGGTCGAACGGGAAACTCCGGAAGTCTGGGATGCTCTGGATGATGTGGTTAGAGAATATTGCATCCTGTTGAACAGGGCTCCAACTCTTCATAGGTTGGGAATTCAGGCATTTGAACCTATTTTAATTGAAGGAAAAGCTATAAGAATTCATCCATTGGTCTGCCCTCCATTTA
>CAZVGY010000125.1:0-9428 GCA_964627015.1 uncultured Desulfobacteraceae bacterium
TTAAACATCAACTCCGGAGAGGAACTGACTGTCCGGGAAGTCCTTGACTAATACAAATAAAGCTTTTCCAAAATGAGCAGCATTCTAATGTAAGATATATTATTATCCAGTCTATTGGATCCATAGGTAATAAAGATGCCTTAACCTTTCTCAAATCTAATTTTGAGATAGAAGATAGTCCTTTAGTGAAACGTGGCATTGCTAAAGCGATAACGGAATTGGAAGAGGATAAAAAGAATACTCTGTTGACGATTAAAAATATTGTTGATGAAGATGCCAGTGAAAAGTCAAAAAAAATAAATGCTCGTGATATCTATGATATAACGAAAGCAAACAATCTTTTAATTTACGAAAATAATGAAGGCCAATGGGAATTTAGAAAAATTGAGGAAAGATATTCTTTTTGAAAAGCTATTTCTCCCTTTTGGTAATTCCGATTTGGGTTTAAACTAAACCATTGAAATAATTATAGAAAAACGATTTTTTATCTTGACAGAATAGACCTTCTTTCTTATCTTCCAGATTAGAAAGGAGGTTTTTTATGAAAAATCAAAACGAGGCAATGGGCTGGTATCATTGGGGATCAATTATTATAATCTTTATCATTTCGGCTCTTCTTTTCACCGGCTGCGGGACATCGAAGGCAGTCAAGCAGGCTCGTCAGACCGCACTTGAGGCATACGAAACCCAGAAACCTGTTCAGGTGAGGACATCACTTGACGACGGAAGGCCAAAGTGGACCAAGCAGATTGTCTTTGAGGATGATTCGGGCATGGTATATTTCAGCGGCGCATACCTAAACGGGGCTGATTATCCGGTTACGGTCAGGTGCGCAAATGCCGAGGCACTGAAGGTAGCTGTTCAGTCAATCTCGCAATTTATCCGCTCTGAATTCACGCAATACATGAAAGGTTCCAACCTTCCCTTTAATCCCATAGACAGGTATGTAGAGGATGGGATTTCCACCTTTACGGGCAGCCTTCACCTGCAGGGCGTTCAGCAGAAGGAAATCTATTACGAGGAGATCTTTTCACCATCTGTCATGACACCTGCATACAATGTTTGGGTACAGCTTGAGATAAGCAAGTCTGACTATCTTTTTGCAAAAGCTGAGGTACTCAGGCATCTAAGGGACAAGTTCAGCAAGGAAGGCCAGCAGGAGGCAAAAGAGAAGGCCGAAAAGCTTCTCGAAGAGCTCAAGGAGGAGGCTTCCGGGTATGGAGCTTAAGCTGCTGCTTTCCTTTGCTGCCAGCTTGTTAGGGGGGGTGTTCGGTCATGGTCTGCAGAGCCATGACCAGGCCCCTCCAAAACCGCCCGTCGCATTGATTGAGCATAAACTCCAGGTTCCTGCCTTCCTTGTAAACATACCTCACGGCCATTTTGCTGGTATTTCCCCGCCCTGCAATACTCTGTCAGATGCCCGAAAATGCTCTATAGATGACGTTGCAAGGCAGATTCTCTCCGCGGTGAATGCTGAGTACACCCACCACTATCTTGACCGTGTGAGCGGAAATATACGGGATCCTGTCAGGAAGGTGGACGATCGGCTCTTGAAATTCGCTAAGGGAGTTGTTCTTGGAATCGAACAAGGGATTGTGAAAAGCTCATGGTCTAAAGACGCCTCTGGAAGATACATTTATTTCATTCTGGTTATGTATTCTGACAAAAACATTTCCGAGATGCGGCGGCTTTCCAAGGGTGCGAAGGTAATCGGCAGGGTGTTGCAGGCCGGAAACACCAGAGTGGAAATCCGCGTTACTGAGGTCAACGGTGTTGCCGTCACTGTGTCGTCTATCGATGTCACTGTCCGTAAAGCCAACCGTTATGCAAATTTCATATCCTATTACATTTGGAAAGTGTCGAAAGGTTCTGTGGCAAAGTTCTCCCAGGCGGTTGCCCCGGTGGAGATTTGTAAGAGTTCCACGACTGTCACGATCAAACTCCCAAGCCATGAAAAGCGTTTCTCTGATTATCTGCTCGGGACGGATCTCAATGTCCAGGGAGTCATCAAAGGCACCGATGAGATTGGGAGAGGGGTGGAGGTAAAGGTGGATCTCTAAAAAATCTCTTTCCCTATTATTTCGTAAAATTTATATATCCCAACCTTAAGAAACTCCTGCATGTCCTTCAGAATCAGGAGATTCGTCCCAATTGAACCGTTTGAGCTGCTTAGGGGTCCCTACGGGGAGTGGGTAACCTTGATCCTTCTCTGCGGTCTTTTCATCGCCGTAGCCGGTGCCGTCCTGCCTCAACGACTGACAGAACGCAGGTCTGGAAAAGCCGTTACTGTCTTCATCGGCCTGATCATGGGTATTGGCCTCTATAGCTCCAGAAAGCTGTTCAACTTCAATTTCGAATCCTTCGGCTTCCTAGCTATCTTCATAATCGTCCTCTTGATGATAATGGCAACCTATGGCCTGGCAAAGCTTGGCATGAGCAAGGATGTGGCCCTCTCCCTCACGTACTGCATAACTTTCTTGACGTTCTTCATAATGAGCCCGAGCCTCTTCGACACATTTGCCGAAAGCTTGCCGATCCTGAACGGTATCTTTTTCCTGGCATTTTTTTATCTCCTCGGGAAACTGATCTGGAAAATGATCAGGCACGGGTCTACTGAAACAGCCACAAAGGCAGCCCAAGGGATCTCCTTGAGTCCACCTGACTCTGCAGAGCTCGAAAAGCAGATCGGCTTTGAAGAGCATGAAAGAAACCTTTTAAAGCATTCGACCATCAGGCTCACGAAGAAGGAACTTAAATCCATTGACAATGTCCGACACTACCTCAAACAAATCCGGAATATCATAGAGGATGCTGGCAACCAGCTCAATGATCAGCATAAGAAGGATATCATTAAAGCTCTCGAAAATATCAACCAGGCGAAGCAGGATTTTCTCGGCGGTCTTGCCCGCCTCGACAAACATATCCTGAAATACAAGGCAGGCGATTCTGACAAAATGCACAAGCTCAGGGAAAGGTTTCACCAGGCAAAAGATCACAGGAAAAAGCTGGAGATCCAGAGAGAATGGCTTTTTGAAAAGAAAAAGATAGACATCTACGAATTCATGCAAAAGGAAGCTGATACCATAAGGGGCTTCATCCAGTCTTTTGACACCATGACCGGGCGCGCTGTCCAGGAACTCCGGGATGGGAAATTTTCCAGTGCCATCAAAGCAATCGAATATTGTCTGAAATATATTGAGCAATCATATGAGGCTTTAAAGGAACTAAAACGGCATGAATTCTATCTGCTGAAAGTCAGTAAACGAGAAGAAAAAGTAGAGAAACGGGAAAAGAAGAATAAATGATAGCATATTAAAATTAGACTACGGAAAAAAAATGATGCCTTCTATGGTCACATTTGGTGGTTCGAATCTTTCAAGGAAGAATTTACCTTCAAACTTAGCTCTCCAGATGTCTGTTTGACTGATTGTGGTATAGAGGAAAAAAGATCTCATTTTTATCCTGCCGTCCGGATGATTTTTCGCCCAGTAAACTCCATTTCAAATTAAAGCGGTATATACATTTTTATATTTTTCCATTTGTTGAAATCGAGAGCCCCAAAAAGGGGCTCTCTCTTTTTCCTAGCCAAATAAACTCAACTGGGCCGATGCGGTTTTATCCTTTGCCAGCATATCAGCAAGCTCTGCCTGGGTTACAGCTATTCTTTGAAGCTTTTTTCGCCTTCGTTTTTCGCCGACGAAGGTAGTGAACTCAACAAAGACGACCTGGTTGGGATCTTTTTCAACCGGCTCATCGGGAACCACTTCATCCCCTAGCTCAATGCCTCTGACAGGCTTGCCTGTTATCTCGGCATTCTTCTGGTTAATCTTCCTCCAGATGTCTTCCGCTCCTTCGATGTCCATTCCTTCGACAAGCGCCTTGGCAAGGGCAGTACTCATGTCCTCACCCTGGGTCATGGCCAGGAGCCCTTCCTCACTGAACCTACCCTCCAATGCGAGTGAGGCCTCCATTTTCGATCCCATCAGCTGTAGGGCCTTTTCCTGAATCGTTCCCTTGTAGAAAAGGTAATAAACTTTCACGTCCCGTTCCTGGCCGATCCGCCAAGATCGTCTTGAGGCCTGGCGGAGCGTGTAGACCGAATACCCTGTCTGATGGAAAATCAGGGTAGGGAAATCAAGGAGGTCGAGACCGGTTTCTACAAGCTTTGGGTTTGCAATGATCACATCCAGTCCTTTAATGACCTGTGATTTGACCCATTCCTCTCGCAGTTCAGGCTTCACTGTAGAGCGCAGGATTTCAGCCCTTAGGCCCTCTCTTTCAAGGGTTTCCTTGATCCTTGGAGTGATATCCCTCGTTCCAGTAAAAGTTGCGAATATGAAGCATTTCCTGCCTTTCCTGGCTTCTCCCTTGACAAGTTCGATTAGCTGCTTTTCCTTTGCATAAGATTTTGTCTTGGATAGTTCCTGTGGAACGGCGATGATCCGTTGCATTTCCTCCGGCAGGTGCCGGGTTTTCGGGTCAATGATGACAGGATTATCGAAAGGTCTATCCGGATATGAAAGGAGGTTGATGATGTAAGCCCCCAGGAGCCGCTTTGAACCCATAACAAGGGCCTCCTTCATTGCCTTGACGAGCTGATATTCAAGTTCACAGTAAGCGGACTCAAGCTCAGGGTCCATTTCGACACACACTACCTGCTCGGATATAGCAGGCAGTTCCAACGCAATATCAGCTAGGTGAAGGAATGCCGATTTTGCAAGGAGATGGTTTGAAAAGACCATGGGGCTTATGCCCGGTTTCCGCTTCAGGATGACCGATGCCTTTTTTCCCTTTGAACAGGTGTTGTCCTCAGAACTGTACTTGGTAATTTTTTCCAGCACACCGTATCTGCTCATCCATTCGGATATTCGCCTGTAATCAAGCCCTTCACTTTTCATCGTCTCAGGAGAAAGCCGGAAAAGGATGTAAAAGATATCATCCCCGTAACCGCCCAGGAGTGTGCCGGTGAGGGCAATCGTCTTCCTGCAGGCTGCTGACAGGGCTCCAAAGCTATTGCCCTGGGCTGTTGATCCGCCTTTCAGTTCATGGACTTCATCGGCGATGAAAAAATCAAAGTAGCCTTTCATGTGCTTCTTGATATATTCTGACACAGCATATCGCCTCATCCTGCCATTATCTGCTTGCCACAGCGAGCCCTTGCAATTCAGGCAGGAGCGTTTCCGCTTCCTGAAATATTCATATCCTAACGGCACTCCGTCTTTGTTTAGAATAAGCTCGCCACATTCCGGGCATGTATAGCCGGGATGAATCTTTGAACTGTTTACAGCCGGAAGCCAAGCATAGGAAAGCTTTGCCTTGTCCTTGGATACGACGTAATATTCCGGCGTCTTGTTCAGGGATTCGATATCGATGGCCATGACATCCTTGAGACCTCGGATAACCTGCGCTTTCGCTCCCGGAACTGTTTCGACGATTTCTCTTCTCCATTTCTTGACCAGGTGGCCGGGCGACATAACCAGGACTCTCGGAGGTCTTCCGCCATTAACCGAGATATACGGGATGCAAGCCCCGATCAGGGATTTGCCGCTTCCCATCTCTCCAACAACAATAGCTGACTTGTTTACCTCAAACAGCTTCACAAGAGACTGGATCACGTCGCCCTGGGCTGCAAAAGGCTTTCTCATCAAGGTCCCCATCTTTTCGTCCCAGGAGTCACCGGGATTGAATAATGGCTGTGCCCGGTTCTTGACCTTATCGGCAAGCTGATTACCGAATGTCTTCAAGTATTCTGTCACGTTCTGAATTTCTGTTACCATTCAATCACCCCCTTCAGAATTTTATTGAGCGGTCGGAAATACCGCTGCAAATGATGCTGTCAAGCTGCTTTTCATTGAGGTTCAGCCTTGCGACCTGGACATTACCTTCCATGATTTCAATCAGGTTTTCGTTTTGGATCCTTCTCAGCAACCAGTTTTTCCAGTCTGGAAGGATCGGGGTTCCGTAACCGTTCCTGATCTCATTGAAAATTCTATTGCGGATATCGGTATCCCGACCGGCGTAAATCAGCTTCCGGGCAATGGTTTCCATCTTGAATATCCCCTCCATTGCGACTACCTGGTGCAGGAGCCCGGACTCAAGCCTTGCACCCAGAATCCTGTATTTCTCGCCACGCATGGCGCTGAGGGTCAGCCAGGTATCCCCCGACTCGATCTCGATATCCTTTCCTGACACGATTCCTGAACTAAGGCCCTTCACCGCGCTGTCGGGTCCAAGGATTGAGATCAGATACAGGTTTCCGTATTCATCACAGGAATAGCCATCGGTATAGCCCTCGATGTCGATTCCCTTGTAAGGTTCGTATAAGGATATTTTCTGAAGCATTTTTTCCTCCTTTCGTTTAAACCAAATGCCGGATCTCCCCGGCCTGTGTTAACACTTTTGCGGACACCTGGTACTAATCAAGCTCACGCTCTTCGTAACCGGACTCGGTCTGTTCCTGGTGCCTGACGACGACTTTTTGGACCTTACCCTTGACCACGTGCCTGTTCGGACCTTCACCGACAATTCCATCCAGATTGCCATTGGATAGCATTAGCGCAATATGGCCCTGGTGTAGCGGCAGAGGAGGTCTTTCATTCCCTGTCTCAGCAAACCGTGAAAGTTCTGACAGTTTCCGCCATAACGGGGAACGATCCGCTTCCTTTTCAAGTTCCCTCAAATCTATGACGGTCGATTGGAAAAGATTCACTTTTCCGGCTTTGGGCAGCCTGTATATGGCTTCGCCCGCGTGAGGCAATTCAGAAAGCTCAGTATCTCTTACCTTCATCAGATAAAGGTTGGTTTTGCCGTCAATCTCTGCTTTCTTTTTCTTGGTGCCGAAGATGACGATTTGCCGGAAAGCCTCGTATTCTCCGCCATGGAACCTGAAGACCCGAACCTCGCTGAACCGGTAGCTCAGGATCTTTGCGATGGACTTTTCAAGCCTCGGCTGGGGAATGATGTAGGCCAAAAGCCCACATGGTTTAAGGTATTTGATGGTATCTTTTAAAAACAGCTTTTCCTTTCTTTCAGAGCTTTTTACCGTCCCGTCATTGAGCGTTTCTTCATCATAGGGAGGGTTCAGGAAAAGCACTGAAAAGCAGCCATTGGTGATTCTTGACTGGGTGTAGCTGCATTTTAGGACATGGTTAAGGTTTTGCCTTGCTTCATCGGCCCGATGTCCGTCAAGCTCTATCCCGTATGTGACGGCGTTCCATCCCCTGACAAGGTGCCTGACTGCCAGGCCTTCACCGCAACATGGATCTAAAATATTCACTGGATGCCCAGGAGCGAAAATATAGCTCCTGATCCTGTCAACAATTGATATCGGTGTGGGGTAATACCCCATCTTGATTCTGCCTGCTAAACGCATAGGTTTTCTCCTTTCATAGAAAAGGGCCTCACAACGCCGAAGCGTAATGAAGCCCTTATGTGGTTATCTGTTAATTGAGCGATCTAAGTGATCAGTTCGAATTTGTTCCCGCAGATGTCGCAGGTCGCTTCGAAGTCAGTCTTGCCGACGCGAGCGTTCTGGCATCCGCATGACCATTTCCTGAGTTTTGACTTGCCTTTCTTTTTGGGCTTGGGTGGGACCTTGAGAAGACCATCGATAAAATTATAGCCGTCAAAGCTGACGGCATGTAGCTTCAACAGATGCACAAAAGGATCACCAATTCCCATATGGCAGCCCTTTTTGTCACAAAGGATCCCGAAGCTTAAAAGTTTCATCCGGAACTCTTTGTTGTGGAACCAGCTTATTGATGGTTTTCCATAAATGTATTGCCAGCTATGGGTTAGCTCGTGCAAAAGGGTTGCGAGTATGTCCCACAAAGGACGGTTCAGGTGCGCCCGGTTGATGTTGATATTTTCCCGGACCCCAAAAGCATTCCTGCCGACAACATAGTGCCCAAGATTCGTTATTTTGGTTCGCTCGAATGAGATTGCGGGTACGGGAACCACCTGTTTTTTGAACATGGCAATGTTGAAGAAGTCCACCCACCAATATATTTCCCAGGCAAGGTCGTGCAGCACCCAGTCGGTGGCGGATTTTTCGTTCTCCATGATTGCCACGTTGATGGTCTCGTTTATCTGTCTGTTCATGGCGTCCTCCTTTCTAATAGCCGCACTGCGCGCAGATAATTTCGGGCTCCTTACCGTTTCGGACTGTGATGTCATTGCCGAGAAAATACCCGAAGGTGACATGGTGCCCGCAGTCCAGCTTGAATTTTTTCCCCTTGAGCCGGACCAAAATCCTCCTCAACTCTTCTGTATCCTGGTATCTGTCTTTCTCTTTCTGAGTCATGGTCACCTCCTTTAAAGGCCTGCCAGAGCCTTGTTGAATTGCTCCTGCAACTGCCGTATCACGCCTGCATCGGCCATTGAATGATGGCTCTGTCCAACGATGATGTGATCGAGAAGCGGGACTCCGAGTGTTTGGAGCAGGAACCCGATCCTTGCAGTGATCGCGCGGTCTTCATTGGAAGGTTCGGTGCAACCGGAAGGGTGGTTATGGGCCAGCACAAGCGCCGCTGCTTTATGGGAGAGGACCTTTTTAAGTATCTCGCGAGGATATACCGCCGAGGCGTTTATCGAGCCGACAGAGATCTTTTCGATTTCAAGGATATGATTCTTGGAATCCAGAAAGATGCCGTAAAGCACCTCGACATCGTCATGGTCACTGATGAGTGGTTTGAGGACATTGTATACTTCTGTTGAGTTCGAGACCGTCCGGCCCCTAGATGATTCTCTCACCATCATCGCGAATTTGCCGGACTTCAAATCCTGCCAAAATAAATCCTTGGAATATTCCATGCGTTCCTCCTTTCAGGCATAAAAAAAGCCCCCCAGGTACGTTCCCGAAGGGCCTTGTTTCAATGAATTAAAAATTGTCTATTCGAGGTATTCTTCTACTAGGGAATAGTCAAAATCCTCTATTTCAGAATCCGTATTCAGTTTTTCAAGTTGGGATCGCGTAGCGATTTGACCTTTAACAGGGGTTACACGATAAATTTTCAGGTGGCCGCCAGCGTCTTTTCGCATCTGGCCAAGATCGGCTAATGCCTCTACAGGGTCGTCATACCCCAAGGGATCATCAGGGGATGTCACCATGAATCCCAGGGGATGACGAGGGTTGCCGATAATGTATATAGACCGGTCTCTTTCCCTGCTGAGGGCCTCAACCAATGGTCTGTTTTCGATGTATTCATCCCGATCGTCCAGGAAATGCTTTGCGTTAGCTACCATCTCATCTTCATCGTAGAGCGCTGCATCGTGGTGCTCCATGTTCATACCTTTCACAAAATCTGAAAGGGTCCGGATAGCCTTTCCCGGATCGTCAAAGAACCTTACATCCTCGATGATTCCCTTTGATACAGTTATTAAATATCCGACCCCAAAGGGGCCGGAATTGCAATAACCCCTTGAAGGGG
>CAZVGY010000126.1:0-9264 GCA_964627015.1 uncultured Desulfobacteraceae bacterium
AGCCACTGAACTCTGACCTGGTCCAAAGGACCAGGGTTTCTATGCTGGACTAAAGCTGGATGAAACAAGATTTTTACCTCTCGCTGACTATGACAGCCATCTTTTCCTGCGGCGGTAATGTTTGACTTCTCGAAAGCTCTTCCTGGTTCCGACCTCGCTCAATCCGAGATAAAACTCCTTTACGTCCTCATTTGCTTTTAATTTGTCCGACGGACCGTCAAGTACAATCCTTCCATTCTCCATTATATATCCATATTCAGCTATATCGAGAGATGTAATCACATTCTGTTCCACCAGAAGTATAGAAGTATTTTTTTCACTGTTTATCCTCTTGATAATTTGAAAAATCTCTTTTACCAGGAGGGGGGCAAGGCCAAGAGAAGGCTCGTCCAGCAGCATAACCTTGGGTCTGGACATCAACGCACAGCCGATTACCATCATCTGCTGCTCACCTCCGGAGAGATAGCCCGCTGTCCGTCCGCCGAGACTTTTCAGCTTCGGGAAATAACCATATACGACTTTGACATCCTCTTTGAACGTAGAACAGCCGGTAGCATAAGCGCTTGCTTTCAAATTCTCTTCTACGCTCAAGTGATCGAACAGCCTTCGTCCTTCCAGGACCTGCACAATCCCCCTTTTGTATATCTCTTCAGGCTTCTTTCTATCCAGCCTTTCTTCCTCAAATTCTATGCTCCCGTCGGTGACCTCTCCCAGTTCTGTTTTAAGCAGGCCTGAAATGGCTTTAAGGGTGGTAGTCTTTCCTGCGCCGTTCCCCCCCAGCAGGGCGACTATCTTCCCCCGGTCCAACTCCAGGGAGACCCCCTTCAGTACCAGAATAACATCACTGTATATCACCTCTATATTCTTCAGAATAAGCACGGTTTCTCCTGTTTTTCTAGAACTTTGACCCAGGATACGAAGTCTCCCGCCCACAAAGGGCGGGGCCTCGTATCGACAAATAATATCAGGAACTGTTACACGTAAATGATCTTTTCTACTTCCGGGCGGAAGCCGGGGTCATATCAGGAAGGTTTACGTAATCGCTTACAGGTAATATCTCGCCATTCTTAACGCTATAGATCTTGCACCTTCCCATAACAGGATAATCGGGACTGAAAGTAACATCCGCGAGCCCGAGGGAATCAAAATGCTTGGTATTTATTATTTCACTCCATACCCTCTTGCCTGTGAGCCCTTCCCATCCATATTTTTCAACAACCCTTTCTACTACGTGAAAAGCAAAGTTCAACTTGGCCCAGATATGGACATAATAGAGTGTCTCTACATTCTGCCCCCTGTTGTTTCTCTTAAGGGACTCTTTAATAAGCTTAATTCCGGGGTTGGTCTCCTCGGAAAATGAAGCAACATGACGGGGACCGACTATACCTTCCATCAATCCACCAGGCCCCCCGCCCAGGCGAACAACGTCCTTGCTCATTCCCCAATCGCCGGTCGCCCGGTGCATCTTTCCGGGTGTTGCATCCTTGATATCCTGATTCAGCAATCCCATATTCTGAAGGGCCTTGCTGATGAGAACCGGTCCATTACCGAGTGTATTGTCCACTATCCAGTTAGCCCCTTTGTTCTTTAGTCTTATTATCTGGGTAGTGACATCGACGTCCCTGGGTTTGAAAACCTCTTCCCCTACCAGCTCGATCCCATCCTGCTCTTTTATCCATTTTCTGAGCTGATCATCAAAAATGCCCTTGCCAAAACCATTATCCCATGTGAGCATCCCCACCTTCATTGCCGGACCTTTCCAATTCTTCCTTGCCCATTCCAGGCTACCTGCACAACCGCCTGCGTAATGAACCGTAAATCCAATATTATGCTTGATCGGAAACAGGGCGTCATTGCTGCCGCCGTCAAACATCTCAACAATGCCGTCTTCATAGCATCTGTCCATTATGCTCATTGCAACGAATGTGGGAGTGATCATGACAAGCGCAGGTTTGGGCGACTCAAGGCGAAACGCTTCATAGGCGGAAACACCGGTGCCTACTTTTCCGGCGTTGTCTCTTAACACCGTGTCGACCGGAACTCCTTTAATACCTCCCTTTGTTTTGTTGAACCACTCACAGAAATCCTGACTGCCTGGAATCGCGGCCACCATAAGAGGCCCCATAGGACCGCTCAGGTCATGGGATTGATAAATTGTGTATTTATCCGGCACATCGCCGGACAACGCTCTGTTTGAAGGAAAGATTATAAGCGAAACACCCAGAATTAACATTGTCAGAAAAAATCGATTTCTCTTCATGGCCATCACAACACCTCCTTCTAACGGGTTATTCTTGTGGAATCCCTCTCTGATTCCGCTCACTAAATACCCACGTGCTACACAAAGCTTTATAGAGTCAAGGAATCCTGAAATAATTCGGTCCAGTTCCGTATCCACCCGATTTTCGGATCATGACCCAAGTTTAATATGAAAAAGGCCGCAGGCGCCATCCTGCCTTTAAAATCTCCCACCTGTGGTTCAAGCCTCTTGGTTCGAACACAAGAAACAGCACAATTACAAGGCCATAAACTATGGGAGGCAGAGCCTGCTGTATCCCTGTAGATGAAGCAAAGGCAGGAAAAAGAACAGTAAGATAAACGGAAAAATCAAGCAGGAAGTGTTCCAGGACCCGCAGAAAGACAACGCCGAAAACGGCCCCGGTTACACTCCCCATGCCTCCAGCTATCAGCATGGCAAAATACCATATGGATTCGGTCAGAGTAAAATGGTCCGGGTTGATCGACCTCAGCCAGTAGGCCCATAACCCACCAGCAAGGCCCGCATAAACCGAACATATGAAAAAAGCGGTAAGTTTATAACGAAAAACGCTTATGCCCATTACCTCCGCCGCGAGGTCATCGTCCCTGATTGCTACAAAAGCCCGGCCTATTCCTGTCCTGCTGAAACTCTCTGCGAAAAAAACCATGAGCACGGTCAGAGGCAGGATGATATAGAAAAGGCTTTGCGGTGTATTAAAGACAAAATCCCCTATTTGTGGTGCCGGTACCCGCAGGCTTTCAGTGCCGTTGGTGAAAGGCTCCAGAGGATTGGAAATGAGTGCCGGGATAATGAATTGAGCCGCCAGTGTGGCCATGGCAAGATAAAAGCCCTTGATCCTTACTGATGGCGTCCCGAAAAAGAGGCCTACAAGACCTGCCCCGAGTGCACCGCACGGCAGTGTTATAAGAAAGCTCATGTTATATCTGGATGCAAGTATCCCCACGATGTATGCCCCCACCGCCATAAAAGCCGATTGGCCCAGAGAAATCTGGCCGCAATATCCGGTTAGGAGGTTCAAGCCCTGCACCGCAATGATGGTAATACCAATGAAATTCATCAAATTAATGAGTACGCCGTTCAAGAACAGTGGAGAAAGAAAAAGCAAGATCAGGCCTATAATAAGGCAGGCCCAGTTAAAAGGATTCCTGATGACGGACATGTCCTGCCTATAACTGAAATTGCGTGTACCACAAGGTCTGTATGTCGCCATATTATATCCTCTCTATTCTTTTCAGACCAAAAAGACCATCCGGCCTTATAAGCAATACAAAAATCAAGACAATGTAGGGAGTTGTTTCCATGAGCCAGGGAGCAATCAAACCTCCGGCAAGGTTTTCAAGTAGACCAACTATGATACCTCCCACCAGGGCTCCTCCGATAGACTCCAGTCCACCTAGGAGAACGGCTGGAAATGCCTTGAGCGAGATCAAGCTGACGAACTGCGTAACCCCGACTCGATAACTCAGCAGGATACCACCCGTGGCCGCTATAATCCCTGTTATAAACCAAACAACTGCGAAAATTTTGCTCACGCTTATACCTCTGGCCTGGGCGACCTGATGATCCTCGGCAACCGCCCTCATTGCTAGGCCTACCGGGGTCTTCTGATAAAACAGGAACAGGGCGGAAAAAATAGCAATCGAAATCCCAAAGCACCATAGCAGGTCGATCGGCAAGACGATATTCCCTATAAATAATGCCTTGCCCGGCAGAAATTCCGACAATTTCTCCGAAGCGCCGCCCCAGAATAACATGGCCAGACCCCTCAGTATATCAGCGAGGCCCAGTGTAACCAGAATAGCGCTTAGAAGTGGCTGCCCTATGAGGGGTTGAATTGCGAATCGCTCCATTATCAGCCCGACCAACCCGGTAACAATGGCCGTTAGAAATAAACAGACCATGACTGGCAGGCCCAGAAGGTCCATAAAAGTCCACATAAAAAAAGCACCCAGCATGACCATCTCGCCCGCTGCAAAATTGAAGATCCTGCTGGACTTGTAAACCAGCACGATACCCAGTGCTATAAGTGAGTATACACCACCAATCAAGATACCATTCACCCCAAATTGCAGTACAGCATCCATGCCTTATCCCTCACACGTTGATTTCATTTATCTTAATGGTAGTCCTAATGGTCCCCTTTCTGCCGTCCCGGTATGTGACAGGCGCTTCAACGCTTACCTCTCCTTTATTTCCGTACAATCCATCTATAAGCTCACGGTACCTCTCCTCCATAAACTCCCTCTTGATCTTCCTTGTCCTGGTCAGCTCTGCGTCATCTGCATCAAATTCTTTATGAAGGTGAAGAAATTTTTTTACTCGGGATCCTTCAGGGACGAGTCTGTTCACCCGCAAAAAATCCTCCCTGACCAGTTCTACCACCTCCGGTTTCTGGGACAGGTCGGTATAAGTCGTGTAAGGAATTCTTCTCCCCTCGGCCCATCGGCCCACGTTGTCCAGATCTATATTGACTATGGCACCCACATATTCCCTTTCTCTGCCGCCCGTGACCAATGCATCCTTAATATATGGACTGAACCTCAGGCGGCTTTCGACATATTGGGGCGAAAATTTAGTGCCGTCGGCCAGCTCTCTCAAGTCACCAAGTCTGTCCATAACCACCAGATGTCCATCTTCCGTGATATGCCCGAAATCACCAGTATGGTACCACCCGTCCACAACCTTTTCTTTCAGGCCTTCGGGATTTCTATGATAGCCTGCAAATTTGTATTCACTCTTGGCAAGAATCTCGCCCTCATCAGATATCTTGACTTTCACATGAGGTAATGGGGGGCCTGAAGTCCCCGGGTTTACGTCATTGGGACGGTGAATCGAAATCAACGGGAATTCGGATGCACCATATGCAACCCTTATGTTCACCCCTATTGCCTTAAAAAACCGCACCACATCGGGACTGATAGGTGCCCCTCCGGTATAGGCATTTCTTGCATTGCTCAGACCGACCCTGTCCAAAAGATCTCTGAACACAATCCAATAACCTAGCCTGTTTAATATCTTCCAGAAGGGGTGTATAACTCTTCTCTCGGTATCCGCATCAGCCACCCTGTAGCCTACCTTCAAGAATGTGTTATAAAAAAAACGGTTGAGCATTGTGGCATCGGTTATCTTTGCCTGGATAAGCCTGTTGATACTCTCCCAGTTTCTCGCCCCCCAGAAGAGTACCGATGGACCTGTTTCCCTTATATCCTCCTGAACCGTGTCTATGCTCTCCGTGAAATTGACCACCATGCATTCGATGAGAGAAGCGGCAATCATCATCTGCTCGGTAACCCATGCCAGAGGCAGAAAAGAAACATAATTATCTGTCTCACACCAATCATCCAGGCAAGCCCATGCAGCACCTGCACCAAGTATTGTCTTGTGTGTGAGCATAACTCCTTTTGGGTCTCCCGTGGTCCCGGAACTGTAACAGAATAGGGCGATGTCATCTCCCTTGCCTTCCATAATATTCGTTTCAAAACATTCAGGCTCGGATTCCACCTCTTTTTTCCCTATGTCGATAACTCCATTAAAACTTATCAGCATTTCATCTGAATAATTCCACAGCCCCTTTGGATCCCAGTAAATTATCTTCTCAAGCATGGGGGTTTCATTTTTGATCTCAAGCACTTTGTCGACCTGCTCCTGATCATGGGCCAAAATGAACCTGGCATTTGAATGACTAATGAAATATTTGACTTCATCAGGGAGACAGTCGGTAAATATTCCTATCACCGTCCCTCTCATGGCCTGCACGGCCAGTTGAGCGAAATATGCCTCCGGCTTGGTCTCCCCTAAAATAGCTACCTTGTCGCCTTGTTTAAGCCCCATATTCCGCATACCCATAAAAAAATATTTTACGTTCTCATAGTAATCCTTCCAGGTATAAGACTGCCATATCCCGTAATCTTTTACTGCCAAGGCGATCTTTTTGTCTCCGAACATGTCGTAATTTCTTTTCAATAACTTGGCAAAGGTGTCAGTCTCTTTGATACTCTCCATCAAGTCTTCCCAATCCATCAAACGCCCCCTGATCCTACCAGTTAACCAAGATAAACATTGATTACCTTCTGGTTGTTCTTGATTTCTTCAGGCGTACCCTCAGCGACCTTTATGCCGAAATCCAACACAACTATTCGGTCGCAGATATCCATAATTACTCCCATATCATGTTCTACGAGTATAATTGGTATTCTCTTCAATTCGTAGACATCAATTATAAACCTCGCCATGTCCTCCTTTTCTTCCACATTCAAACCCGCCATAGGTTCATCGAGAAGGAGGAGCCTGGGCTCAAGCGCCAGAGCCCTGGCCAGATCCACCTGTTTTCTCTGACCGTAAGCAAGGGAACCTACTATCTTATGGCGAATTGATTCTATCTCCAGAAAATCGATTATATCCTCTACAATCCTTCGATGTTCAATTTCCTTTCTGCGTGCCGCCCCGAAATAGAATGCAGAAGAAATAATCTTTGGCTCAAGGTGTATGTGCCTTGCGGCCATAAGGTTATCCAGGGTGCTCAAACCGGCATACAGTTGCATATTCTGAAATGTCCTTGATATTCCTAACTTAGCCCTGCTACAGGGAGAAAGTGCCGTAATGACCTCGCCCATATAATGGATATCTCCCCGCTGAGGCCGGTAAAAGCCGCTTATGCAATTTAGAAGACTTGTTTTTCCAGCTCCGTTCGGACCTATAAGGGCAAGTATCTCAGGGCCGGGCACCTCGAATCCGACGTCATTGAGGGCGGTTACCCCACCGAAATTGAGAGTGAGGTTGTCTAACCTGAGCACAGATTCACTTTTCAGACGATTGTTATTTACTGCCTTGTTTTCACCATTCATCTTCGCACCTTATTTTGTTGTGAGTTTCTTATATCGACCCAAAGCAACAAAGAAATTCCGAATGACTTTACAAAACATCATGATAGTGCGGTCCTCTCAGGCTGTTTAAAAGCTATCGTTCCTTGCTATATAAAGCCAATGCATACAAAACATGATTTAGAAAAATCTTGTATGGGTCGCTTTTTCTCTAAGTCCAAGCTCATTGATAGGACTATCAGTCTGATAGCTCTAGAGATTTGACAAAACAGCAAAGGCCAGGAAGACCTTTTGACCCATGATGCTGATTTTCTGCACCTATCAGACCTCTGACATATTTCTCTTTCTTACGGTATGTACGAATAATGTCCTAGATACGAACTTATTCTCTTTAACCATCCGGCAGTTATTCCGCGCTGACTTAAAGAGACAATTTCCGTTTTCAATAATGTTCCCGAGCTGCTAAGGAATATTTTCTTTAGATGAACCAGCACAGAGTTTTTCTGACAGAAAAATGCCTCCAACAACTTATGGCAATGGAATGAGAAGCTATCAGACGAAAAGAGAAAAGAATTTGATAACCAAAAAAGGCGGAAATTAGAGAAAAGAATTTCAGGATGAAATTTTATTTGACAGGCTGAAGGAGAAAACCGCCGACCTTCCTGGCTGGAGTAAAATGAGATCCTTAAATAGCATGAGGTAACTATAAAAATTGAAGAAACTCCATCACCAATAAAAAGGAGGGCGCTAACGCCATTTCCGACGAAAATGAGCATCTTTGAACAACAGACAGACATCGAGCAAACCCTGGCAAAAGGTTTTTATGATATGCTAGAAATGACTATATATCTCTGTATATCTCTCTAGACCTGTGCTCTATAATGTTGCTCTTTCCCAGAAAAAAGAGGTCAGTGACCAGGACGACCTTTCTCTCTACAGTGACAAGGATCTTTTGGACTTGCTTTACCGGCTATTTCTCTTTCTTGTACTCATAGAATCCTTTACCTGTTTTCCTGCCCAGCCACCCTGCTGCAACCATCTTCTGCATCAATACGGGCGGTATAAACCTGGGGTCCTTCGTTGCCTCATAAGTAGCCAGTGCACCTTGGTAGGTTACATCGAGTCCAACCAGGTCTTGCAGGGCCAGGGGACCCATAGGATGCCCCAGGCCAAGAGTGGCTGCAGCGTCGATATCCTCTTTGGTAGCCATACCTGATTCCAGCATGCGAATGGCGTTTAATCGAAAAGGATATTGTAGATAATTTACGATGAAACCGGGAGTATCTTTAGCTACTATAACAGTTTTTCCAAGGGACTTGCCGAATTCCCTGCAAAAACCGAGGACCTCGTCTCCAGTGGCTATAGACCTTACTATCTCCAGCAATTTCATGAGGGGAACCGGGTTCATAAAATGCAATCCCAGTACCTTATCCGGCCTGTTGGTCGCCGAGGCCATATCGATTATAGACAGGCTGGATGTATTGCTGGCAAGAATAGTATCAGATTTGCAGACTTTGTCCAGTTTGTTAAATATCTCCTTTTTAAGAGTCATATTTTCATTCACCGCCTCTATAACCAGGTCGGAGTCATTCAGTTCTTCGTAATCCACACTCCCTTTGATCCTCCCCAGGGTGGAATCCTTCTCCTCAGGGGAAAGCTTGCCTTTTTCCACGCCTTTAACCAAAAATGATTCAATAGAGGAAAGCCCCCTTGTCAAAAACTCCTGCGTGTTTTCCAGTACTATAACCTGATACCCTGATTGTGCACACACCTGAGCGATACCGGAACCCATAGTCCCGCATCCCACGACTCCTACCTTTTTTATCTCCATAAAACTACTCCTTATTAGTCTTAATAGCGATATTATTTCCCCTTGAAGACAGGAGAACGTTTTTCTTTGAATGCAGCCCTGCCCTCCTCATAGTCCTCTGTTTCATAAAGGGGAAGCGCCAATGCATTCTCCAGCCATAGAGCTTCCTCAAGCGATAGGTCCCTGCCCCGTACCATTGCCTCTTTTATAGCCTTAATTGAAAGAGGCGCCACGTTACAGAGCTCATTTGCCCACTCTCTGGCCACAGTCATGAGCTGGTCCTGAGGAACAACTTTGTTGATTAAATATCCGACCCCAAAGGGGCCGGAATTGCAATAACCCCTTGAAGGGGA
>CAZVGY010000127.1:0-9191 GCA_964627015.1 uncultured Desulfobacteraceae bacterium
AAAAATGCTTGACAAAATTTAATAGCCGGTTAAATTTGACTGAACGTTCAGTCAATTTTAACCGTTACAGAAAGGTGTCTTGGGAAAGATGGCGAATAGAAAGGACGCGATTATCGCAGCAGCCTCAAAACTTTTTGTGGAAAAGGGATTTGAGAAAACCACCATGGAGGATATAGCGAACGCTTTAGGCGTTTATAAGGGTGCGCTTTATTATCATATAAAAAGCAAGGCCGATATATTTTATGAAATTTTAATAATGTCCCTGGATAAGTCTACCGCAATCCTCAAGGAAGTCTACGGTACGGATATGGATATTCGGGAGAAGTTTAAGGCAATAGTACGTGTTCATTTCGATAATATACGTAAGTACTCGCTGGAGTATCAAATCCTTCTTAATGAGCGGCGTTATATGCTTGATAAAGAACGCGAGAAAGTTGTCAGGAAAAAAATGAAAGCTTATGAAGACTTTTTTTTCAAAATATTGAAAGAAGGTATTGAGGCGGGGGTGTTTCGCAAAGATTTCGACCCGAGAATAATAGTGGCTGGTATCATGGGTGTGGGTAATGCTGTCTATAAATGGTTTTCTTTTGAAGGCCCGCTCGGTTTTGACGAGATGACTGCTGCCTATGTGGACTTTTTTCTAAAGGGTGTCAGGAGGGAGGAGCGATGACGTTAAATAGATTGATAAGGAAAAGAAAATTTCGTCGTTATCAACCATCTTTAAAGATGATTCAATGTATGCTCTAGAAAATGTATACACTTTTATTAATACTTGGGAAGTATTTATAAAGGGACGGAGGGATGAAAATGTCTGTGAGAGAGGAACTGAGAGAGATTTTCGATGCTGATCATTTGACTGAAGACCCGGGCCTTTTGGAACAGGTAAGCCGCAACAGAGCCTTCATATCTGCGGGTGTCCCGGAGTGTCTGGTTCAACCCAGAGAAGTCCAGGAGATCCAATCTCTGGTACGCTGGGCCAATGAGAGCCGTGTACCGCTTACACCTGTTAGTTCTGGAGGCGATCATTACAGGGGTGCTTCTACTCCAATGTTCGGTGGGGTGGTTGTTGATCTAAGCGCTATGAACAGGATCATTGATATCGATAGGAATTATCGTGTAGCCATGGTTGAGCCGGGTGTTACCTACAGCAAACTGAAGCCGGAACTGGAAAAGGCGGGGTTGAGGCTCCCTATGCCTCTCCTTCCCAGGAAGACTAAGTCAGTGATAGGCAGTGTACTTGAGAGGGAGCCTATTATCATTCCAAAGTACCATGTTGACATGTCAGCCCCCCTACTTTGTGCGGAAGTTGTTTTTGGCTCAGGTGAACTTTTCCGTACCGGTGAGGCTGCTGGTCCAGGTTCCCTGGATGAGCAGAGGAGGGCGAAGCGTAAACAGATATGGGACAGTGGTCCCGGCCAGATAAGTTTTTCGAGGCTTTTACAGGCAGCCCAAGGGTCTCTAGGAATTGTAACATGGGCCACTCTTAGGTGCGAAGTTATGCCTACCTTACAAGATTTTCTGTTTATATCCGCTTATGATTTAGATGCATTTTCCGATTTTGTATATCGAATTATGAGACTCAAATTAGGCGATGAGTTTTTGATACTAAACAGCATGAATTTTGCTTCTATTCTTGGTGGTGGTAATGATGTTGATCAATTGAGACGGATTCTACCTCCCTGGGTGATGGCTCTGGGTGTGTCAGGATACGAAATTATGCCTGAAGAGAGGATTGAGTATCAAAAAGAGGATTTATTGAATGCGGCCAGGCAATTTGGACTGAAACCCGATTCCGCTTTAGCTGGAATAGATGCGCAAAAGTTTTTCAAGTTACTTGAAGAACCGACGGAGTCTTATTGGAAAACTAAGGTAAAAGGTGGCTGTTGCGATATCATGTTCCTTACCACCATGGATAGAGTCAAATCATTTGTAAAGCTTATATATGAAGAATGTGATGAGCACGCTTATGACAATAGGGATCTGGGAATATATATTCAGCCGATTCAGCAGGGGCGCTCTTGCCACTGTGAATTCAACCTTATTTACGACCCTGATGATGTTGTTGAACGGGAGAAGGTCGAAGCTTTATTTAATGCTGCCAGTGAAAAGATTATGAATTCAGGTGCTTTTTTCTCGCGACCTTATGGCCGTTGGGCCCGTATGGCGTACAACCGGGATGCCGCAAGCCGTGAAGCGGTCAAGAGATTAAAGGGCATATTCGATCCGAATGATATTTTGAATCCGGGTAAACTCTGTTAAAAAGGCCGCGTGCGGTGGGCCGTTTCGGAGGTAATTCAGATGGCTTTAGAAAATGTCGAGAAAAACGTGTTGAGATGTCTTAGGTGCTCTAATTGCAAATGGGTTCCTGGAGCACATGTAAAGAGCTGGAGATTTGCTCATATCTGCCCGAGTATTTTTAAGTATAACTTTCACGCGTATTCAGGTGGAGGAAGAGTTATTACCGCCGCATCCCTGCTCCTGGGAAGGACCGAACTCACTGATGAGGTGGTTGATGTTATCTATAAGTGTCAGCTTTGTGGAGGTTGCGACATAGCCTGCCGACCTTCCATGGGGGGCTTCGTAGAGCCTCTTGACGTGATTCGTGAATTAAGGATAAAGGCCGTTGGCGAAGGATTCCTTATCCCTGAACATATGATGGTAATTGAAGGACTCAAAAATGAAGACAACATGATGCAGGAAAAAAAGGAAAGGAGAGGAGACTGGGCTGAGGGTCTTGATATCAAAGACCTTACCAAGGAAAAGGCGGATATAGTTCTCCACGTGGGTTGCAGAGCCTCTTTTGATCCAGATTTAAGAGGAGTCGTTACCAGTGCTGTTAAACTCCTAAAAAAGGCGGGAGTAGATTTCGGAATTATGGGGAAGGATGAATCCTGTTGCGGGGGCCGTGCTTACGGCATGGGGTATCTGGGCGAATTTACAAAATTCGCCGAACATAACGTGGAAACCTGGAAGAAGACAGGAGCCAGTAAAGTGGTGGTGATTTGCTCGGACGGCTTCGGAGCCCTTCAAAATCTATATCCAAAAGTAATTGAGAACATGGATTTAGAGGTCATGCACATAAGCCAATATTTGGCGGAGCTTCTGAAAGAAGGAAAAATCGAATTCAGCAAGGAGGTCCCCATGAAGGTGACCTATCATGACCCCTGTAACCTGGGAAGACTGGGCGAAGCCTACAAGCCCTGGAACGGTAAAGAGAAAAAACTTCCTGGTCCCATTATAGAATTCGATCCTCCGAAGCCTGAGAGATACGGTCTGGGTGGTGTATATGATCAGCCCCGGGATATTTTGACAAGCATCCCTGGAGTGGAATTGGTTGAAATGGAACGTATTCGAGAGCACAGCTGGTGCTGCGGAGCAGGTGGTGGGGTAATTGATGCCTTTCCTGATTTCGCCCAGGCCACGGCTAAAGAAAGAATAGAAGAGGCCAGGTCCACAGGCGCTGAAGCTATCGCTACATCTTGTCCATGGTGTATCAGGACGCTAAGGGATGCTGTCGAGGCAGAAGGCTATAATCTGGCGGTATATGATGTTTTGGAGCTTGCGTCTAGGGCGGTTTAACTCTGAAGCTGTTTGGAAGGAGGTTTTAACATGGCAATACCTAGAAAGGCATATAGTATGTTGGAAGCCGTTGTCGGGCCGGAAAATATATCAGAAGATCCGACTATGGTTGATGTATATTCGTTCCATTTTTTGGCGGAACTGCAGCGGAAAGGTACAGGTACAAAATTTCTGCCTCAACGGGCTGGAGCAGCGATACTGCCGGCAAGCATGGAAGAAGTTCAGGGTATACTCTCTGTTTGTAACCGTTTTGGTCTTAAGTCAAAGGCCCACAGCACGGCCTTTGGTTCATGGAATGCGCATTCGTGGGACGATGTTGTTGTATTGGACCTTCGGCGGATGAACCGAATATTGGAAATCGATGCGAAGAATATGTATGCTGTTGTGGAACCTTACGTTACCTGGGCCCAGCTTCAGGCTGAGACTATGAAGCTGGGACTTACTCCTTCCCTGGCCGGCGTTGGCTGCCAGACATCGCCCCTTGCCAATGTCACGTCGGGTTTGGGCATGGGACCCTTTAACATATCAATGGGGTTCAATGAGAGATCAGTGCTTGGAGTCGAGTGGGTGCTCCCGGATGGGGAGGTTTTAAGAATGGGTTCAGTAGGGTCTTCCGCAGGTTGGTTTTGCGGTGATGGGCCCGGTCCCAGTCTCAGGGGCATTATGAGAGGGGAATATGGGAACATGGGTGGCCTTGGTGTGGTGACAAAGTGTGGAATCAAGCTCTTTGATTGGCCAGGCCCGGATAAATTGCCTATAGAAGGGACTTTTCCGGACCTGAGATTCTCAAAGGATATTAGCGACAAAGTCAAGCTTTTCCTTATTACTTTCAAGAATAGAGAGAGTCGGAATAAGGCAGTGCGCTTAATAGGTGAAGCGGAAATAGCTTATCAAATGTATGCCTGGGGACACGGTTTTTTATTAGCTGCGGTTCCAGAATTGAGTCACCTGATTCCCAGGAAACCGGAAGACAAGATGCCTTCTACCGATCCTGTTCTTGCGATGACTTTGGCTTCCAACTCTCCTGCAGAGCTGAAGTACCAGGAAAAGGTGCTGATGGAGATACTGCAGAGGACAGGCGGAAGCTTGTCGGATTATTTAAAAATACCAGGGGTGGACACTACCGTATTTCGTTATCTGACAAGGCCGGATTACCTATTCACATGTCTGGCGCGATTCGCTTCTGGCTGGTGGATTACTCTATTTGATTTTGTTGGTTCGCCTGATTCTATAACCGAGGTGCAGGAAAGGGCCATAGATACAATGAACAGGTGGGAGGGGAAAAACATTTTGCCTGGTTGTGCCGATTCCTACTGTCAGCCTATGTATGAGGCGGCCCATGTCGGTTATCTAGACCACAGTGGCGGATATTATGATGTCACGGATCCAGATTCCAGAAGAGGCTATACCGATATGATCATGGAGATAAACCGTCCTCTGGTGGATGCAAACCTCATCCATCCCACCATAGCTAGCAACAAGGCGAACCAGAGGGCGGGGGCCCTTATGTGCAATTTTCACGAGTGGCAGAAGAAGATAAAGGCCGCTTTTGACCCGCGAAGCGTATCAGATGGTGGATATTATATAGAGGTGGATTAGCTCTGGGTTGTGCGTATTATAGTGCTTAGGCCTGATAATCGTATTATCATCAACCCATCGGCAGATGGTATAAAGACGGTAAAAGCATATGAGTGCTTATAAAGATTGTATCCTGGAGATTGATTTAAAGAAGAGGTCGATAAAAAGAACCTATATCTCAAGGGAAGTTTTAAGGAAATATATAGGGGGGAGTGGCCTAGCCAGCAAACTATTTTTTGAAAGAGGCAATTTTGATGCAGAGCCACTTTCAAAAAATAATGATCTATATTTTATGACAGGGCCTTTGACCGGCACGAGATTTCCGGGCACAGGCCGTTTTTCCTGTGCGGCCAGATCACCTCTGACAGGCATATGGGGCGAGTCGGACTGTGGTGGGGATTTTGGGCCTGAGCTTAAATTTGCGGGTTATGATGGCATCATAATAACAGATGTTTCTCCTGAACCGGTATATATTGTCATCGAGGATGATGATGTCCGTATATGTGATGCCTTCGAGATCTGGGGACTTGATAACTATCAGACTGGAAAGTTTTTTAAGACGGGGAAGGGGGCGGCAGAAGGCAGGCGAAAATTCAGGATTCTTTCAATAGGGCCCGCTGGAGAAAATCTAGTAAGGTACGCCAATATAATGAATGGAGACGCTGACGCGTTCGGACGCTGCGGATTCGGGGCCGTTATGGGTTCCAAGAAACTCAAGGCGATTGTAGTCCGGGGTTCAGGAGTTCCCTGGAAACCGCAGAAAGACCTCCAATATGAAGATTTTATGAAATTGGTGTTAAAAAAAATAAAGAGTCATCCCTTTGCACAAAGCCTTCACAGGTTGGGTACGAATGCCGGTATGGTAAAAGGCAGGAAAATGGGGGATATTCCTACGAGAAACTGGTCCTTAGGCGAATGCAGTGAATTCTCCAGGCCTCTCCTTCCCTATTACATGATGGATGAGAAGTATTTTATCAGACACAGGGCTTGCTTTTCCTGTCCCGTCGCATGCAAAAAAGAGGTATCAGTCAAGAATGGCGTATACAAAGAGGAGGAGGGCCCGTCCCCCGAGTATGAGGCCTTTTGCAGCCTGGGTACGATGCTGATGATAAATGATCTTGAAGCGGTAATAAGACTAAACAAAATATGCAACAGGTATGGGCTGGATGTTATTTCGTGTGGAAGTACTATTGCCTTCGCTATCGAATGTTTTGAAAAGGGACTGATTTCAACAGAGGATACGGAAGGGCTGAGCCTGGGCTGGGGTAATCCTGGGATGGTGATTGAGCTGTTGAAGAAGATAACTTACAGGGAGGGCTTTGGTGACCTCCTCGCTGAGGGAACCAGAAAAGCCGCAGCCAAAATAGGAGGGGGGGCCGTTGAAATTAAAGTAGAGGTGAAAGGCCTGGAACTGCCCATGCACGATCCAAGGGCTTTTCACGGCCAGGGGATGGCATATGCTACTTCCGTCAGAGGGGGATGCCATGTATCCAACCTGGTCCATTTTGTGGAACCAAATACCTCTTCACATCCTGAATTAGGCCTGGAGGATACTTACGATGATCGCTTTTCTTGTGATGGAAAGGCCTTGATGACGGTTATCTGTGAGGACTGGGGTATGATTTTAAATGCTGCGGTTATGTGTCAGTTTGTTTTCGGTAATCTTAGTGGCGAGGATCTCGTTTTCATGCTGAGAAAAGCTACAGGTTTTGATTACGACCTTGAGGAATTGAGGCTTTGCGGGGAGCGTCTCTGGTATCTAAAAAGGATTCTTAACAATATTATGGGAATCAGGGCTTCAGATGACCGGTTGCCAAAAAAGGTGATGTTGCCTTTCGCAGAAGGCGGTGCCGCAGGAAAAGTTCCTGATATGGAGTTTATGCTGGATGAGTATTATAATTTGCGGGAGCTTGATTCAGATGGTATTCCGGGGCTTGAGAAGTTGAAAAAATTGGATTTATTTGATCTGGTAGAAAAAGAATATAACCGTCTTCTAATTGAAAAGACTGGTTCATCTTAGGTTATTAAATTCGAATGCGAAAGAGACCATGAAATGGCTTGGAGTTTTTGTACAGCTGTTGTCGGGGTACAGCTCGAGTAGATTACAGAAGTAATTATCCCCGGGGAGGATTCTTTGGTATGGAAGATGTAGTTATCGTAAGCGGTGTAAGGACGCCCATAGGTAGCTATGGCGGAACATTAAGGGATGTGCCTGTATATAAACTTGGCAGCCTGGTTTTGGATGAGGCCGCAAAAAGAGCAGGCTTAGACCCAGGAATTGTTGATGATGTAATAATGGGGCAGTCCTATCAGAACGGTGAGTGCGCCAATGGGGCCCGAATGGCCCTGCTTGAGGCGGGATGGCCGAACGAAATACCTGGTGTTACGATAGATAGCCGATGTTGCTCAGGCCTGGAAGCCGTTTTTTTCGGAGTTATGAAAATCCAGACCGGTAATGCGGAAATTGTCGTCGCCGGCGGAATGGACAGTATGAGCAGAGCCGAACTTTACATACCAGGTGAGATCAAGTGGGGCCTGGGCGGAAAAAATGATGAAAAATGGGGCTTCATGCCGAGAGGACACGGAGCCCTTTCCATGTGGGGGATACCCCTTTATGATAGGATTCAAAGGGCCAGGGTGATGTCTCAACCCATAGACAGGTTTGGTGAACTTAACTCCATGATGACCTGGGCTGAAGCTGCGGCAAACAAGGAGGGAGTATCCCGGGATGAAGCGGACAGATGGGCGCTGAGGAGTCACCAGAGAGCGGTAGCGGCGATTGATTCCGGAAAATTCAGGGAAGAGATCGTTCCTGTTATTGTACCTAAGAAAAAGGGGGAAGCCCTGATTTTTGATACAGATGAAACTCCACGACGAGACGCATCATTAGAGAAACTAGCTAAGCTTCGCCCGGTCTATTCTGACGGAGTGTGCACAGCGGGTAATTCTTCAACGGAGAACGACGGAGCCGCAGCCCTGGTGCTCATGACCGCTGATAAAGCAGCCAAATTGGGCATTGAGCCGATCGCGGTCTTCAGGGCCTGTGCTATCGCCGGTACTGATCCGACATTGACATATCCGGCTGTCCCCGGCTCGGCGCAAAAAGCCCTCGAAAAAACGGGAATAACAATCGATGACATTGATCTTATTGAGATACAGGAGGCTTTCGCTGTACAGGCACTGGCGGATGCCAGGCTCATGGGGATAAATGAAGATCAATTTGACGAAAAGATCAATGTTAATGGTTCTGGCATCTCCCTTGGGCATCCTATTGCGGCTACAGGAGCAATGAGACTGGTTACGTTGCTCCATGAAATGAAGCGGAGAAACTCCATGTTCGGCTTGGAGACTATATGCGGTGGTGGAGGACAGGGCATATGCGCTATCGTTGAAAAAGCGAAATAGGGAGGAGTTTGATTACTATGAACCAAAATCTTTGTTAGTTGATAATCGGAGATGAGGTATGGAGCTTGAATATGTCAGAGAGGGAAAGATTGCAGTTTTTACACTTAACCGGCCTGATTCGTTAAATGCATTAAGCCCGGATTTGTTTCATGAGATGCATGATGCGCTTGAGGATTTCAGGGCGGATCCGGAGCTGTTTGTTGGAATAATTACAGGGGCTGGAGATAAAGCCTTTTGTGCGGGAGCTGATATCAAGACATGGCTTCCATTTGTAAAGGAGACCAAGAATAGACCTTGGCTCTTCCCTACCACCATAATGCGCGGGATGGAACTCTGGAAGCCCCTTATCGCAGCTGTTAACGGTGTAGCGATGGGCGGTGGGCTGGAAGTCGCCCTTGCCTGCGATTTGAGAATAGCTTCTGATAAGGCTCGGTTTGGATTTCCAGAGGCCAGATTAGGACTCATACCCAGACTTGGAGGCACGGTTAGGCTGCCACGGATCATTCCTGAAGGTAAGGCGGCTGAAATGATGTTCTTCGGCAAGCCGGTTGACGCCCAGGAGGCTTACAGAATAGGTTTAGTCCAGCATAGAAACCCTGGTCCTTTGGACCAGGTCAGAGTTCAGTGGC
>CAZVGY010000128.1:0-9071 GCA_964627015.1 uncultured Desulfobacteraceae bacterium
TCCCCTTCAAGGGGTTATTGCAATTCCGGCCCCTTTGGGGTCGGATATTTAATCGAAAGATCAGTTGCCTGATTTTTTAGGAAACTTCAGCGTCATACTGAGGGGTTTAAAGGCATTAGCTATTTTTTGTTGTATGAAAAATTACGATTTAGGGTAGGACTAAGTCAATCTGCTCAAAAGGTATTTTTCAGGTCTTCTTAATAGAAGATGCAGGCTTGGGCCGTATTTATGTGTATCAAAATTCAGAATCTACAAGGCCTCTCCTTAAATCTCCAGGTTTTCACATGTGGTGTAAAGCTACCTTTTGAATCATCTGGGCGAACCCAGCACCCAATGAAAACAGGGACCCAATGGACAGGTTTTGGTCCGCTGTTTCATCAAAGAAAAAGTTTAGACTGGAGCCCATGTCTTCTTCCGGAGCCCAATAGCAGATCATGGCAGGAAGCTTGGGAAGAAAGTATAAGACAACAGAAACATCTGATTGGAATTGCCGTTCAACTTGCTTTCCGTCAAACACATGTACCATGTAGTCAAAGAGTTCGATAGAATTGTCCGCTACCTTCTTCATGGGTTCTTCGCAACGCTTCTGAAAGAGAGGATACTGGGCTTGCCCACCTTTCAACTCCCGGAAAGATACCCAGGTGCCCGTCGGAGAGATACCCTTGCCGCGTATTATATAGTCGAGAAACGGCGTTGCCACCCACGGGTTGACATGGATCTGGGAATAAAAGTTTCCATCGGCATCCACTGAAAAATCTTTGCCCAGTATCTTGAGCGTCAACACCCCCTCTGAGAACCTTCCGCCAAGCCTCCCGGCTACCGAATGAAGATCGACGCGGGTAACCTTTTCTTTCAAAGCCTCCAGCGTCTCTTGCCGGTTTTCGTTGATATCTTTAAGATTTTGGGATTTTGTAGCGACGCTTTCAACGACTTTCGGGGCCAATCTGGGGCATTCTCCAAGGGCTCGCTTGCCCTGAAAGACTGCACTGGCAAATGCCAGGCAGGTTTTTTCTCCACACTCCCTGCAATTGGACTTATCCAGCAGTTTTAGAATCTTAACAGGACTATCCAGTTCAGACATCTTAAATTACACAACAAATCATTCATTTTTTCAGTTTTACCTTTAAGAGACCTTCTTCTACCTTTATATCTTCGACTCCGTCAGAGAAGGCCTTCCAGAAACCTTTTTCGGCTTCGAATCTTTTAACCAGATCTATATTTTTCATTCCTCCCAGCCACGCATTAGGAACAGGTACACCCATAATTGTGAGCCCTCTAAAGATGACCACAGGTTTCCCCTCTTTAAAAGAGAAAGCTACACCGGATTTGAGACGGAGAGTTCTACCACCAATTAAAGGAAAATCTTTATCAACAGGTAGAAGTAGTTTTGCGCTAACAAGATCGTCAGACAGATCAATTGCCAGCTTATTTGCAATCTCTTTATTATTCGCCAGTAGTCCGTTGAGTTCCCTTTCGGTAAACTTAATTTCTCTTTTGCTCTCTTCTTCGTTATACGGCTCCGGCTGCAGTGGAGTATCAGAATCATTTACTTCCCTCTTGAAGGAACTACTGGAGCCGTGCTTTGTATGTGAACCGACTCCGGACTCTATTGAATCAAGCTTTTTCAGCTTAGCATCCAAAACTGTTTTCTCGGCAGGATTCAGTATTACGGGATCAAATTTTGATGGGAAAAAGTAGGTTTTAAAAACAAAAATAGTTGCTCCGACAGTGATAATAAAGACAATAACTATCAGACCGAATACTTGTAGACAACCGAATTGTTTTTTTGCTGTTTTCGGTTCTATAGTATTCTCATTTTTTTCATTTTTGTTTCCCGTTTTTTTTATCAGACTCTTTGTGCAATATAATTATTTATAAGTATTCTCCTGTCAAGACAAAGAAGAAATGCAGAGCTGTTTATCGATTTTCTTTCTATATAAATAACTGTGGGCATAATCACAGAGGAGAGCGAAAATATATGATGAAAAACTAGAAAATTTCTGAATCGCAGTTAATTCAGGCCAGTGCACTTTGTAAAACAAGAAATATATCCTTTTCGCTTGACAGAGGTCACTCCTTTTTTTACCGTGGCCAGGATATTGTAACAAAACTTTTTGGGATTAATCAGATCGACCATAAGGAGGCCGGCCATTATGTTTTCTATCGAAGATTGGAGCAAGGAACGGGTTTATAATGTTATGATGGAGCTGTTGTACAGCTTCAATTATATGTGGTTTCTTATGGAACAGTGGGTCGATAAAAACTGTCCGAAGGAACTTGGGCAGAAAGGCATGCTTCAGATGACCGATGAGTTCGGGGCATACGAGGCCAGACGATTAAAAAAGACCGTTGACGACAAGGTCGAAGGCATCGATCAGCTTATCCGTTTTCTTGAACACTCCCATTGGGCAGCCTTTGAGGATCTTCGAATAACCAAAATATCCGATACCCGCATGCGGATGATGACCCTTGGCTGCACTTCTCAGAAAGCCGCCAAGAAATGGGGGATGGAATATTACGACTGCAGCGAAGTCGCACAGAGGCTGAGGCTGGCTTTCCTCAAAGAGATTAATCCAAAAACTACGGTAACGCCCGTTTTTTTACCTCCGGAAAAGCCCAGTGACGATTATCCTACCGGCACCTCCTGCGAGTGGATTGTTTCGATAGAATAAATATTAATCCCGGCTAAAACAGACTGAGCCCAATCTTTGTGGAGGAAGTTCCTAAACCTTTGGAACTTTTTCCACTCATAAAGAATTTGTATACTCTCCGAGGTTTCTGCTGATTAAAGCCCTTTTTATGTTTCAAAGGGCACGAGTATTATATTGTGTTTTAGGTTGGAATTTCATCTTAAGCGTGACTCCTCTCTTTTCGCTTCGTATTTTTAATGCATTGAGTGCTGAAATTCAAAAGTCCTCACTTGTTGTGTACGATTTTTTTCAGCGGTTCGGAATACTCCATTTCGGGTTGTAACCTGATCATTTTGGTTTCCTGTCCAATCTCAATGAGAAGACACATCGTAAATAAGACCAGCATAATCAATCCGAGGATTTTCTTCCACGCCTGCTTCACTTGTTTTAGATAAATGATTGACGGTAGTATTCCGAACAGAGTCATAATCCCTACTCCCCCCACTATGTTTATAGCCCTGAGAAAAATATTCGGCCAGATAACAGAGATAGTTAGAGGGGGAGCAAAGGCGAGCAAAGCACTTAAGTAGCTGCGCTTCAGGGAAAACTGGTTTACCAGTAGATCTTTGGAGAAGGCGAGAAGCCCCAGGCCGTTCGCAATATAGGATGTCACAATTGCCAGAAGAGGGAAAAGCATGGCACATATGAGAAAAGATCTGCTGCTGATCACCCTTGTCATAGGCACTGTAGCAGGCAGATTTTGCTGGAACGCTGTAAGAAGCCCATTTGGACTTTCATCAATCGGCAGGACCCCTATCCCTATCTGTATCCACATTGCATTCATAAAATAGCCCAGCAGCATTCCTGCTGCAACCGCCCCAACGAACATTCTATAATCCCATTTCATCTTTTCGCAAATCGAAGGGATTATATTGTGGAAATGGAAGGCGGTTATGATAATAGGGGCTGTCATGGGAAGATATTTCCAGTCCGTAAAAGTGTATCTCGATGGTACGATATGCCTCTCTCCTATCACAATCATCAGTGCAAATGATGCAAGAAGGAGTAGAGTGATTATGGCATTATATCTGAAGATAATATCGCTTTTTGTCAGAGCCAGGGATGTTATCAAGAGGAAAAGCACCAGAAGTATTGGGATTTTAAGGGAGGGGCTTAAGTGGAATATGCTTACGATAATTTCGGCTCCTCCAGACAGGTAAGCAACAAGAAGTCCGTAAAGTATGATCATGTTTGCTAAGATCGCAATCCATTTGCCGGTCGTCCCTAGATGTCTGGCATACAGGCTGGGATAGTTGAAGTTTTCACTTTTTGATATAATTGCCTCTCTTCCCAGAACAAGCGCTGAGAAGAACATCGCAACTCCAAACAATGCCATGCCAATCAAGGAGGGTAGCATTCCGGCTAATCCGGTATTCACGGGCAGAGCCAGTATACCCGCTCCAATAAGATTCCCGACCACCAGAAATATTACAGTGAAGAAAACAAGAGTACTTCCTTTCATTAATTCTCCAGATTATCGGTAAGTATCAGCCATACGGATCCACGTGTTGGTGCGCTTACGATTGCCTTGCCAGAAGAGTTTTTCTCCGCAACTGCGAATGCGTATCCGCCGATAGAAAATATGAAATGTGGGGTATTGTTTTTCATTCCCGAAAATAATATCCTCCTATTTTATCCTGGCCTTCTTCTCAACTGCGGTTGGATTGCATGCTTAAAACCCAATTTGCGTTACGCTTATGGTTTGAATTAACGATATATAATAATATCAAATATATAGAAAAAAATTAAGTTTTTAATATTATAGTTTATCTCGGTATAAAGCATTGCATATTGGATTTATGTATGTTCTTTTGTTATTTGATACTAGATTGTTATGATAATATTGGTGATCACTTCACTTATTCGAAGATTTTTAATGATAATATGCCTGGCATTGCGTTTCTTTCGGAAAAAGTCAACTATGAGGATAATTTTTAATCTCAATTGGGGAGGAATTTTAGAAGAAAAAATGCAGATGTATTTCTAAAAGGAGGTTTTCATGGCATCGATCGCAAATCGGATGGTAAGAGCAGCAAAACTGGACGTAAACCTTTATGAAGAGGTCGAAGCGGACAAAGAAGCTATGGGGCAAGCCATGCTGGTGGTTGTTCTTTCGAGCGTTGCTGCAGGAATCGGGACTATCAGTATAACAGGAATAAAGGGGCTCGTTCTAGGAACGATAGTTGCCCTGATGGCATGGTTTATCTGGGCATTTTTGACATATTATATTGGGACCAGGTTGCTGCCTGAACCGCAGACAAAAGCAGACTACGGTGAGGTGCTTCGTACCATAGGGTTTTCCAGTTCTCCGGGGTTGTTGCGCGTTTTTGGAATTATACCGGTGCTGGGAAACGTACTCAATTTCATTTGCGGCATCTGGATGTTGGTTGCTATGGTCATCGCCGTCAGGCAATCACTCGACTATGAAAGTACATGGCGTGCTGTTGGAGTTTGTCTTATCGGCTGGCTTGTTCAGATTGTCATTTTTGCCATATTTATAGGGCTGGTGGGCGGATTTAAGTCTTCATAGAAATAATTTGTTGCGAGGGTTGGAATTTTCCATGCCTGCAGGTAAAAAAGAGGCTGCATGTTTGATTTCCAAATGGCGGGAGTTGATTACTGACGAATGGGTCGAAGAAGAGGAAGGGCGGCACACGTTTTCCAAGTGCAGCGGAAAGATTTACCGAGGGGCTCGGCAGCGTATTAATACGGTCACAGTGTGGATATAAATTAATGCAGCCATTTGCAATGAAAATTTGGTGGATGTAATGAAGGTCATAAATTTAGGCGCTATTTTTCAGATACAAACTGGAGTCGAAGGATGATAGTTCATTTAATAAAAAAATCAAAGAAGGGGATGAACTAAAATGCCTTGGATAAGTAAGGAATTATGCACGGGGTGCCAGATATGCCTCGAAGAATGCTGCGTTGATGCTATTTCAATGCAAGACAACATTGCTTTTATCATAGAAGAAAAATGTATACGATGTGGAGTTTGTCATGATATATGCCCAAGTGAAGCAGTTCGTCATGACGGAGAACGGGTACCTGAGGAAGTTCAATCTAATTTAGCCTGGGTGAAAGAGTTGCTGGCACATGAATATTACTCCAATGACAAGACAAAACAAAGGCAGCTTATTGAGCGTTTGCAGCGCTATTTTACGAAAGACAAAAAGGTAGCGGAAAAGACCGTGGAACAACTTGGTATCTTGAAGAATACAGAATATGCAGACTAAAACAGTGCGGAAAATATCAAATCCCAACATAGTAGTTTACCGGGTGAGATCCGATCAGACCTTATGATTCGGGTTGGAGGCTTCTTCAGGTGGGAGTTCGCTCAGATTCAAGAAAGTTAGCGGGGAAGTATTTAAATCCATAAAAGAAAAAACATAAGCTGGTTATCAGAAAAAACTGAAAATGAAGAATAAGGAGATTTAAAAATGTTTAACTACAATTTAGAGCATATTTTTTCATATACTGGGACTATTTCTCCTCCTGAGCGTATCGGATCTGTCGCGGAGGGCAGGAAGCTGAACTTTTATGTAACCGGTGGAAAAGTTGAAGGTCCAAAGGTAAATGGTAAATTACTCCCAGGTGGAGGGGATTGGATGACTCTTCGCACTGATGGAGTGGGTATAGTGGATGTGCGTGCAACAATACAGACGCATGATAATGCCCTGATCTATACTGTCTATTCAGGGATGGTGGATATGGGAGAAGACGGATATGAGAACCTTCCAAAAGGGAAAGTGCCTCCTGTTGTTTCTATTCACGTAGCTCCTCGCTATTACACTTCTCATCCAGATTACCAATGGCTAAACCGTATTCAGTGCCTAGGGATTGGGCAATCCGATATGCGCCGGTCAGAAGTTTCTTATGACATATATGCGATTCGATCATAAAAGTGCAAGTGGTGTGTAACTTATTTTTGTATGAGAGGATTTTAAGAGCCTGAAGAAGTATGTATATGCCTGGTTTTTAAAGACAAAACTCCTGTTACTTTTGACATCGCCGTATGCGGACAGGAATGGGTATAATTGAATAATTACAATCTGGTTTTTTTAAGCTAGATGGTCTGGAACGTTTCTGTGTAACTCATCCAGCCAGGCTGCTGCCTCAGAATCACTGGGAGCCCTCCAATCACTTCTGGGGGACAAAGATCCTCCTGAACCGACTTTCGCGGCATTTGGCATGGCTGAGCGCTTGTACTGGCTGATCTGGAAGAATCTGTATAGAAAGACTTCGAGCCAGTATTTAATTGTCTGGAGGTTATATTCGTTTTGATCTGCATCGGGTAGAAGCTTCGGCCATAGTCCACGTGTCCTGTCCCCCCAGGCATTATGCGCCAGATAAGCCACCTTGCTCGGCCTGAAACCAAATCTGGAAATATAGTAGAGATTAAAATCCTGAAGCTCATAGGGGCCTATGATTTTTTCTGTTTTTTGGGCCGGCTTTTCCGATGTTCCGTTCACGTCCGGAACCAGTTCGGGAGAGATTTCGGTATCGAGTATCGACTGCAGGATGCTGTTTGTATGAGCGTCAAACATATGGGCCGTGATAGCCCAGCGAATCAGATACTGGATCAAGGTCTTGGGGACTGAGGAATTGATGTTGTAATGTGCCATCTGATCTCCTACCCCATATGTTGTCCAGCCCAGGGCAAGTTCACTCAGATCACCGGTGCCTATTACAAGTGCATCATGCAGGTTAGCCAGCCTGAACAGGTGAGATGTCCGATCACCGGCTTGTATATTTTCAAATGTTGTATCATAAACTGGATCAGAGTTTGCGAATGGATGGCCAATATCCTTAAACATCTGCATGCAGGAAGGCTTAATGTCGATTTCATTATCAGTAACCTCTAGAGCCTTCATAAGGTTATGGGCATTATCCTTCGTAATAACGCTGGTGGCAAATCCAGGCATGGTATACGCAAGGATATGCGATCGAGGCAGGCCCATCAAATCCATTGTCCTGGCCGCCACAATCAAGGCCTGAGTCGAATCCAGCCCGCCGGACACCCCGATTACTACTTTATTAATATTTGCTGCGGCCAGACGTTTTATGAGACTATGAACCTGTATATTGTAAACCTCAAAACAACGTTCTTCTAGTGTAGCGTCATCAGCAGGCACGTATGGAAAGCGGGGGACATTGCGAATTAAGCCTGTTTCTCCTTCGGGAATCTGGAAGCTGAAGGTCACGCGGCGCATCGAATTACATTTCAGACGGTAGCCGGCAACCGTATCATTAAAACTGGTCATCCGCATCCGGTCCTGAATGAGACGGTCAAGGTCGATATCCGCTGAGATAAGCTGCTCCTCGCTATGGAAGCGAAGAGATTCAGCAAGCAGGTCATCGTTCTCGTAAATCACAGCATATCCGTCCCAGGCCAGGTCAGTAGTAGACTCTCCTGGCCCGGCAGCAGAGTACATGTATGCTGAAATACATTTAGCTGACTGAGAAGCACAGAGTTGACGGCGATATTCAGTTTTGCCAACTGTGATATTGCTTGCAGAGAGGTTAGCTAATATTGTGGCCCCAGCCAGCGCACCATATGTGCTTGGGGGAATCGGTGACCAGATATCCTCGCAGATCTCGACATGGAGAGCGAATCCGGAAACGTTCGACGCTTCAAAGACGAGGTCGTTTCCAAAGGGCACCATCTGCCCTAGAAATGGGACGTCCTTTCTGAAGGCATCAAGGGCAGAACAGAATTGGCGCTTTTCATAAAACTCGCGGTAATTTGGAATATATGTCTTTGGCACGATACCAAGCACCTCACCGTGATAGATCACAACGGCGCAATTGAATAGCTTCTCCTCGAAACGAAGCGGTGCGCCAATTAAAAGAACAGGGGAGAGATCTCGGCTGGCTTGCACCACGGAAGCTAATGCGGACAGAGTTGCATCAAGAAGTGCATCTTGATGGAATAGATCGTCATTTGAGTAAGAAGAGATCCCTAGCTCTGGAAAAAGAGTTATTGCAGCTTGAACGCCGGAGGCCTGCTCCGCTAAATGAAGTATCCGCTGTACATTAAATTCAGGGTCAGAAACCCGCACAAAGGGAATAGCAACTGTTGCTCGAATAAAACCATGTGAATAAATGGAATTGAAGGGCTTATACATATGCCTAATTACCTAAATTATAAGTTATTATAATATCGCAAAACCTTTTTTAGTATTGGTAGTTTATATTTAGTCAGTCCATTTCTTACTAACTCAATACTTGCTGACTTAATTTTGCTTTATAACATAGACTTTAAAACAATTCAACCGCTTTTATATTGCTGTACAAACTACTAAAAAATATACCAAGTTGCCAAAAATAAATGGGTCTTGACTAGAACAGGGGGTTTTCCCTGAACATTTTTAGTAACAT
>CAZVGY010000129.1:0-8953 GCA_964627015.1 uncultured Desulfobacteraceae bacterium
TAGATAACTTCTCCATCGCTTCCATTATAGGCCCCTCTCTCTATGAGGATTAAAAGTTTCAAAGCACTTTATTAAATAAAAGGATAAAAGTTAAAAAAAATGCTGTTACAGGTTTTTTAATCTTCGACTCGTTCAAGGAAGGTAAAATGGTTATTCAGTACCCACAAATTAGACCAAGTTTTCTCCATTTTGATCATCTTAATTTGGTTTTTTTATTTTGTTTTAAGGGCTTTTTGCGGGATAAGGAGGCCCAACCGATCGATTGGTAGATGTACTATTTACTCTTCTATCCAATGATTGTCAATAATATTATTCCAGTTGGCTCATCTTCAACGTCAAAAGTACTGAAGAATAATCTTTTTTTAATGGTCGTATTTCACAGCATACTCGGCATCGTTGTACAATGGCCCGCCGTAAAGATCTATCCCGTAATTTCGTATAATATTCTGACCTTCATCAGAAGCTAAAAAGTCTATGAATTCTTCCGAGAATGCCTGCCCTGAAGTAGCCCCCTCCGGCTGACAGAGGGCATGATATGTATTAATTAACATTGGATCACCCCGCAAAAGTAATTTAAGGTTATTCAGGTCTTTCTTGCCAGCGACCCATGTACTGCTGTCCGTCATGAAATAGCCTTCTTCTGAATTCGCTCTCTTAAGGGTCGCCATCATAAAACTGTTGGTCTTTATATACCAATAACCAGATGGACAAATCCCTGCCTTTTTCCACACTGCCAGTTCCTTCTTGTGGGTTCCTGAATTGTCACCCCTGGAAAACAAAAGGGACTCTGCTGAGGCTATTCGTGAAAAGGCCTCAGTCGCGGTTTCTGACCCTGCAATACCTGCCGGGTCCGATTTAGGGCCAACGATATAGAATTCATTAGATCCTATCAGGGTTCTTTTTACTGCCCATCCCTCTTTCACCGCCTTTTTTTCTGCAGCCGGAGCATGGACCATGATCATATCTACCTTTTTCTTCTTCAGCAATAATAGCGAAGCCCCAGAACCTGCTTTTTTCCAGCACAAAGAAGTTTTGTGACTTTTGTTGTAGGCATTAGCCAAAACTTTCAGTAATCCCAGTTCCCCCGGGCTTCCAGTCGCCAGTCTAAACGTATTTGCCCCTGTGCCATAAACTGCAGTACAGTTGTCAGAGGCAGCCAAAGCGGGGCAAACGACGATAAATAATATACAAAATAAAAAAAATTGTTTGAATTTTAACACGCTAATCGTTTTCATAATAATAACCCCTCTATAATATAGATTTTACAGGTCACCTCCTATGGAAATGCTTACAGCAGGTTTTGTAAAAATCCGGTGCTGCTTTAACAACCTCACCATCGATAAAGCGGTGACCCAGGCATTTCTAAAGAAGGATATCAGTGGAATGTCATGAACCCAACACACAATTCTTTAGCACAGTCTTGTAACGGGTAAAGAGTCATCCCCACAAGTCATATTCAGTATTCCTACTACTCCAGTTTTTCCGGGTGCGGCATGAACTCGGCCCATTTGGCCTTCTGGTCCAGTCTGGGAAACCACATGGGTTCACAGTGGGGATATTCCCATTTGAAGCCCGGCACCCGTTTTACCTGGAAATTTTCTTCCAAAGGATGTTTGAATACTTGCCGCATTTGTCTATATTGCAGCCAGGTAAATTCCTCCCCAATCTCCTTTGGACTTATGGTAGGTTTATACCCCTCCTCCAGGAGATATTTCAGATTATCCTTTATATCCCTTAGCTTCTGAAGTAACTCAGGGCGATCGTATTTCCAGGTGATCTCACATGCATTAAGAACAGACTCACCTACAATTTCTTTAGGCCGGACTTCTGAAGGGGTTCTAATTGTGCAGGAGCTTGCCATTAGAGAAAAAATTTCGGTCTTTTTTATGAAATCCCGGCGGTTTATTAGCTTTAGGCCTTTTTTCTTCACTGTCATTCCCTCCTTTTCCAGAAATTAAAAATGTCGCACGCCTATGGTAGTTTGCGTTAATATTTGGTAATTTGAGTTGGCCTGGTAAGTATCAAATAATAAGAGAATAGAATAAACACTTAAAAAATCTTATATGACCTTAATTTGACACACAAGCTAGAATTATTTATAAGATTAAAAATAAAAATCTCCTGTGGGACAGTTTTTCTAAAAAATTCCGCTTGAAAACTGTATATCAGGACTGTGCTAAAAAAAACCGCGCCGGCCTTGCCTCAGAGTCTCTTTGACCATGGCGCATAAAGTATCTGAGAAATGTTTAAAGACGTGAGGATTTGAAATAATTTTATAAGAATAGGAGATATTATATGCACAAAAAAACCAACAGTCTGATTTTAAAATATTTTTCTATAATTTCCATATCCTGATATCATCGGCAGTGCTTTTGTGGGGCGGCGATTTATGGGCGGAAAAACTGCAGGTACATGTTCCCGGGGGACTTAAGATACCAATGGAGCAATGTGCCAGGTCCTTTTCTAAAACCCATGTGACAGTAGTTGCGGGTGCCGGGCCTTCATGGATGAAAAAAGCAGCAGAAAATGCGGATATTATTGCTATTGGTGCGGCCCATCTCTACAGCCGCTTTACAATCCTTCATCCGAAAGTTGTGAATACTAATGACTGGGTAGGTTTGTACAAGCGACCTGCAGGAATTCTTGTACGCAAGGGCAATCCCAAAAATATAAAGGGTCTGGAAGATTTGGTAGCTCCGGGGTTGCGACTTTTAAATGTTTCCTGCCCTGGCCAGGTAGCGAGCTGGGAGGATATCACCGGCAGAAAAAATCTGACGGAAGCCTTGTTGAAAAACTTTGCAATCACGGTGCCAAGCGGCTTCATAGGTCTTAAGAAGTGGAAAGACGGTCACGGTTTGGATGCATGGCTTACCTTCGCTTCATGGCATTACACTAACAGCGATGTCACTGACCTTGTCGCCATTCCGGACAAAGACAATGTCTTCCGCTCCACCCTGGTGGCGGTTAGCTCTCTTTGCAAAGAAAGGAAAGCGGCCGAGCAGTTTATAGCCTTTCTGAAAAACGAAAAGGCCTATGCTATTTTCCAAAAGTGGGGCTGGAGGTAGAAAGAGAGCGATCCAAGATTATTGTTGTTAATTCATGTTTTAAATGCGGATAGCCGCCTTTGTTGAGGCAAAAAAAAATTCCGTCGCTCATCAATATCTCTATTAATAACCAGCCCGTATTTTCTTCCTGTTCCAATTAAAAATTGCCAGAAACCTATTGCGCCTTTGGATGAGCCAGCATGCGGGCGAAGGGCGCTTTCCGCTATAGCTGCGTATTTGAGATCCTCCGGCATTCCATTGTTTTTGAGCATTTCTTCAATATATGGCAGGTATCGATTCGACCGCTTTAACCATAGAATAACCTGAGGTCGGTCCCAGAGTGAAAGAAGAAGTTCTTTTTCCAATCGCTCAAGGATTTCCTGTCTTTTGACCGGGACCTCTTCTGCACAAAAACTGACAGGCCCTTCTGCCTGGAGAGAAGAGATTAGGGAAGGAGAAAACAGCTTTCCCGAAACATTCAGCATATATGATGAAAAAAACCAGAACGCTCGTGCAGCTGAGAGTTGTCACCAGTTTCCACATATAGAATTTACTGTGTTTTATATCTTTTTTGGCTCTGGATTTCGTACAAATCTGCTTAAAATACCTTTGGGCTTATTAATGCACGTAATTGCGCCTTTGCAATCATATCAAAAAAAATTCACCTCGGTAAAGAGGCTGAACATTGACAAAATGGTCAAAAGTTTTGACACGTTCTCCACCTCCTATAATCCTGCAAGCATTAATTTATACTTCAGTCCCGAAAGAATCCTTACCCCTCTTGATATATAAAAAGAAATGATAGATTATAATGTCTCAAAATCAATTTTACCAAAAGGATAAATATGAAAAAAATCATCCTTCCAGTACTGGCGGTACTGGTTCTACTGGTAGGGTTCAACTTATTCATCTTCAAGCCGGCAGTACGGAATTCAGACCCTTCAGGAGAAAATATCATCTGCTTTGGTGACAGTCTGACTTTCGGCACAGGTGCCGCAGAAAACATGGACTATCCCTCCCAGTTATCACGAATGATTTCAATGCCGATAATCAATGCCGGAGTTCCCGGGGATACTACTGGAACAGCCATGGACAGACTGGAGGAGGATGTCCTGTCTAGATCCCCTAGAATTGTACTGATAACACTCGGAGGTAATGACCTGAAAAATAGGATACCCAGAGAAACAGCCCAGCTGAATTTGACAAGAATCATAATTTCAATTCAAAACAAAGGCGCTCTGGTGATTGTCGGCGGAATTGACATACCTTTGTGGGGACGAGGCTTTGGAGAGATGTATCAAGAGGTCAGCGAAGAGACACAATCTCTTTTGATCCCCAATATATTCGAAGGCATTATTGGCGAAAAGGGGCTCATGAGCGATCCCATCCACCCGAATGACAGAGGCTACACAATAATGGCACAAAAATTTCACAAGGCAATGAAACCTTATCTTTGATAATTTTGTTCACATGCAAGGGTCGAATATCTGACCAGTACCAGTTTCTCACAGCAATTAGATAATAAAAGTACATGAGGCTGGTGTTCCACAAAAAAAACGGATTATCAAAAAGCCAGAGTACTGTTAAATATATTTGGGCACGGTTATTTTCCCTGCTCCATATTCCCAGTGAGGGATTAACAATAATGTAACTGTCCCATGGGATAAAAGCTTCCCGTTTTCATCCGTTATAGTAGCTTCTGCCAGCCCTGTAGTGCTACCCATTTTAATACGACGGCCTTTACCCACTATCCGGCCTTTTTGGACAGGGGCCAGATAATTTAATTTCATTTCCAGCGTAGTCAACCCTTTATCTTCTTCGAGTTCGGCAAAAACAGCCCAAAAGGCCGCAGCATCAATCAAGGATGAAAAAACACCACCATGCGCCATGCCGAAAGGCTGAAGATGTTTTTCCTCCAGGTCGATAACCAGCACGGAGCTACCATCCCCTATCGATTCTATTGACATGGAAAGAAGTTTAAAGTAGGGACAGTCATTCCCTATTTCTACTATAGCCTTGATATATTCGGGGTTTATCCTCCTCATTACCATCTCCTAATCTCTGGCTGAATTTATCTCTCCTCGTCATTTACTCCTGTAATATATCTAGCATATTATTGAATCAATTTCGTGGCGAATATCTGCAGGACACTACTAAAACTGTACTCATCCGATATTTCTGGATTAGCCTTTATATCAACGATTTCTACCAGGTATTATATCAGGTTTTTGAAGCGCCCAATAAAAGTAGTGCCCTATAGGTTATCTCGCTTCGTATGGGAGACCTGCCGCAAGGTCCCCTTTGGAATCGGGCCCCCATGTGCCAGCCTGGTAAGGCAAAAGCCTTCTGCCGCGTTCTCCACAAGCTTCACACTCCCTGAGAATAGGGCTGAGAAATTCCCAGCAAAGCTCGACACCCTTCTGGCACCAAAAAAGCATTTGATCCCCCAGCATACAGTCCAGAAGCGCTTTTTCATAGGCCTCGGGGATTGGATCTATGAATCCCTGGTTATAAAAAAAATCCATGTTTACATTTCTCAGGCATAATGTTGCACCCGGCTTTTTCGTCTGAAAAGTCATGGATATCTTTTCCTCCGGGTAAATCCCCAGTGCTAGCCTGTTAGCTCTTATCGACTCATCCAGAATAGTACGAAACATAGAATGGGGAACATCTCTGAATTGAATTGCGATTTCGGTCAGCTTATTTGCGAGGCGCTTCCCGGATGTGAGATAAAACGGCACTCCCTGCCAGCGCCAGGTATCCAGAAACACCTTCATAGTCGCAAAAGTAGGAACCAGTGAATCAGGGCTGACCCCCGGTTCATTCCGATAGGCGGGAACCTCTTCCCCGTCTATTACACCCTCCATATATTGTCCAAGTACCAGGTAATTCCAGATGTCATCGGCAGGAAAAGGTCTCAATGCTCTATAAATCTTCACCTTTTCATCACGTACCCTGTCGGCGTCAAAGAGGGAAGGCGGCTCCATAGCCGTAAGAGCCATGAGTTGCATTATATGGTTCTGAAACATATCCCTTAAGACTCCTGCTTGCTCGTAATATCCAGCTCTATGTTCAACACCCAGAGTTTCCGCGACGATTATGCTTATATGATCGATATACTGCCTGTTCCACACCGGCTCAAAAATAGAGTTTGCAAAACGAAACATGAGAATGTTCTGCACTGTCTCTTTGGCCAAGTAGTGATCCATCCTGAAAATTTGATGCTCATTAAAATAGGCATGAAGGGTTTTATCCAATTCAACGGCTGAATTCAAATCATGTCCAAAAGGTTTTTCGACTACAACGCGCGACCAGGGATTTCCTCCCTGGCCTTCTACTGAAAGACCGGATTTCCCAATCATGACAGTTACAATTTCAAAAAGAGAAGGTGGAATTGCAAGATAAAAGATCCTGTTTCCTTGTGTATCGTTCTTTGTATCGAGTTCATCGAGGAATTTACCGAGAGCATCAAAAGAAGAGCTATCTTTGTATTCAACAGGTAAGTAATGAATACATGAGGCAAATGCTTGCCATTTTGAATCGTCCAGAGCTTTTTCAGAGATGAGGGTTTTTCTCATACTATTTCTGAACTCGTTGTCGTCCATACGGGATCTAGCACAACCCACTATACGGAAAGGAACCGGCAGGCAATTGTTCAAGTACAGGTTATAAATTGCAGGAATTACCTTTCTGGCAGTCAAATCGCCTGAAGCGCCTAAAATGATTACAGTGCAAGGATCAGGTATTTTCCTTACAGGACATGACTCAAAATGTGCAGCGTTTTCACTTGTCCTGATCACCGCTGGGGCGCTGTTTTCGCCAGTATCTAAATTGTCGTAGTCCATTACTTAACTCGTCCTAAGATAGCGAAGCAAACTAGTGTTGAATCCCAGGCTCATTTAAATTGGTAAACACGCTTTTTAAAGCTGCTGAGCTCAATACGATATACACCCCTTTTTAAAAGCTTCTCAACGTCCTGGAGCCTAAAGAATACCGGTAGAATTGTTGACATTAAAAATTAAAACCTAGAGAAAACAAAAGGTCCCCTATCTCATGGACGTCTTGCCCCCTTGCCATAGCCCTCGTGACCTTGTTAAAACCACCTGTATCGCCCAACATAATACACCCTATTATCTCCCCTTCGTTCAGTACAATCTTTTTATAAATTCCTTTGCCCTTAACCAACTTGGACTCAAATTCATCGTCCGCGTCTATATTTCCCGCCGATGCCAGGTCTATTCCAACTACCTTCAGTGTGTTTACCATAGTAGTCCCATTGTAAGTCATGTTTTCTCCCGCCATATTGGACCCAGCAATCTTCCCTTGCTCCATAGCCGCAGGCCATATACCATAAGGCACGCCCCTAAATTCAGCAACATCTCCAGCAGCATAAACATAGGGCTGGTTTGTCTGCAGGAGTTCATTAACCTTTATACCTTTATCGATTTCCAGCCCCAGAGGTTCAGCAAGCTCCAGGTTAGGACGCACCCCAGCAGAAATTAAAACCATTCCAGCAGGGATAACCTCGCCCCCTTCCAGGATAACGCCGGCTACCCTGCTGTTTCCTGTAATCTCCTGCGTCTTTGCTCCCAGGCGGAAGAAAAATCCCATATCTTCCATGGTCTCCTGAAGCAATTTAGCTCCCTCAGTATCAAGCTGCCTCGGCAGGAGCCTGGGGAAAAATTCCACCACAGTGACCTTTCTCCCTAGTTTGCGGAGCGCATTGCCTGCTTCCAGCCCGAGCAATCCACCACCAATAAGCACTGAATCATCAACCTCATTAGTCCACACAGATATGGTTCGGGCATCCTGAATATTGCGCAGAGCAAAAACACCGCTTTTTTCGCTTCCATTTATAGGGGGAATAAAAGAGTGACTCCCTGTGGCTAACAGCAGCGTTCCGTACGAATGTTTCTGTTTATCCCCTGTAAATACTATTTTCTCCTTCGGATCAGCACCCATGACTCGAGTCTTGACAATCAGTTCGATGTTATTGTCTTCAAACCACCTCTCCTTTTTAGCCAGTAGATCATGTTCAGCCAGCTCCCCGGAGATGTAATCGGTCAACCTTATTCTGTAATAAAAAGGGAGGTCCTCGTCAGTCAAAATGGTGATACTCCCCTTAGGATCAAGTTTGCGGATGTTTTCCGCAGCAGTTGTGCCGGCAACTCCGTTTCCTATGATTACATAATCCGCCATTGGTAAACCTCCTTGCTAAAAGTTATTAAAGAACAGATTTATCTGGCCGGCTACTAAAGCGCCCATGGCTGCTGAATATTGACGGATTGTAACTTCTGCAAAAGAATATTGAAGACATGCGCATAGAATAAAATCCTTATCAGAACATCTGGCGAGAAAATTTATCTACGCAGTAACCAAATATGAATGGCAATACGGAAATATACGGCCTGCTAAAAGCCTTCTTAAAAAATATTTACTATAACTAATCTTCAGGCGCAAGGCCTAAAAGTCAACATGGATATTCCCTTCCGGAATCTATATTTGTCTCCATTCGCATAATTGCCTGAGGATATCCATCAGTGACCGCCCAAGCTCTCCTTGTAAAATTCGAAACCGGTATTTCGGACACCAAACCACATGGTATTTGCATTGCCATACTGCGTGTGCTAACTTCTTGAACTGTTTTACTGAATACCTCCTTTTGCGCCTTAGGGTCACCACCCAAAAGCTTAAGGAGGTATTCTTTTTTTGTAAATCTCTCACTCACCCGCTTAGCAAAGTCTGGACCATCAGCTCAGCTGATGGTTTATGGTATTAATTAATAGAAATACTGCCTGGGCGGTTCTAATGAGCCGCCTTTTTTTATGTGGTGTAGTTGTCCAGATTTAAATCCGGGTCTTGACTAGAACAGGACTTAAATTTTAGTCTAAGTTCTCGTCATGACAAAG
>CAZVGY010000130.1:0-8900 GCA_964627015.1 uncultured Desulfobacteraceae bacterium
TAAAATGTTACTAAAAATGTTCAGGGAAAACCCCCTGTTCTAGTCAAGACCCTTGTTTAAATATCTTTTCTGAAAACCCTTAATTTTTTTCAGTTAATACCTTTTCAGCCGTCTTTTTTGGGTCTCTAAATATTATAGGCCAGCTGGCTTGCCTCACCCTTTTAATATCTCACGAGCCGCGACTACCCTCATGATTTGGTTTGTTCCCGTATAGATCTGAATCAGTTTCGCGTCCCTCATCATACTTTCCACGGGATGGTCTTTCATGTATCCGTACCCTCCCATTACCTGGACAGCGTCTGTAGTTACTTTCATTGCAGTGTCCGATGCCATAAATTTGGCCATGGCCGAGAACTTGGGTATAAGATTTTTTCTTCCATTATCCACATGTCTAGCGGCCTGGTAGGTCAAAAGTCTTGCTGCCTCGGTTGCCGCAGCCATATCTGCGATCATGAACTGGATGGCTTGAAATTCAGAGATAGGACGGTTGAACTGGATTCTCTGTTTTGAATACCTCACAGCCTCGTCTATCGCTCCTTGAGCAAGGCCGACTGCCTGGGAGGCGGAAAAAAGACGACTGGTGTCCAGGGCAGCCATCATATTGCCGACTCCTTCCCCTTCCTTTCCTATAATGTTGTCCCTGGATACCATCAGTCCGTCAAAAATAAGCTCCGAGTTGATGGAGCCTCGCATACCCATTTTGCCTTCATTCTTACCGTATTCTAGACCAGGTGAGCCCTTTTCCACTACAAACGCTGTAATCCCCTTAGCCCCCTTTCCAGGGTTTGTATGAGCGTAGAGGCACAGGATGTCCGCAACGGAGCCGCTTGTAATAAAGCATTTTCGGCCGTTTATCTCGTACATATCTCCTTTGGGGACCGCGCTTGTCCTTATCGAGATAATGTCGGAGCCTGCTTCGGGTTCTGTGGCGGCAAATGCGCAGAGTTTATCTCCAGCCAGTCCAGGCAGATATTTTGCCTTTAGTTTTTCATTTCCTCCATAAAGGATCGGCAACATACCGTCGGCCTGAGCAATCAGAATAAGCGCCGAGGAAGCACAAACTCTGGAGATTTCCTCCAGGATCAAGGAAAACAGCAGATAATCTGCACCCATTCCCCCATATTGTTTGGGGAGGAGGGGTGTCAGCATTCCGTTCTCTGAAAACAGCTTAACGCTGTCCCAGGGGAATTCACCTTTTGCGTCTATTTCTGCCGCCCTGGGTTTTAGCTTTTCCTGTGAGATAGTCCTTACAGTTTCGAGAATCATGATCTGTTCCTGATCAAGCTCTATCATGCTGGTTACCTCCGGTGAAAGAACGTTTAGCCAGATATTTCAGACAGTCTATGAATTGTTTTTTTAAATGGTATATGTGACAGGAAACCGTTTCTGAAAAATAACTTATAAAATAACGAGCTGTCCGGTCATGTCAAATAATAATATTGCCGATGTTAGCAATCCGGATATATGGATATACTTTCGGGGGAAATCAACCGGTCGTCACGGCATAATTAAGCCTTAATGATGGGCAAAGTGTGTCCATTCATTTTTTGAACCATTGACAGCCATGTTTTAACAGTATATTTCTAGGAATGAAGAAGGAGTCTCAGGAGAGTCCTTGACTATTAAAAATTGAAATAGGAGGTTTAACACTGATGTATGACTATGACGCAGTTGTTGTCGGAGCTGGTGTGGCTGGCTTGTCTGTAGGCGCTCTGCTCGCCAAGGCAGGCAAAAAGGTACTTGTTTTAGAGAAAATGAAATTGTTAGGTGGCAGGGCTACGACATATAAATACAAAGTGGGTGACAAGGAATTTTCCGTTGACTGGGGAGGGGTTGCCCACACGGTAAATTTTCTCGACCGTGGTGCTATCGGCTCTGTTTATAAAGAGATAGGTTTCCCACCCTCAAAGCTCCAAGATCTTTTTCTGCCTCAGCAGCCGACTATGCTTATTTATCGGAAGGGGAGGTGGGAGGACCTCAGAGAGCTAAACAAAGGAGATAACAAAGAAGACTTCAAAAAGATCATCGGCGAAATTGTAGCAATGAAATGGGAGGATGTGGAAGAATTGGACACGGTTCCTTTCACCAAATGGATAGCCGAGAGAACCTCCCGGGACAGCGTTCAGGACTGGTTTGCAACTCTTGGTCACGTTTTGACAACCATACCCCACCGAATTGATTGGTCAACCGGTGAGTTGGTATGGATCTGGAAACGCAATCTTGAGGTCATGCACTCAGTGTCCAGTGGTGCATTTGTAAAGGGTGGCAGCATAAATTTGAGTATTCCGTTGGCGGATTATATTAAGGAGACAGGTGGTGATGTTCGTCTGGGTACAAAAGTCAGTCGTATTCTCGTCGATAAGGGCCGGATTACCGGAGTTCAGATAGGTGAACCGGATCCTACTTCCGGTGGTTTCGAAGAGCCGGAAACAGTCTCCGCGCCTATTGTGGTAGACACGGTTCCTATCTGGGATTTGTTGGACTTCATTCCCGAAGGCGAATTTCCTCACTGGTTTGTCAGGATCATAAACAGTTATCGTAATCCTGATATCCTCCACAGTCTCCGAGGAGGTCAGGTGGGATACAATATTATGCTTAAGGCCGAGGCACTGAAGGACTGCTTCGGCCCACACCAGGGAAAGGAACACAGAGTGTGCCTGGATATGCCATACACCGGAGGCGTCGGTCAGATTTTGATCGGGGGTGCCATGGATCCCAGCCAGATTATAGACGGCAAAACCAAGTTCAGCTTCAGTAGCTTCGGGTTTAATCCCGAACTCATGAAGGATAAAGCCACGGTTGAGAAGCTGTTCGAAGAGCTTGACAAGGATTTCGCGGCCCTGCTGCCGGATTTGACAGATGACTATATTGTGGAAAAGCGGCGAGCACCGATTGGAGGCGGAGTAGAGAATTTAATAGACGGCCTGGAACGCATGCCTTATTTTACAGGTAAGTTCAGGATCGATCATGTGGGGCCCCTGGATGGGCTGTTTTTTGCAGGGGATACCGTTCGCAGCCGTGGTACGGGCATGGACGCGTCAGTTCGCAGCGCTATTTGGTGTTTTAACAAGATAATGGGCGAGAATGTGCCCACTTATCTCATGGATTAAGTTTGCTCTGATCTGTAAACAAAGCCAGGAGCTTTCGGCAATTCGCCTGTCTGGGTCATGAAGACTTTTCTAATCAAAGGGATTGCCGGAGGCTTTTGGCTTCTGTGCTGTTTCTGAACAGACTTGAGATTAATTCACAGTATTTTACCTAAAGATGTAGATCCTTGATCCGTTGACAATCCCTGTAGAGATGCTCAGGATGAAAAACGACCTGAAGTAACCAACGAGCCCGATAGAGTCGAAGTAGTAGCAACAGGCTGTTGCCATGACTGCGGCGGACGTTGTGTACTCAAGGCGCATGTCAAGGAGGGCAGGATCGTCAGGATTGAAACAGATAATGGTAAACAACCTCAGATAAGGGCCTGCGCCCGAGGAAGAGCATATCGGCAAAGAGTTTATTCACCTGACAGACTGAAGTACCCACTGCGTCGCACAGGCCAAAGAGGCGAAGGCAAATTTGAAAGAGTATCATGGGACGAAGCTCTGGATGTTGTTGCATCTGAGCTCAAAAGAATAAAAAAATCCTATGGTAATTCAGCTATCTTTTTGGCTGCAGGATCAGGCAACCAAGGTATGTTGCATGGGACGGTACCGGTTATCAGGATGCTTCTAAATTTTGGAGGCTTCACTCGCGAGTGGGGTGCTGCATCATATGAGGGGCCTCTGTTCGCCTCCATGGCTACTTATGGAACTCTTCGGACTGGTAATTCACGCGAAGATCTTTTTAATTCGAAACTCGTTATTATGTGGGGATGGAATCCGGCCAATACTATACAGGACCCGGAAACCAGCTTCGTCCTGGCACGGGTCCGGGAAAAGGGTACTCGTATAGTGGGTGTAGACCCCAGGTATACGGATTCTATAGCAGCGTTTGCTCACCAATGGATACCCATACGTCCGGGTACTGATACTGCGATGCTCAATGCCATGGCATATGTGATAATAGACGAGGACCTTCAGGACCAGGTATTTATTGATAAATACACCAGGGGATTTGACAGGTACAGGGACCACGTACTCGGAATTGAGGACGGGATCCCAAAGACACCCCGTTGGGCTGAAGAAATCACTACAGTCCCTTCTCAGACGATTGTCGATCTGGCGAGAGAGTATGCAACCAGGAAGCCGGCAGCCCTTATAGCAGGTTGGGGGCCGGCACGTTCAGCCATGGGTGAGCAGTACTCCAGAGCGGCGAACGTACTGACGGCAATTACCGGTAACATAGGAATAAATGGAGGATATGCCTCCGGTTTCATGAGGGCTTATTCAAGCAGGGAGACCAGCAGCGGCACTTTTGGTTCAGGTAACCCTGTAGAAAGGGGAGCTCCTCATCGCAAGGACAGCCTGTATAAATTGAGAGGAGGCACCAATCCTACCAGTGCCCGAATCCACGGGAGCAAGGTTTTTGATGCCATGCTGAAGGGAAAGTCAGGAGGATACCCTGCTGACCTCAAAATGGCCTATGTTGTTGCAAGCAATTATATCAATCAACACTGCAACACCCAACTGGGTGCTGAGGCCTTTAAGGCGTTGGAATTTATAGTTGTTCATGAGCAGTTTTTGACGCCCACCGCCAAATTCGGAGATATTGTTCTACCAGTAAATACCTTTATGGAGCGCAATGATATTGCTCCCCCCTGGCTCGGTTCGCCATATTATATATATCTAAATAAAGCGGTAGAGTCACTGTATGAATCAAAGTCGGATCTCGAAATATGTCGTGAGCTCTCCGACCGTTTGGGGCTCCATAGCGGGCTTTTTGATATGACGGAGGATGAACTGTTAAGTGGACTGGCAGCAGCCCGGGACGATATTAGTGACTATGAGTCATTCAAACGAGAAGGCGTACTCAAAATAAGCCTGCCGGAACCTTTAGTCGCATTCAAGGAACAGATACGTGACCTGAAGCACAACCCTTTTCCCACGCTTTCCGGCAAGATAGAAATTTGTTGTGATCACCTGGAGGAGATGGAGAATGCGGCCATCCCACCTGTTCCAAAATACATCAGCCACTGGGAGAACTATGACGACCCTCTGAGCGCTCTTTATCCTCTTCAACTTATTACTACTCATCATAAGACACGCGCTCATTCCACCTGGCACAATGTTCCCTGGATGAGCGAGATAGAGCGCCACTCAGTATGGATAAATCCGGTTGATGCCGCGGCCCGAGGAATAAGGGACAGTGAAATGGTCGATGTTTACAATGCCCGAGGCAGAATACGTATTCCAGCCAAGGTGACCGAACGCATAATGCCAGGTGTAGTCAATGTCAGTCAGGGTGCCTGGTATGATCCTGATGAAAATGGTGTGGACAGAGGGGGCTGTGCCAATGTGCTTACCAAGGATGAGCAATCACCGGGAGGTGCCCTGGCTATGAATACGGTCCTCGTTCAGGTAGAACGGGCTCCCAGTTAGTATAAGAGGAATTTCAATGAGCCAGATGGGCTTTTACTTTGATCAAATGCGGTGTACGGGGTGCTATACCTGTGTAGTGGCTTGTAAAGACTGGCATGATATTCCCGCCGGACCTGTTAACCTTATGAGTTTGAAAATAATAGAGGATGGTAAGTTCCCTGACCTATTTGTCGCTTATCTGGCCTCGCCATGCTATCACTGTGAGAATCCTGTTTGCATCCGCGTTTGCCCTGGTAATGCAATCTACAAGAGAGACTCGGATGGTATTGTTTTGGTGGATAGAGACAAGTGCCTGGGTAAGGTTGAATGCGGCGCACTCTGTCTCAAGGCTTGCCCTTGGGACGCACCCCAGTTCGGGGTCGAGAAAAATGCAAAGATGCAAAAATGCGATTTGTGTTCTGAACGTATTCAGAAGGGAGAACAGGCAGTATGTGTCGAGGCATGCCCTGTGTATGCTCTGGATGTGGGTCCCTTGGAGGAGCTTAAAAGCAAATACGGAGAAAATGTGAACGCCGAGGGTTATCATTACTCAGAAAGAATAAAGCCTTCAGTGATTTTGAATCCCCGGTCGCGCGGCAATGCCCTTTCTTCGTCTGATCCTTTCCGCCAAGGTCAGTGAAGATATTGATCGCGTTATGATATGATGCCGGAGTCCAGTGAGATAGAGAAATCTTTTATAGAAATTGAGATATTCAGGGCCAGAGATCTTTATGAACACTACGGCAGGGCTATATGCGCTGACAGAATTATCGGAAGAATGCTGACAAGTTACTATGCCGCTGCTTCAAGCACGCGGGAAACCATGGATAAGACCGGCATGATAAGGGCCTGCTCCGCGTGCTCCCGCAAAGGGAATGGAAGCTGCTGTTTTCGAGAAGTAGAGAACTGGTATGATTTTGTACTTTTGCTGATCAATCTCCTTTTAGGGGTTGAGATTCCCTATTCAAGAGAAGTGGCAGATAATTGTTTTTTTTTAGGCCAAAATGGTTGCAAGCTTCTCGCAAAACACTCCTTTTGTCTTAACTATCTCTGCCCTGATCTCAAAGATCTTCTGGGTCCTTTAACTACGGAGTTTTCGAGTATAGCAGGGCATGAACTGTTGTGTGAATGGGAACTCGAACGAGCTCTGCGTATATGGATACATGAAAACGGTATGTAATTTTTGATACTGAGGATCGGACCTGCAGATGTCTTTCTATCTATTCCGCATATGGGGCCCGGAATGGCGGCATCAAGATTAAGCTATAACTCATAAATATACAGGCGCAGAGCCGTCATGATCAGAGGTCGTCTGTTTTTTCCTTGTTGTGACTTGACCCACGGTTACAAATTTTAAATAATGCTGTATAGAACCACCTGATAAGATTTTAATGCAATTGGTGCTCTATATGCTCGGTTTCTAACTGGACTCGTTGCAGGTTAGGTTTCCACTTATGTGTTTGAAGGCGTTTGGGAATGCTTAATAATGACAAAGTAAAATTTAAGAGGAGGTTTTTTGTAAATGGCACAAAATACATTTCATGCGATGTCGCGAATAGTGGCTAGAGATGACAAGATTGAGGAATTAAGGGCGATATTTCAAGATGCTGCTGAACGGACTCTAGCAGAGGCAGGGTGCCTCAGGCTTGATTTTTTTCAAAACCTGGAGAATCATGCCGAGTTTCTTTTTTATGCTGAATTTAAGGACGCAAGGTCTGCTGAGGAACATGATAACGCAGACTGGCATGTGGAACTGGCGACAAAAACATTACCCCCCCTTGTTGCCAGTCCTCCGGTAAGGACCTTTTACAGAAAACTGGCATAGAAATAAAATTCGATATAATCTTATCATGTTTCACAGGAGTTAGATTTTTTTTGAGTGCCTGTCTTCTTAAATAAACCAGGCCGTCAGGCGCCTTGTTCAAATAAGCAGGCACGCTTTTTAAACCTGAAGGGGAGGTTCTGGTATGGATTTGACTCAAACACGTTATGAAGTAAAGGATGGTGTCGCCAAGGTCACCTTGTACCGTCCGGAAAGCATGAATGCCTTTACCGAAATTATGGAGAACGAACTGGTGAATATTTTTGGCGAGGCAGACAGGGACGATGCTGTGCGCGTTGTAGTGGTGACCGGCGAGGGCAGGGCTTTTTGCGCGGGTGCCGACCTGTCTTCCGGTGGAGAAAGCCTGGGTAAGGGTGAGCGTGAACAAGAGGAACGGATGATCGAACACCGGGATGGAGGAGGGCGTGTGGCGCTGTCTATTTATAACTGCCGCAAACCGGTTATTGCAGCAATAAATGGTGCCGCAGTTGGAGTAGGAATTACAATGACACTTCCCATGGATATTCGAGTGGTAGCCGAGGACGCTAAAATAGGCTTTGTTTTTGTCAGGCGGGGCCTGGTATGTGAAGCGTGTTCTTCATGGTTTCTGCCTCGCATTATAGGGGCTTCCAAAGCTGCGGAGTTTGTGTATACAGGAAGAGTGTTCCGTGCGGCCGACGAGATTCAGTCAGGACTTTTCAACCATGTGGTTCCAGGAGATCAGGTGATTACAAAAGCCATGAGTATTGCCAGAGAGATCGCAGATAACACCTCGGCAGTTTCCGTGGCCCTATGCAAGGCACTGCTCTGGCATGGATTAAGTGAAGAAGATCCCCAATCCGTCCATTTAATGGACTCTCGATGTTTTTACTGGGCGATGCACCAGAAGGACGCAATGGAAGGCGTACAGAGTTTTCTGGAAAAACGGCCTCCGAAATTCACCATGAGTACCTCACATGAAATGCCGGACTTTTATCCATGGTGGAAGGAAACAAAGGTGTGAGGAAATAAAATTTTCTCATAACTTTTCCCGGTAGCGTAGCAAGACTCTTTAGATTGTTCGGGGGAAGCCTGTGATACTGACATAATGGTTTTTCCTGATCACCTATATTTTTTTGTAGGCCGCATGCGATGAATCTCTTTTATATTACCTGGAGTTAAATTTTTTACCCAGACAACATGTTTATTATCTCCTGACCTGAACCTTTCATAGGATGGAGAAAGGTGGTTTCCAAGGAGAAGAGATGGATTATAAACAGAAAAGGGGTTCTCGGCCAATTCATCAAATAATGGCCGAAGAAGAGAAGATAAGAGAGAAGGTAGACAAAGAAGGAAACAAATGGCACAAGGTCTATTTCGGAGGCGGGAAGCATTTTGAGAACTGGCTCGATCAATGTAAGGAACTGGGCGAGGTAATGGTGGAAGAGATCGATTCCACAGGATATGCCTGTTTCGAAGAAGGAGGGGAAAAATTATTCAGGATCTGGATGAAAAATGATAGAGTGAAGGAAGATGATATTTAGTCCAGCATAGAAACCCTGGTCCTTTGGACCAGGTCAGAGTTCAGTGGC
>CAZVGY010000131.1:0-8770 GCA_964627015.1 uncultured Desulfobacteraceae bacterium
TCTGGCTACCATTGATCCATTTGCGGCTTATCCGGAAGATGTGGAAAAACTTTTACAGGAAAAGGGCTATTACCATGAATAATGGCAACGAAAATACCACGAGACCAAACAGTGAGCTACTGGAAAAAATTGAAGACAACGTTGCCAGAGCCCTTGAAGGTATTGATGCTGACAGAGAAAAAATTATCAGCACCGTCAAGGCATATGCTCAAATTCAGGCAACGATTGATTCGGCTGAAATTTCCGAACAGGATCTTCTTCATATAACCAAAAGACTTGAAACCCGCTTTGACATCCGGATGGAGGTCGGGAATCTACTCTCAGCAGAAGACTACACGCCCTGGCTTGACGATGCACGGGAAAATATAGACTGGTATTATTGGGAACGGTATAAACGCCTTCTTCCCGATAAAAAATTTAATCGGGAAGTTATAAACGTATTGGATATAGACACCAATAAGATCATAGACCACCTTGAAAACCCTGAGAAACCAGGAGGCTGGAAGAGAAAGGGACTGTGTGTGGGCCATGTTCAGTCAGGTAAAACAGCAAATTATCTTGGTGTAATCTGTAAGGCAGCAGATGCTGGATACAAGGTTATTATTGTACTGGCCGGACTGTTAAATGCTCTGAGAAATCAGACCCAGGAGCGTATCGATGAAGGATTTGTTGGGCTGGACAGTTCTCGTCAGTTGGAAGCAACAACACTTGAAGAGAAGTTGATAGGAGTTGGGAAATTTTATGATTCTTCAACCTGGCGGACACCTGTGCCATTGACAACCAATACACAGGATTTCGACAGAAAAATTGCAACACAGTTAAGAGCCCAGATCGGCCAGTTTAATGAACCTGTTATCTTTGTCCTGAAAAAAAATGTATCCATACTTAAAAACCTGATCGACTGGCTTAAAAACAACAACTCAGAATTAAACAGATTTCCCATGTTATTGATTGACGATGAAGCAGACCATGCATCCGTCAATACCAGCAAAGAGGACGATGACCCCACAGCCACAAACAGACGTATCCGAGAACTGTTAAACCTGTTCGAACAGAGTTCATACCTTGGTTATACAGCCACTCCCTTTGCCAATATCTTCATCGACCCGGAAACAGATGATGAAATGCTCAAGGACGATCTGTTTCCCAGTGATTTTATCATCAGCCTGGATACCCCTTCAAACTATGTCGGAGCCAGGCGTATATTTGAGGAAGATGGTGATCTCAATATTGTCAGAGAGGTTGATGATTACGAGGACATCCTTCCCCTTAAACATAAAATTGATGAATTTCCTGCAACACTCCCACCAAGTCTTTTTGAGGCTGTGCGAGTATTTGTTCTTGTTAAAGCCATGAGAAATTTACGAGGACAGACAAACAGTCATAATTCCATGCTGGTCAATGTCAGTCGTTTTACAGATATACAATCAAATATAAAATGGCAGATACATGAATACCTTGATGAGTTAAGACATGCGATCAGAAATCATCATGCTCTTCCTGTACATGATGCGATGAATAATTCACTCATGGCCGGGTTGAGAGAAACATGGAATAAAGAATTTTCTCAAACAGAATTTGTCTGGGAAAATATACAGGACTCCTTGAAGACGGCAGTGTCGCCAGTCAAAGTTATCGAAGTCAATGGCTCCAAAGGTGCCGAGCCCCTTGATTACAACCGGCATGATTTCCAGAATGGACGTAATATCATAGCTGTTGGCGGGTTGAGCCTGTCCCGTGGTTTGACACTGGAAGGCTTGACAGTGAGTTATTTTCTCAGAAATTCTATCATGTATGATACCCTGATGCAGATGGGCAGGTGGTTTGGCTACCGAACTGATTTTGAAGATATATGCCGAATATATATGAGTGAAGATGCCAGTTCATGGTACGCCCATATATCAAAAGTTACAGAAGAACTTCGTGATGAATTCAAGCGTATGGAGCAGGCCAGGATGACTCCGCGAGATTTTGGCCTGTGTGTGAGAAGTCATCCGGAAAGTCTGATAGTTACTGCAAGAAACAAAATGCGTACAGGTCGTTCTGTTATCAGGCAGGTCAGCTTGGAAGGACGACTGGTGGAGACATCTGTACTATTTAAAACTCCTGCTGTCGTTTCCGATAATCACAAGGCACTGAAAAGACTTGTCCACGGTTTGATAAATGACAAAATATTCTACAGACAGGATAAACAGCCAGGATATCTCTACACGGATGTTCCTGCTTCATTGGCAACCTCGTTTATCCATTCCTTCAGCAACCATCCTGCATCCCAGTTAACTGAATCAAAACCGATAATTGATTATGCGGATTGGCTGCAGAGCAAGGGTGTCAGTGAGTGGGATGTTGTTATTATCAGCCTTTCAAAAAAATCTGGTGATAATTTACAACTTCAACTGGAAGATTTAATAGTTACCTCACAGCGAAGGACTATTTCAGAATTTCCCGGCAATGGTATAGAACTGAACAAAAGACGAGTGGCATCCAGAGGGCATGAAAAGGCAGGGCTTGCTCAGCAGGAAATCGCTTTAGCTGAATCAGAATACCGTTTGAACAATCCAGATCGTAAAAACTTTCCAGACAGTATTTATCGAGGCAAAAGAAAGAAACCGTTACTTATGATCCATGTTCTTGACTGCCGGGACAAAACAGAGCCAGACAAACCGTTATTTACTGACGGGATAGTAGCCTATGGTATCAGTTTCCCCGGAGAGGCCGGGAGGCGTAGACCTGAAAGGCTGGTAGAATACGTCGTCAACACGGTATGGTGGAACAGTCATTATGCAGATTTGCTTGATGAGGAGGATGATTTTGAATAACCCATGGGATGAAATAAAGACTCCTTCGCATGATTTACTGTACAGGCAGGTTGATCCAGAGCACCCTCTGAGACTGCTTCGGGCAAAGGATATTTATGGTCGTTTTCTGTTCATATACGAATTTCCACCATCTGATTTTATCCCCGACAAATTTCCTGAACTGAATGGGATTGAACTTCATCTACAGGGCCCCAGTAAAGTTCAATCAGGAAACTGCATGCTGCTTCTCATCCTCAAGGATAAAAAGGAATGGCAGATATTTCTGTCTCTCTGTAATGACCTTGCTGCATCGACAAAAAACCTTGAACAGGATGTTCAGGCGACACAGATCATTTTGCGCAGACTTAAGCGGTGGCAGGAATTCCTCCAAAAGGCCAGTTCCGGTCTGCTTGCGGAAAGAGAAATAAAAGGGCTGATTGGAGAACTGTTCTTTATCACAAAGCACTTATTCCCCTCTTTTGGTGCGGGCCAGTCTGTGCAATTCTGGCAAGGCCCTGAAGATGCTCCACAGGATTTCAATATTCATGATTGCGCTGTTGAGGTCAAATGTCAACTGGGGACAACCACACCCCAGGTACGAATTTCGTCTGCCGACCAGCTTTGTCCCCAGTTACCTGAAATGTTTCTCTATGTTGTAACTCTTGGCAAAGTTGAAAGGGATATGACAGCAGCAGTAAACCTGCCCGGTATCATTAAAGTGATAAGGAATACGCTGGAAGTTGATTTTACTTCAGACCTTGAACATTTTAATAATCTTCTTTATCAGACGGGCTATCTTGATCTGGAAGAATATGAACGATTTAATTATCTGGTTGCATCTGAAAAGATGTTTTCAGTATCCGCTGATTTTCCCAAAATATGCTCAGAAGATATCGCGCCTGGAATAGAACGAGTTACTTATAATATCAGACTGGGTGAATGTGAGCCATTTGCCATGACCCCTGACTGGATGACAATACCATGAGCTACGAAGAATTTTACAAGGATTACATGCAGGATGTTTATGCTCGTTCTGAGGCGGAAAGTGACTTTTCAGAGGTTGTTTTCACCGAAAGAGTATGTGATTTCCTGGTAGATCAAGCTGTATTGGAAAATTATACTGCTGCGAGCTATAAAAAAACTCCTCTGGGACTCAGGGTTGATGCTTATGATTATTCAGTAGAATCTGATGCCCTGACCCTTATCATTACTGATTTTCATATAAAACCGGAGTCTTTGACAAAGACACTGATTACCAGAGTGTTCAAACGCGTAATTAAATTTTTTGAAAAAAGTCTGGAGAGTTCATTTTACCAATCTCTTGATGAGAGTGATCCTGGTTTTGGGCTGGCAAGAGATATTTATACATCCCACTCTGTGGGAAAACTCAGAAAGTTACGGTTTATTCTTCTTTCCAACGGGTTGTTAAGTAAAAGTGTTGATGAAATAATTCCTGAACAGAAAATTCAAGACATTCCATGTTTATTCGATGTCTGGGATCTGGGACGGATTCAGCGAATTGAAGAGTCGGGGAAATCACGTGAAGATATCCTTATAGATTCTGACGTACTACCAGATGGAGGCCTTCCCTGCCTGCCTGCATTTACAGGCGAGGGAACTTATAAATCATATCTTCTGGCACTGCCTGGATCATTGGTTGCAGATCTCTACGATAAATATGGTGAGCGTTTACTGGAGCAGAATGTACGAACCTTTCTGCAGTTTCGGGGTAAAGTAAACAAAGGTATGCGAAACACCATACAAAATGCTCCTGAAATGTTTTTTGCATACAATAACGGACTTACAGCGACTGCTGAAGAGGTTATAACAAGGGAGTTAAACGGGCAGATACTTATTTCATCCATAAAAAATTTTCAGATAGTTAACGGAGGGCAGACTACAGCATCTCTTTTTACGACGCACAGAAAAAATAAAGCTGATTTATCTGCCGTGTATGTTCAGGCTAAACTGACAGTGATCCCTCCGGAAGAAACAGAAAATATCGTCCCTAAAATTTCTGAGTATGCAAATACTCAAAATAAAGTCAGTGCCGCAGATTTTTTCTCGAATCACCCCTTTCATCTGAGAATAGAGGAAATATCACGCCGTCTATGGGCTCCTTCCTCTGCTGGAAGCCTGCGGGAAACACACTGGTATTATGAACGAGTCAGAGGGCAGTACGCCAATGCTCAAGCCAATTTAACGCCAGCCAAAAAAAGAGAATTCCTTGCGATTAATCCCAGGAAACAGATGTTTATTAAAACAGACCTGGCAAAATTCGAAAGTTCCTGGGATATGAAACCTCATATTGTCAGCCTTGGTGCTCAGAAAAATTTTGTCAGATTTGCGGAAGCTGTCGGGAAAAAAAGCTGGGACAAAATTGAAAAAGGGTATAACGAGCTTTATTTCAAGCGACTGATAGCAAAGGCTATTCTGTTTCGGACTGTGGATCGTTTTATTATGCGGCAGCCATGGTATGGAGGATATAAGGCTAACATAGTTACATACACTGTTGCAAAATTCTCCTTGCTGGTTGAACAGACAGGGATGTTTCTTGATCTGGAAAAAATATGGAAAAGACAGGGTGTTACAGAGGAAATGGAGAGTTGCCTGAAGGATATTGCAGAGGCTGTAAATTCTGTAATTCAAGACACACCTCAAGGAATAACGAATGTGACTGAATGGTGTAAAAAAGAGTTATGCTGGCAGAATGTGCAGAAAATTTCAATGAACATCCCTCTGCAAGTGAAAAACGAATTGATTTCCAGGACAGAAAGGAAGCGTAAAGATTCCGATGCGAGAACAGTTCAAAGAATAGACAATGGCATTCAGGCGCAGAAATATGTGATTGAAAAGGGAGGGCCATTTTGGAGCATGATGCTTGAATGGGCTCAATCAAACAGAATTTTTTCTCCAAAAGAATCAAGCCTGCTGCAGGTTGCCAGCCAGATCCCCTTAAAGCTCCCCAGCGAAAAACAATCGTTATTGCTTACTGCCATAGAACAGAAAGCCATAGAAGATGGTTTTGTTTCATGACCCGTATTCCAGTTATAGATCTTTTCGCTGGCCCTGGAGGGTTGGGTGAAGGATTTTCTGCTTATACCGCTCAAAACGGAAAGCATGTATTTGACATCGTCCTTTCAATAGAAAAAGATCCGTTTGCGCACAGCACCCTTGAACTTCGTAGTTTTTTCAGAAAATTTCCTGAAGAACATATCCCAGAAGAATATTACGAATATATCCGAAAAAAATCATTAACATGTAGCCTGAAAGAACATCAAAAGTTACGTTCTGAACTGTTTGAAAAATACCCGAATGAGGCTCGCATGGCACGCAAAGAGGCCTGGTATGCTGAACTGGGACAGGACGGTGATCTACATGATAAGATTGACTCCAGAATTGAAACAATTACTCGAAATCCTGCAATTAAATGCTGGGGGGTGCTAGGAGGGCCGCCATGTCAGGCATATTCAGTGATAGGAAGATCCAGGAATAAAGGAAAATGCGGATATTCAGCTGAAAGTGACAAACGCAGTTATCTCTACCAGCAGTATTTACGAATTATTGCCCGCCATGAACCGGATTTTTTTATCATGGAAAACGTCAAGGGAATGCTTTCCGCCAGATTGAACGGGCAGTCTGTTTTTAACCAGATTCTGGATGACCTGAGACGGCCAAGGGGGGTGAAAAAAAACGGGCAGGGAACTGATGACCTGAAATATCAGATCTATCCACTTGCAACAGATAGTTCAATACCGGAAAAACCATCAGATTATATCGTTCCCGCAGAACAATATGGTATACCACAGACCCGGCACAGGGTTATCCTCTTAGGCATCAAAAAAGCATTTTCCGAAGAAAAACCAATCCGGCTGGTACATAAGCCGATGGTGGCGGTGAAAGATGTTCTGGACGATCTTCCTGCACTCAGGAGTGGCTTATCCAGAGAGAAAAAAACAAAAAATACTTTTGACAGGTGGGCCGAAATTCTCTGGCAGATAATTAACCATGACTGGTTAATAAATCTTCACAACAGGGAACTTGCCGATTCTATCAGGAAAGTTATTGCGTCAGTTTTCAATAATGAACTCGACCAGGGAGGCGAATTCGTCCCGTATGAAAAAACGGGGAAAAAAGATTTTAAATATAAAGAACTGGCTGGGTGGTACCTGGATGAACGCCTGAAAGGAGCCTGCAATCATAGCAGCAGGTCGCATATGGTATCTGATTTGTACCGCTATCTGTATGCGTCTTCCTTTGCAGAGAAGGAGAATCGGTCACCATTACTCGCAGAGTTTCCGGAAGAATTAATTCCCGCTCATAAAAATGCAGCTTCCGGGCACTTTAATGACCGTTTTCGGGTACAAGTGGCAGATAAACCTTCCACAACTGTCACCAGCCACATATCCAAAGATGGGCATTATTTTATTCATTATGCCCCTGAACAGTGCAGAAGCCTGACAGTCAGGGAAGCCGCACGGTTACAGACCTTCCCCGATAATTACTTTTTTGAGGGCAGCAGAACACAACAATATATTCAGGTTGGTAATGCTGTTCCACCACTACTGGCTAAACAGATAGCTGAAGTTGTCTTTGAGCTGATCCAGCGAACCTTGGATTGAGTAATGAAGTGGACTCTCTGACACCGGAAAAAAGAAGCTGGAACATGTCACGGATTAAAAATCGTGACACAAAGCCTGAGTTAATTGTTCGCTCTCTACTGCATAGAAAAGGATACCGTTTCAGGCTGCATCGAAAAGATTTACCGGGCAAACCTGATATTATCCTGCCCCGTTACAAGACTGTTATTTTTGTGCACGGGTGTTTCTGGCACAGGCATGAAGGGTGCCGATATGCCTATAATCCAAAAAGCAGGATTGATTTCTGGCAGAAAAAATTCAGTTGCAATGTGACAAGAGATCAGGAGGTTCAAAATACACTATTAGACCTCGGCTGGAAGGTATATATAATCTGGGAATGTGAGACTAAAAAAACAGAGCTGCTGGAAAAGAAAATAGAACAAATATTTAAAGGATAAAATCAGAAAATTCTGATGTATTCTGATTTGTTGTACATAGCACTATAACTCCGCAAAACCATTTCAGAATCAAGTATCACTGTAAAGGACTCGAGGCAAGAACAGGCAGGGTCTACACAGCCATTTGTTGACAATAGGCACACAAAAGGCTACGATGTAATCATGACATATTTTGACTGGGATAATGGAAAAAATGAACTGCTGAAAAAAGAGAGGAATGTCTCTTTTGAAGAAGTAATTCTGGCAATAGAAAAAAATCGGCTTCTTGCAGTCCTTAAGCATCCCAATCATAAAAAATATCCTTCTCAGCAAATCTATATCGTGGAAATAGATAATTACGCTTATGTTGTCCCGTTTGTTGAGACAGAGGAAACGATTTTTCTGAAAACCATTATCCCCAGCAGAAAGATGACAAAAATATATCTTACAGGAAACAAAAATGGCAAAAGTAAAACTCGATAAGGAAGAGCAGGCAATTCTTGCCTCTGTAGAGGCTGGAGAATGGCAACCTGTAGAAGACCTGGAAGCCCGCAAAAAATCATACCGGGAGGTTGCCAGGGCAACCTTTCGCAAGGACAGCCGGGTAAACATACGTCTGCCCAAGAGAGATGTAACCGCAATTCAGGTAAAGGCCATGGAAGAAGGCATACCCTACCAGACCATGATGGCCAGTATCCTCCATAAATATGTAACCGGCAGACTTGTTGAAAAGCAGTCTTAAGGCTACTTGAAAAATTGCCTTTTCGCCCGATCTCTGTGTCACAGGAAAAAGAAAAATGCTCACATATGACTAATATGCTGCGCTTTTTAATTTTCCTGTTCCTTGATCTCGAACGAAAATTCTAATTTTTCAAGGCACCCTTAACCTGAAACGAGTTGTTATTTTTGATCTTTGCTGCTGATAAAATCAAGCAACTGCTGCCCGATGGGGTTG
>CAZVGY010000132.1:0-8749 GCA_964627015.1 uncultured Desulfobacteraceae bacterium
GGTGTTCTCTGCGGCTTTTTTGTTCGTTTTCTAACCTCTTCTCGTACCTGGTCCCCTTTTATATCTCCAGATTTCACCTTATTAAAAAGTTCAATCATTTCCTCCGGAGTTTTCTTTTTGGTGATTTCAACTAAAGCCCTTTTAGGAATGTCGGCACGCCGACATTCCTTTTTAATCTCTTCGGGCAGTTTATTAAGGCTCAAGGTTTCAGTGATAGTGCTTCGAGCCTTTCCAATAACCTTAGCTAACTGTTCTTGGGTATAGCTATACTCCTTAATCATACGGGAGAACGCCTCGGCCTCTTCAACCGGCTTTAAGTTTTCTCGCTGAAGGTTTTCAATAAGGGATATTTCTATTGGATTCCCTTTGGTAAGGATAGCTGGTATTTTTTCCAAACCGGCCTCCCGGGATGCCCGTAATCGCCTTTCCCCAGCCACTAAATAAATAGTATCGTCTTCGTCTTTTCGAATGACGACAGGCTGAATAACGCCTTTTTGGCGAATAGAATCGGCCAATTCGGCCAGAGTCTCCGGATCAAAATGTTGTCGAGGCTGATGGGGATTAGGCCGAATCAAGTCAATTTCCACATTATAAAAGGCGCCGTCCTGGTAATTGTTATCCCGGTCGGCTGGATGTTCGCGCACTTCAATTTTTTTGCCGCCTAGCTTACTTTGCTTGCCAGCTAATTTCTTTCTAATTGATGACATAGTTTTAAAAATTCATTGGTTAATTGATTATAATCCTCAGCGCCGGCGCTGTTGGATTTAAAAGTGAAAATGGGCTCCATGGCGATATGGGCCTGATTCAAAGCCTCATTTTGTCTGATTTTAGTGTTAAATAGGAGTTCTTTATAGGGCTCTAGTTGATCTAAAATCCATTCATTAGTGACGCTCTTTCGCGTATCAACCTTAGTTAAAAGGATCCGGATAAAATTCTCCTTTTCTATTTCTACCCCATTTTTGACGTGTTCTACTGTGTCCATGAGGTCGGAGAACCCGTCTAAAGCATAGCGGGACATTTCACACGGAACCAGGATAAAATTTGAGGCATACAGGGCATTAATAGTAAGGGTTCCTAAAGTCGGCCGGCAATCAATAACGATAAAATCATAATCCAGATTCCGAATAGCTTTATTAAGCCGGGTTTCTTTGAACATTTCGGGCGTAAGCTGCTGCTCAGCCCGATCAAGCCTAATATGCGAAGGAACTAAATCAAGATTCGTTACCTGAGTTTTTAAAATAGTCTCCCCTATCTTCTGTTTATTAACCAGCACATCATGAATGGCCAGCTTATAACTGTCGGGCTCAATCCCTAATCCAATAGTGGAATGGGCCTGAGGGTCCAAGTCAATCAAAAGCACCTTCTGGCCTTTCTGGGCCAAACCAGCCGCGAAGTTGATTGAGGTGGTGGTCTTTCCTACCCCGCCTTTCTGATTGATAACCGCAATTATTTTTTTCATCTTTATTTCTTTAAACGTTATTGCAAAAGAATTCTAACTCTTGGAAAAAGCCGAGAGATCAATTTCGATATCACCTTTAAATATTTTAGATTGTTTCTAAAAATTTTTCAAATAATTCACGCAATTCCCAGAAGAATAACTGGTTAGAAAGAGAAGATTTTAGGGCTTGAGGTGTTTTCTGACGACTCCTTCAGAGATTTGGAGCCTCTTCCCTATTTCTCGGTAACTAAGACCTTCTTTACGAAGGGTTTTTGCTTTTTGAAGGACATATGGAGCGACTGGAGGCCTTCCCAGACGCTTTCCTTTGCGTTTGGCATTATTCAGACCGGCTTTGACCCTTTCTGAGATTATGTCCCGCTCGAATTCAGCTACGGCGCCGATAACCTGGAAGACCAGCTTGCCGGTGGGTGTAGAGGTATCAATTTTATTGTCGTAGGAAATGAAATCAATCCCCAGGTGGCCAAGCTCGTCTAGGGTGTTGATCAGATCTTTTAGCGATCGACCCAGGCGGTCCAGCTTCCAAACCAAAAGGACATCAAACTTTCTTTGCCGGGCCCGGTCAATCATTTCTTTAAAGGCCGGCCGTGAAGTGTTTTTTCCGGTGTAGCCCTGGTCAATAAATTCTTTATAGATGGTCCACCCTGCCCGCTTGACGTACTCACGGAGATCTGAAAGCTGCATATCCACTTTCTGTTTGTCCGTGGAGACCCGAGCATAAATGGCGACGGTTTTATTTTTCATTGGGAGTTTTTTTGGTCGGCCTGATAATAAAGACTCCCTTTTCCATTTTTACTCGCACATAATCCCCAACTTTTATGTTGAGTTCCTCACGCAAGGCTTTGGGAATGGTAATGCGGGAGCCTTTATTGACTTTTACGATATGTTTAGGCATGGAGGTTTTCTGAAATTATTTTAATAAAATCATGAGGATTGACGATTTTAATGTCTTCGTAATACCCTATATTAGTTAAATGAGCATCTCCGGAGACAATAAAATCAACCCGACCTTCGATGGCAGCAGACAGGAAAATGTTGTCAGAAGGATCTTTTTCTATCGCTTTGATTTTTGTTTTACCTGGAGTAATAACAGCCAATTTTATCAAATTATTAAAGGCTTGTTCGGCTTTTCTTTGAGAAAGCCCCTTTTTTTTGAGAATTTTGGCTATCTTGGGATAGCGAAGAACTTTTTTGGCTTCTTTAATTGTTGATTTTGAAGCAATGAGACGTAAATGGCCAGACGAAATTAGCTCAAGAATTTTTGCTGGAGGGTTTTTAGGAGTGAGAATACCACTGATAAAAACATTGGTATCTAATACTACCCGGATCATTGTTTTTGGGGTTTAGGGGCTCTTACTGAAGAAATCGCCTCTCCGATAGTTTGGGCTATTTCCTTTTCGTCAGCGCCGGCCATTTTCTCCCAAATTTCTTCCAGGCTTGCTTTGGCTTTTTCCTGAGCCTGAAGAATTTGATAATACCTGTCCATGGGAATCATCACAGCCATCGGCCGGCCAGATCTTTCTATAATGTAGTCGTCTCCCCTGATGGCGACTTGATCCATAACCTGCCCGAAATTCTTTCTCGCTTTAACAGCGGATATTTTTTTGAGCATTTTCATGCCTTTGTGTTAATTATTATGGTTGTATTGATTTGTATAGTCATTATAGACGGTTATAACTTTTTGTCAAGTTTTCCTCTCCCCTGCTTTTCTTTCTAACCGGTTAGGAAAAGAAATGCGTATAAAACCCTCTGGATTTAGGTATAAAAAAATCCTTGAAAATCAAGGATTTTATATGCGTGTATTAGGTGCGTATAAAACTAATATTTAATGCGCACTTAAAAAATGGACTGCTCTATAACAAGGGGTAGTGTGATATCCCTTGAGTAACATTATGAGAGCTCCAAAAAACACTTTTTGTTTTGAAGTGTTATGTAGTATATATACTACACAACATTGCATAAAGTCGGTTTTCTGCTACAAGAGGTTTGGATGGGTCATTTTGTTGTATATATACAACAAAATGACGACACCTGGTAAAAATTAACAAAAAAACTTGACAGTATGTATTATGTAGTATATATACTACATAATACTTGGAGGTTTCTAAATGCCGACACGAATCCAGATTGCCAGTAAAGATATCCTTAGCCTCTTTGAAGAAAGTTCTGAAAAAGTTTTCACACGAACAGCGCTCAAGAAAATCTTGGCAGAGAAGCGCGACTTCTGGCGGCTGGCTCAATCGACCACATTCACCAAATTCTTGGAATTTCTCGAAAAAAAAGGGGAACTTCGCAAGCACGAATTCCCGTTTCCCCACCGCAAGGAGATTCGCTACTCTTGGGGAGACGTCCCGCTGTACGCGCTTCTGATGTCGCTCAAACCCAAGTGTTACTTTTGCCATTACACTGCACTGCAATTTCATGGACTGACCGAGCAGGATCCGAAAAACATTTACGTAAATCACGAACAACAGAGTGGTCCGAGTGGTGGTCGGCTTAAGCAAGAACGCATCGATACGGCCTTTAAGCGCCGACCCCGCATGACTAACAATTTCATTAAATACAATGAATTAAAAATATACCTAATTAACGGAATGAACACAAATTGTCTGGGTGTGGATGAACGAGACATCAAAGAGGATAGCGTAAAATACATGATGCGAATAACAGATCTGGAGCGTACTCTCATTGACGCGACTGTCCGGCCTTTCTATTCTGGAGGAGTTGGGGAGGTAATAAAGGCATTCAGGAATGCGGTAAGCGATGTATCCACGAATCGGCTCGGGGCACTCTTAAAGCAACTCAAATATGTTTACCCGTATCACCAAGCCGTCGGATTCTATCTCGACCGATCTGGTGTCTACTCAGATGAGAGAGTCAGCGCATTCCGAGATAAGTTTGATTATGAATTTGATTTCTATCTTACTTATGGCATGAAAAACCCTCAGTATATTGAACGATGGCGGCTATTTGTTCCGGATGGCCTGTAGCTTATGGACGAGGTCAACGACAAAATCAAAATAATATTCAAAGTCCTTTAGATCAACACAGGCTTCGACCGTGGCCTGTATAGAGATCCAGTCATGTCTGTGAAATTCTCGATCTTCGTCAATTTCATCAAGCAGTCTTCGGGGTACTCGCTTTACAGCGAAGATGGCATCCAGCATCTCGTGAATTGAATCGTCTGTAATGTTAAATCCGAACTGTTGTACGACCTCATGGATGTCAAAAAAATCACGGGCTCGTGGGGCACGATGCTTCATTACGGTTTTGGTATAGCTGGGTCGCTGCTGACAAATGGCTCGCAACTTCTCACAAACAATCATCTGGGGCGTATAGACATATATCGTATACCCATCCACATCAACCGCCATTTTTCCTTCACAGTACTCATGCTTACTGATTTCCACCGACTGTTTCGTTGATAATCGAGGCCCCATAGGTAAGGCTTTGCGCCGCAAAGCATCAAGGTTATGACGATGCTGCTCGTACTTGGCCTGTTCAATAATTTTAAATTCAATTAAGTAGCCTCCCCAAAAATCCAGCAGATCATCCGTGAGCTTAGACGGTCGTTCCTCGAAATGGAAATCAAAGAGGAAGTAACCAGAATCACGGAAAGCCTGCGTTAGACGATACTTTATACGTGCTTCAATCTGATCCAGGTGCTTGCGGCTGAATTCACCTTCCATCGACATATCAATGTCAAATGACATCCGGCCATTAATGTTGTGGATTAAGGCCAGGGCATTTCCGCCCTTCAATACTAACTTCTCCATGAACTCATCATCAGAGAACATTGCAACGAGTGCTAAACGCTTAACTTGTTTTGAGTCACGAACTTGTGCCATCTTGTCGGCGGGTCTTTTTCTTGCCACCAGATCCTCTTCAAAAAATATTGCTCCGGCAAGGCGGAGAAGGAAATAGGACCCCTCTCGGTCATAGACTTGTTTGTTCGTGTATCATATGGGTTCAAAGTTTAGTCAAGAGAAAACCGCCAGAAATTTGTCTGACGGTTATTTTTTTGATTTTTTACCCTTTTCATTTGTATTCGAATGAACAATTTTTCAGGCTTACCTCCCACGGGAAGCCCTGTATCTTGTTAATCCTATCAAAATCATCAATATACAGCTTATAAATCTCCACCAAAAGCTCCTCCTGATGATTGGCAGTTTCACACAAGGCCTCGATTGCTTTTTTAACAGATTCCATCTGAGCCCCCCTAATACCCGCAATTATGGCAGGCGGTTTTAATTCTACCCCCTCCCTCTGAATAGATAATCACGGTATTGGCGAAATTGTGGCCAAGGGTGCATTGATGCCCGCAATCAAGCCGGATTTTTTCACCTACCAAAAGAGACCTAAGGTCCTCCGTAGTTAATTCTTTTGCCGGAATATCTTTGCGCTTGTTCTCCATCGATCAACCCCCTTATATGAAGTTCATCTCTTAAAATCTCATCAAGCACCTTGGTCATGGCCTTATTTTGAGCCCGGGCCATTCTAAAAAGACTCGGGATTAAGTCCTCGGCTATTCTTGGGCTATAAGTTCCCTTGCACACTCCGCTTCACCTCCCTTCAAGATGAGATTCAAAACTTTTTCAGTCTCAGCTATAACCCTCATGCAAGCTGAAAAAGCCGACATCCTTATTTTCTGAGCATAGGTTTCAATGTATCGATATGAATTCCCCATGGTGTCCCGGGCTGATTTACCTACCAACCGACAAAGGGCCTGGGCTGACAATTCCGCCACGATTTCTTGAAACGGATCCTGGCCGGGTTTCATCCCCTGCTTCACCTTGTCATGGCCGGCATGAGCCAATTCATGGAAAAACACGCTTTCCTCCGGAGTCGCTAGCGCGATCTGTTTACGGCTCGATGAATAATAGCCTCGATAACGGTAATTGCCGGGAATGGCCTTTACCGAGATCCCCCATTCCTCTGCCCGTTCCATCAAAGGTACTTGTGGAGTCTCTATCTGCCTATAATCCAACTCTTCACCGGCCGTGTCCTCGTAGCGAAACACCGGACCGCACTTAAAGCCTTTTAAAACGTGGTATTCCTCTCCTTCTTCGGCCTCTTTTTTGTAGATGCAGGGCACCAGGATATGAAAAGCCTTAGCGCCCTTTTTGACATAGCGGTTAACCTCGTTCCATTGCCGAAAACCTCTGGCATCTCCCGTGCCTGCCAGAAACATCAAGGTCCGGTTAAGAAATGACCACTCCACGCTGGGAATATCCGCCACCGGATAACTGGCTAAAGCTACCGCCTCGGGGATATCCCCGTTTTTAAATCTCTCTAAAATGTTACTCAAAACGGCTTTGACATTTTGATTCATCTAACCATCACCTCCTTTCAGAAAGGCTGGCTAAAAAAAGATTCAAGTGGTTAAAGATCTCTAGAATTAAAAAAATGGATAAGAAGAAGAGTGAAGCGGCGGATAAGTTGTAAGAGGACGGTTAATCTAAAAAGAAAAGCCAAGGAATCCTCCCTGGCTTTAATAATGAAATGAACTGTAATTATTCTAACGGATCTATGTGAATTTGCAAACCATCCCCGCCTCAATAAACCACATAACCAGAAAATCTCCTTATTTTGTTCAACGTCAACTATTTTTCCCCATTGGCGACAATTAGAATTCTAAAGAAGGTCATATCACTCTCAATATTTTAGGCTGGAGGACCAGAAAAATGGCAAAGAAAAAACAAACAATCATGAAAATTGGACGTGATGCGAAAACTGGAAAATTTATCCCTGTTAAAAAGGCGAAAAGAAGACCTTCGACTACAGTGGTTGAAACTATAAAAAGATAGCGACAAAGAAAAAAGCAACCCAGTTAATGGGCAACTAAAAAAAAGACCGCAGGATCGGTTTATGTCCTACGGCCAAATTGCAGAGAAATTCTCTGTGTAGATATGCTTTATCCTTTAATCGAGAAGTAAGTCTTTCGGCATCGTTATTATAACAGTCCTTTTTGTTGGATTCTTATCTGGCACCAATAAAAACGACGAGGCATCCCTTCTTTTTAAAGTATATCCTTTTGTTGCATTTAATTTGGCATCTATATTTTCAAGATCATTTTTTTTAGAATTTGCCTTTTTTTTCATCAACCTGCTAAGCATTTTGAACCTCCTTTCTTTTTGCCCCAAGAGTAGTGTATTTTTTTAGAAAAAGGAAATAAAAATCAGCTATTAGATGTCCTGCCTGAGTATCAAAGCGTCTTGAAAAGATATTTGTTATGGCCGAATCAACACAAAGAAAGCCCAATAATTCAACCGTATTTGAATTTGGATGCATACATCTGATTGCAAATGTTAAGGCACTTTTGTAATCAAGCTGTCGAGATGCTTTTATATTATCGCTTGTGATGTGTGAGTTTCGGTAAACCCCATAGGCTTTGTTAACATTCCCAATATAGTAGTAGGACTTCCCATTTTTGGCAATATCCATATAATCACTATTATTATAGATACAATCTTGAACCCGGTCTTGTTTCGGCTTATGAGAATTAGAACTCCTTGCAAATGTTTTTACAGTTATTTGATCGTATTCTTCAAATCCCCTGTTATCTTCAATAACAACGGTTCTAGACTTAATTTCTCTACCAGTAGAGTCCTCAGGAACTAAGGATTTTATGCATACTCTGCAAGGTGCTCCGGTTACCGTTGAAAAATATCTCTCAACTTCATCCAAACTCTTTTGAATAAATTCTTTTGCGGCTTTCTTACAAATAGACAATCCCGTATCGCCTTTTATGAAAATCTGATCCCAATGATCCCTTAAATGATGAATGGCTTTATGTAAAAAATGCAAAGAATGGGCAATTGAATATTTTTTTCCACTCGAAATCTCACGCCCTAAAAAGGCAGCGACTAAAAGGAAAAACATAATCAAGATAAGAACGGTGTAGACTTGGCTATAATTAAAACTGTATCTAAAAACATCAAGGATATAATTTCTGTCTTTTTCTGAAAAAGATATAGGGATTGCCTTTAAAAATATCTGAGGGTTTTTAAATTCTTCATCTATGTGGGCATCTATGAAATCACAAGCCTGTTGGGACATCTGATGTTTCAGGTCGGCGTAAGATTCCTTATCTATTTTTCCGGCCTCTATTCTAAATAAGGCCGGGTACAAAGCAAGAAGTCCAGCCAAACAAAGAGCGAACACATTTAAGCAAAGAGGAATTTGTTTTTTGATATTGGAAATTACCCAGCGCTTTTTTTCCAATTTTCAAATCCTAGATAACACTACAGCGCAATTTTTTTCTTGCGCCGCTCGATTAGATCTGATATAGAC
>CAZVGY010000133.1:0-1457 GCA_964627015.1 uncultured Desulfobacteraceae bacterium
AAAATCCCCGTGTCGGCAGTTCGATTCTGTCCCTCGGCACCATTAATTTTAAAAAATTACAGAGACTTCTGTAGCTTTTTTTTGTTTTGGTCAACGGTTTGGTCAACAGATAATTTGCGATTGCGATTTTGTTACTTGTGATTCACTGGGATTCACTCTGGTTCACTCGGATTCACTGGTTTTACATGCAGCTCAATCTTGCTTTCATTTGTTATACGGTAATAAAATCAACTCACCTCTACCTGCCTTACAGACTCCAACCCAGATCAAAATACATGCAATCGGTGTAATCCGACGGAATACAGAATCCCCTATTTTTCTGTTATAAACTGTATGGGCAACGTACCCTTCAATAGAATTAAGAGGTAATTTTTTATCACCGAGTTTTGACCCCATAGCATCTCCACGTATTGCCCTTCCATCGTTATTGATCAAAAGGCTTATTGTCTTTGTAAACACAACCCACGGAAGAAACGGCTGATTACCTAAATTATCAACATACACTCCATCGTTAGACAATTTAGCTGAAATTGAACCATTCCCTTTTAGCTTTTCGATATATGCTGGGTTTCCTGTTTCTTGAAATTTCCTTTTTATTATAGAAACAATATCAAGTTCAGTGTCGGCTGTTATTGAATCGTCAATTTTTTCAACTCTTTTCAAGTGTAGTCTTCGGTTTTGTTCTTCCTTTTTAACCGGCCTCGTTTGCCACAATATAAAATCGATTTTTTTTAAGTCTGTGATCATGTGCGAACTATTGACCTTTTCATCAAAAAGACCGATCATAAGTTGCGCTTTTTCTGAATTTAAAAATGTCTGGTACCAACTTCTGATTTGATCATATATAGCTATAATTTTATCGATCCTGCGATTTTCATTATACGCTGGCGCTCTTATACCAATATTTTTTAAAATAAACTGATCCCATACAGGCAAGTCTGGATTATGAGTAGCTACAAGTTTGCTTGAGAATGAAGCTTCAACCCTGTTCAGTCTCGAATGGAAATATTTTAATGCATCTTTGAATTCCAAATCTTTGCCCTTCATGTCCTGCATGTATCCATAATAAACCTGATAAAATTCCTGTGTCCTCTGTCGCATTTTATAAAAATTGTTGTATTTTCTTTGGAACTCACTGTCCTTTGATACATCTGTAACAGGAAAAAGTCGCATTATTTCTAAATACTTGTCGATGCCGACCCGCGCATTTTCTATTGCACTTGTAATTCTTGTCTTTTCCATAATTTCCTCCTGTTCTGTTTTCCAACAGGCTATTAGATTATAATACATTGTTTATATTGATGATATAGATTTATGTAAAACGACGCAAAAAAGCCCCGCTTCTGATCGACAAGAAACGGGGCTTTTTGTTTTAAGAGCAATTTTTCATTAGTCCGAGCTGAATTTTTTCAATACATACCTCCCTGGAACTTATATAAGTACCTAGAATAACAATA
>CAZVGY010000133.1:1467-8720 GCA_964627015.1 uncultured Desulfobacteraceae bacterium
AAATTCTAAATTTTCAAAGAGCCATTCAATAAATACAACCCCATCAAGTAATGATATTATTAAGAATAGAGAAACAGGCGTGGGGAGAAAAAAGAAAATCCCATTTCTAAGCCGAAATGAGAAATATGAGATTGAAACATTTAACAAAATTATAGCACATTTGAATTTTTTGTCAATAGTAATTTTATGCTTATAAAATCATCATGTTATGATACATTCGATTTAGAAAAGAAATAATTCGTATTAAATTCAATTATTTATATAAAAAGCAAGATATGTGTATAAATTTTGTATTAAATTCAATCAGTTACGAACTAATATAAAATCTTGATAGTTAAGGGTTTTCAAAAAACTGGTATCTATTAGCTTTATAAAGATTTGAAATAATAGATAATATTTTGACTGTCAAAACTTCATGTGCCCGAGTGCTTTTAGATCAAAATAGCGTTCCAACATACTCAGAAGCGACCCTAAAGGAGACCGTTCGAATATGACGCTGCCCTTTGATATTTTGACTGCAATGGTCAAGTAGAAACGGACACCGAAAATTAAGCCGCCAATCGGCCTTGTTCCTTCTCATAAGCAATTGGGCTTTTATAGCCCGGTGTGGAATGGCGTCGGATTGAATTGTAATATGAGATGTAATCCAGTACTTCCATTCTTGCTGCCCGTCTCGTTGTGAATCTGCACTCAGACAAGCGTTCAGATTTCAAGCGACGGAAGAAACGTTCCGTAGGCGCGTTATCCCAGCCGTCTCCTTTCCTGCTCATGCTGGGGACCATGTGGTACTGTTGCAGTTGCTTTTGGTAGTCATGGCACGCATACGCTATATATAGTGGATTATTCAAGAAAAATTGCTTTGGCTGCAACCACCAGCAAGAGCTCCGAAAACCGCTCAAATTTCGATTTTCCGGGCAAGAGTAGGAAATCTCTGGGAATGAGGAGAAAATAGGAAATCCAAGGAAAAGGAGGTATCAAAGTACCCAAAATGCCAAATAAAATACATGTATTTTATTCTTGACAGTTGGGTTTAAAATAAAGTAATATTTAGCCTGCAAATTTGCAGGCGGAAAAGAAGGGTTATTATGAAACACGATCCGATACTCAAAAAAGATGCTCTCCTACAGGAATCAATTGATTCTCAGCCCTGGACTAAGGCAGGTTTTCGGTTCGGCGACAAAGGCACCCACACCAGCAGAACTATGATGTTCAAAGAGCTGGCCTTGTTGTTTGAAGATCAAGAGCTGAATGCACCACGCGAAGCATATGTATCAGCAATTATTGAGCAAAATTGTCTTGGTAAGCGAACCGTTTCAACACGCAAACTTACCTGTCAAAGATTAAGTGAACTTTATGGGTTAGATCCTACTATCCCGCTTTTCCGCATTCTGCGCCAACTTTGGCAGGTTGATGAGAATGGGCGCCCTCTTCTTGCTTTTTTGACTGCTTTAGCACGGGACCCGCTTTTAAGAGTTACTTCGGCAATAATCCTTCAGATCAAAACCGGAGAAGAGCTTATGCGACAGAAATTAACTGATGCTCTTCGTCAGAGTGTTGATAATAGGTTAAATAACGGCACGCTTAATACGACTGTACGCAATATCTCATCGTCATGGACCCAATCAGGGCATCTAAGGGGACGTGTGCGAAAAATCCGGCAGTGTGTAAAACCAACACCGATTGTCACCGCCTACGCCCTTGTTTTGGGTTACATCCTTGGGGCTCGTGGCAACGGTCTGTTTAATACATTTTGGTCAAAAGTTCTTGATACCCCCCAGGAGGAACTGGTCTCTTTGGCTACTGATGCAAAACGACTTGGTTTTTTGGATCTGAGTCAGGCAGGCGGAGTCGTGGAGGTTTCATTTAGCCGCCTATTTACAGAAGATGAAAGGCATTTGATACATGGGACGGATTGAAGATCTGGCAACCCGCTATCGGAATCATATTTCTGCGCCGTGGCAGCGCAACCTGGCCGGAGACCAGAAAGCCATTTTTGTGGTCTATCCCAAAGAGGACGAACGCAAGTTGCGTGCCCGGCTTGAGATTTTTGAAATGGCAACCATCGATGCCGGACATAAATGGAGGTCTTTCAATTTTACAAAAACCTTCGCCACCTGGATGGCCAACACAGAATACAGGGACCTGTATTTTGAATCTCCTGAAGACCTGACAATGAAACTTCAAAGCGGCTTTTTGCAGTATGCCGCGCAAGAACTCCGAAATGTATTAACAGAAGCAGATTTGGACTCAAAAAGCGTGGTGGCCGTATATGGAGTGGCCAGTTTATATGGTTTCACCAAAGTATCTTTAATCCTGAAGGAAGTCATACATGACATTCGGGGCCGTTTGCTGCTCTTTTTCCCGGGTGAGTTTGAAAATAATAATTATCGACTCCTCGATGCGCGGGACGGCTGGAATTATTTGGCCGTTCCCATAACCTTACATAACGGGGTGAGCGACTCATGAAAAACCGTGAAATATTTCAGCGAGATCCAGCTATCACAAAGCTGCTCAATGACGGTGTGGCCGCGGTAACGGAATCGGCAACTCAGAAAGAAATTGAAACGCTGCGGTATGAGTTGGAACATTTTGTCTGTGAAGGCCAGTACAAGGGCGGTCTGATTCGAATCCTTGAATCGTATTTAGGGAATGCCGACTCAACGGTTCAGCCTGCCGCATGGGTAAGCGGCTTTTTTGGAAGCGGCAAATCTCACCTTCTCAAGATGCTCCGACATTTATGGGTGGATACCCGGTTTGAATCTGACGGGGCGACCGCCAGGGGGCTGACCCAATTGCCGGATGAAGTAAGAGATCTGTTGAGGGAACTGGATACTTTGGGAAAACGATGCGGGGGGCTCCATGCCGTATCGGGAACATTGCCTTCCGGAGGTGGTGAAAGCGTCCGTCTTGCTGTATTGAGTATCATTTTACGCTCCAAAGGTCTTCCAGGCTCCCTGCCCCAAGCGCAATTCTGTATCTGGCTTCAGAAAAACAATATATATGATAAGGTCAAGTCCTCGGTTGAATCCGATGGAAAAGATTTTCAAAGCGAACTGCAGGACCTCTATGTCAGCCCCGTTCTGGCCAAAGCACTATTGGCGGCTGATCCCGCCTTTGCCCCGGATATTAAGCAAGTTCGAGCCGTGCTTCGTGCCCAGTTCCCGGTTGTTACGGATGTTTCAACAGAAGCGTTTATCCGAATCGTCCGCAAAGTCCTTTCTATAAACGGCCAAATACCCTGTACGGTTATTGTGCTGGATGAAATCCAGTTGTTCATCGGGGACAGTGCAAAACGCTCTACTGATGTTATGGAAATCGCCGAAGCGATCTGCAAACAGCTCGATAGTCGGGTTTTGGTCATAGGGGCGGGTCAAACAGCCCTTGCTGGTAGTGTACCATTGTTGCAGCGCCTCAGGGACCGTTTTACGATTCCTGTTGAGCTATCCGATTCGGATGTTGAAACGGTAACCCGCCGTGTGGTGCTTGCAAAAAAAGCCGATAAGCGTAAATCCATTGAAGATAAGCTCAGTTCCTATGCCGGTGAAATAGACCGTCAACTCACGGGCACACGGATTGGCCCTCGGAGCGAAGACCGCGCAATAATCGTGGACGACTATCCCCTCTTGCCTGTTCGCCGCCGTTTTTGGGAATATGTCCTGCGTGCCATAGATATTCCCGGTACAGCCAGCCAGGTTCGGACCCAGTTGCGTATTGTTTATGATGCGGTCAAAGAAATAGCTGAAAAAAACCTCGGCACTGTCGTGCCGGCTGACTTCATCTTTGATCAGCTCCAGCCCGATCTCCTGCGCACCGGTGTCCTGTTGAGAGAAATCGACGAAACGATCAGAAACCTTGATGATGGGACTGCGGAAGGCAGGCTTGCCAAACGGATTTGCGGGCTTGTTTTCCTCATTCGAAAACTGCCGCGTGAAGAGGTGGCCGATATCGGCGTTCGGGCTACCGCTGAAACCCTGGCGGATCTTCTCATCGGCGATCTTGCAAATGATGGCGCGACTTTGAGAAAAGAGATCCCCCAAATTTTAGATAAACTGGTTGACGAGGGGAAACTTATCAAGCTTGATGAGGAATACAGCCTCCAGACCAGAGAAAGCAGCGAGTGGGACCGTGAATTCCGTAACCGCCAGACAAAGTTGAATAACGACCTTACCGCACTATCCAGCAAACGTTCTTCTTTATTAAATGCAGCCTGTTCGACTGCCTTGAATGGCATAAGGCTGCTCCAAGGCAAGTGTAAAGCAGCTCGCAGGCTTTCCATACATTTTGGAACCGAACCACCTGAAGTCAAGGGGAATGAAATTCCTGTCTGGATACGCGATGGTTGGGGAGAAAATGAAAGCACAGTGCTGGCAGACGCTCGGACCTCTGGAACGGATAGTTCGGTCATCTATGTATATGTCCCCAAGGCCAGTGCCGATGACCTTAAAAAGGCAATCGTAGAGTACGAAGCGGCTAAGGCAACTGTCGAATTCAAAGGCACGCCCACGACACCGGAAGGCCAGGAAGCCCGTGATTCCATGGTAACCCGGATGGGTTCAGCAGAAACTGCGAGAAACAGGATTATTCAGGATGTGATCAATGCCGCCAAAGTCATTCAAGGCGGCGGCCAGGAGCGGTTTGATCTAACATTGAAAGATAAAGTGAATTCAGCCGCTGAAATATCGTTGGATCGGCTTTTTCCAAATTTTCAGGATGCGGATGATGACCGTTGGCACAGTGTGATTAACCGGGCTAAAAACGGGGACGAGGGCGCCTTGCAAGCGGTTGACTGGAACGATGCGCCCGAGAAACACCCGGTTTGTTCTGCCGTGCTTTCAGAGATCGGATCAGGGAAAAAAGGAAAGGAGATTCGGGATACCTTCGAAAAAACCCCTTATGGCTGGCCCCGTGATGCAATTGACGCTGCTTTGATTACGCTGTTCACCACAGGCCATATTCGGGCCACTCACAAAGGTGTTCAGCTCAAACAGGGCCAACTTGATCAGGCGAAGATTTCGGTTAGTGATTTCCGGGTGGAAACGATAACCATCGATGCGAGGGATCGAATCAAACTGCGCAAGCTTTTCCAAAGCGCCGGAATCCAATGCAAACCCAATGAAGAATTAATCGCAGCCGGTCAATTTCTCGTTCATCTGGCAGACCTTGCGAATCGGGCCGGCGGAACACCGCCGATGCCCGAACGTCCATCAACAGAGCACCTTGATAATCTGAGGTCATTAGCCGGAAACGAACAGCTTGCCGAGATGCTGAACCAATATGATTCGCTCTCAAAACAGGTTAAGGAATGGTCTGCTTTAGCGGATTTAGCCGTTAAACGGGAACCCGCATGGGAAACACTTCAGATCTTGCTGAAACACAGCAAAACCTTACCTGAAGCAGAAGATCTTAATAAACAGGCAAACGCCGTCTACGATGAGCGACGGCTTCTCGACGACACTGATCCCATTCCGGCAATCCACAAAGAAGCAGTGACAGCATTGCGCACCGCTGTAAAGAAGGCCCATGATGATTTCAAGGCCGTTTATGATCGTGAAATGGCCGCACTCACAGAAAACGATAACTGGAAAAAAATCACTTCCGATCAGCAGCAAGAGATTCTCGATACCGAAGGGATTGCCGGCATATCGCCACTTTCAATAGGTGATGACTCAAGCCTTCTTCGCACTCTGGAAGAAACCCCGCTGCCAAGTTGGAAGACAAAAGTCGATGCGCTACCTCAGCAATTTCGTAACGCTGCATTGGCAGCCGCAAAGCTGTTGGAGCCAGAAACTCAGACAGTTAAACTCACCAGTGGCACCTTGAGGACAGAGACAGACGTCAAAAACTGGATCGAGAGGACTGAGCAGGAATTGTTGGAAAGGCTGGAAGATGGTCCAATCGTGATTTCATAAAAACCAAGCTCAAACAAGAAAGATAAAAGAGTTACTCAATGATTGAGTTATGGGGAAGGTAAAATGCGCGCATATGAATATTACCAAAAAAATGGAACCAGACATTTAAACGACCTTCTTGAGGCTAAACGTAAATCATTAGGTCTCTTATGCTCGTTTAGAAGCGGAGTTCCTCTCGGTAATTCGGGATTGTACTATGACATCAACGAAGTAAAAAAAGAATTTCAAAATCTTTGCACTTTCCTTGAAGTAGATTTTCATATTGTGGGAATTAATCAAAACTCATTAGATTGGATGGATGAGGTATATAAGGTCATTTTAGGAAGCCACATGGTGGTAATTGATGTTTCTGATCCTAAGCCTAATGTTTTATACGAACTTGGCGTTACATGTTCCCTTCGCCCCCATGAATCCGTGATGATAACAAAACACACATCAAGCACTTTTGACTGTTCAGAAGTGCAACAACTTCAAATATTATATTATGATTGTCTGCATGATCTGAGTGAGAAAATAAAACAGCATTTTAAAGCGATACCTTGGCCTACGGATAGTGAATTAAATGAAACCTTTTCTCAGTTACACAATAAACTGAATTATAAAGCAATGAGATTATTATTTGAAATTAGCGAACATCATCAAAAAAGAATTCGTCCCGATGGTACAGGACCTTGGCATATTTCGTTTATTAATGATGAGCTATTAAATTCAGCATCTGAATTGGTTGAATTGGGATTGGCTAAATACGAATATGATGTGGCAAAAGAAAAGGGGCAATTAGGCTGGGCGTTGCATCCTACAAAGCTGGGAAAACGATATATCGAATCAAATTATTTTAGGCGATTTTTTTATCCAGACAAATCAGCCCCATAATCTGAAACTCCACCAGGCACTCAAAGCCTTGCGATTTTTTGTGCCTGATGAGTTTATCGACTGGTAAAGAACTGAGGAAGTAAATGCGAAAAAAATGCTTTGTAATTATGCCTTTCTCGAGAACTTCAATACTCCGATCATCAAAGTACTGGGATAGGTTTTTTGAACTTCTACAGAAGATACTTGGTGAGCTAGAATATGATGCATTTAGATCTGAAAGTAGCCCTTATAGCCTTACGAAAGCGATCCTGCAAGATTTGGCTATGACAGATCTTGTTTTGGCCATTCTTACTGATAGAAATCCAAATGTTTGGTATGAATTAGGGATAAGGAATAGTAACAGGTATGGTACGATAATGGCGATCAAAAGAGGGCAAAAGTTGCCTTTTGATATCGATGATTATGGTGTTATATATTAGAGCTATAATCGAAAGTTGTGTTTAGGGAATTAGGTGGTGTATCCTCCGGGCG